>CAZYPJ010000006.1:25888-40744 GCA_964649365.1 uncultured Anaerolineales bacterium | reverse complement strand
GCCACGATAGCGCAGCCCCTCTGCTCCTTTTCGACGATCTCTTGGCGATTGATTGCATAGGCGATGGCCTGCCGCGTCGCTTTTTGATCCAGAGGTGCGCGGGTGGTGTTGAAATACAGCTTGAGCACCCAGTCGCTGGGGCCTTCGGCGATCTTGAACTCGGGCTGGGTCTGCAATTCGCGCACCGAGGCGACCCCCTTGCCCGAAAAACTGGCTTCGTCCACCTCTCCCGCCAACAGCGACAGGGCGGCGTCCTTGACCTTCACAAAGCTCAACTGATCCACCGAAGGCTTGCCCAGGAAGAAATCGGGGTTGGCGTCATAGACGTAGCGGCCCTCTTCTTTGCTGTATTCGCGTAGGCGGAACATGCCGCTGCCGATGACCGCCTCTTCGTCCAGCTTGGTGAGGGGATCGTCCACATCGGCCCAAATGTGCTGGGGGATGATGGGCAGCGAGCCGAACAGGTCGGTGAGCAGGCCGGCGGTGGGCGCCTTCATCCGCACGATCACCGTGCGGCCGTTATCGGCTATCTCGGCGGAGGCTACCTTACCGAGCGGCCAGCCCCACTTGACCATGCCCTTCTCTAGCTTGTCTTGGAAATACTGGAAACTGAACACCACGTCCTCCGCCGTTAACGGCTGGCCGTCGTGCCATTTCACGCCCTGGCGCAGGGTGAACGTCCAGGTCACGCCGTCCTCGGCGACTTGCCAATCCTCCGCCAACCAGGGGATGTAGCCTTGGCCGTCTTTCCAGATCAACGTGTCGAACAGGTACGACATGCGCAGATAGCCAGGCCCGCGAGGGTAAAAAGCGAACGGCGATGGATAGCCGTAATCCTCGCCGGGCATGATGAATGTGACCGTCTCTCCCGTGGCGGCGCTCTCCGCTGTCGGGGCAACCACTGTCGGGGCCGCTTCCGTTGCTGGCGCTTGGGTGGGGGCGGCAGTGGGTTCTGGGCGCGCCGTGGGCACCACGGTAGCGGGCGCTTGTGTGGCGGCCTCGGTGGGCGCCGGCGCGGCAGTGGGTTGCGCCGGGATAGGGGTGGGCGCAGCGGCGGGCGCGCAGCCCGCCAACAAGAGCGCAACGCCAAGAACGATGGCTAGAGCAAACCTTCGTGTTTGCATGAGATCAGGGCCTCCCTATGGGTTGGTTCGTCGTGAGCATCACTGGCGGTGTTCAGAAGCGCCGGGTATAGACCTCGCCGTAGCATTCGGGGCAGACAGGCTGGCCGTCGCGCAAGTGGGCGCGGGCCTCCATCACTCCCTCGCCGCATTGGCTGCACCGCACCGTCTTGAACAGACGCGCCGGGCCGGGCAAGGGAGCGTCCACCCAGCGCACATCGTAAAGCTCTTCGTCGCTCATGGTTTGCATTCGATCCCTCATGCGCTGCCGGCGCTCGCCGTCGGGCAGTTCCTTGTCCTCTTCCCGCGACGCGGCGTTATAGCGCAACGCCACGCGCACCATGCGTCCATTGCTGCGGCGACCAAAGGTAAAGACCTGCTTACCCCAATCGCGCAAGATCAGGTTGCCCTTGCCGACGGTGCAGCCCGTCAGGAATTGCACCGCATCTACCCCGCAGGCGTCGGTCTCAGAGATGGCCACCAGCTCTTCATCGTAAGCGCGCTGCACGCCCAGTTCGCGCAGGGCGATCAGCGCGGCGCGGTAGCCGATCAACAACCCCGGACACAGGTGCCCGTGAAAGGCAATCGCGCGCTCCAATAAGCTTTGATCTTCCATCCAGCTCCTTCGAGTATGATTTTGCAACTGAGTTGCAAAAATGATCGAAATAAAAACACCTATCCCGACGGGTTCTGGGCGCAAGCCGAACAGACGCCCAACAAGGCGTGATGCGACAGATCCACGCGAAAGCCATAGCGCGATTCCAGCTCGCTCTGCCAGGCGGAGGCAGTGGCCGGGGCGAGGTCTTGCAATTCGCCGCACACGCTGCACAATAGGTGCCCGTGAGGGCCATGCAAAGCCAGCTCGTATTGGGCGCGGCCATCGTCGCGCTTCATCTCATAGATCAAGCCGAGCGACTGGAATAGATCCAGCGTGCGATAGACGGTGGTCTTGTTGACCCGCCAGGCGGGATGGTCGCGCTTGATGGCGTCGAGGATGTGCTCGGCGCAGATGTGATCGTTGGTGTCCAGCAGCACGTCGTACATGGCCAGGCGCGGGGCGGTGATGGTATAGCCGTGTTCGCGCAGCAGCCGACGCAGCCGCTGGCGCTCGGAGTGTAGCGTGTCTTCGGAGAGGGACGGTCTAGGCGTGTACGATCCCTGGCACATGGCGCAACTCACTTTCTGCAACTCGGTTGCATTATAAGCGTTTTGCGTAAGGACGCAAATCGGCCAGGGCAAACGTAACGTCAGGCGACCCCGCCTACGCCCCCATATGCGTTAATTTGGGTCTGCTGGCGCCCCTATCAGAGGGGCAAGGGCCGATACAGGGTGTGTTCCCAGCCCCGGCGGTCGTCGGCGTCTAGCGGCTGCCGCAGGCGGAACCAATCTTCTTGCCGCAGCCACACCAGCAGCCGATCTCGTTCGGCGCTCGGCGCGGGGCGGTTATCCCAGGCATAATAGGGGATCGCGGTCAGATCGTGCCCCTCGGCATCCTTAGCGGCGATGGTCACGACGCCGCCCAGCAGGTCGGGCCGATACTGCGTCCGGAACTGCGGGTCTGTCGCCAATACGGGGTCGTCGCAGCCGGGGTTATCCACGCCTTCCAAGCAATAGACGACGGGGCCGCGCTGGATGGCCGCCTGCTCGCGCGTGAAATTGACAAAGGGGTGCGACGCGATGCGTTGCACGGGCATCGCCAGATCCAACTCGACGACATCGCCATCTCGCCAGACGCGCGTTAGCGCCACATAGCCATCCTCAATCTCGACTCGGGGCTGCGCCTCGCCGTTCACGCGGAGGGCGTAGCTCTGACACCAAGCGGGGATACGCAGGCGCAAACCGAAGGCGCGGCTGGCCCCTGGGCGTACCGTGATCTTGACTGCGCCCTCCCAGGGGTAACGGGTTTCGATGGCAACCTCGACCGCGCCATCGGGCAGCGCGACCTTGCCTCGGCTGCCGATATAGAGATTGACATAAACATCCTGCCCGTCATGGGCCAAGATCAGGCCGGGCATCTCGGCGTACAGCTTGAGCAACATGGGTGGGCAGCACGGGCAGCGGTGCCATTCCCAGCGGTGCATCGTTCCTCTGCTGAGCAGCGGGTTCTCGTAGGAATAGCGGTTGCCCGCCAGCGACACCCCTGCCAGCACGTTGTTATAGATCACGCGCTCATAGACATCCAGGCAGCCCCCGCCGCCGAACGCCTGCGCCATGCGGCTGGCCCAAAAGGCCAGGCCCACGCCGGCGCACGTCTCGATATAGCCGGTGTTGGGCAGATAATAGCCGTAGCCAAAGCCCTCGTATTCCTTGATCGGGCCGACGCCGCCGGTGATGAACATCTTGCGCTCGACCACATCCTGCCACAGCCGCCAAGAGGTCGCGGCGTAGCGGGGATCGTCCACCTCCGCCGCCAGCGCCGCCAGGCCGGCGTAGAGCAGCGTCCCGCGCACCGAATGGCCCACCGCCTCGGGCTGCTCGAACAGGGAGCGGTGATCTTGGGCATACTCGGTCAAGCTGATGCGCCCGGCGTGGTTGCCCCGGCTTTCCATCCAAAAGCGAACCAGCTCCAAGTATCGCCGGGGGTCGCCCCGGCTGCCGAGCCGGTCGGCCAGGCCAGGCTGGTCGCGCAACAGGCGATACAGCTCGACGAATGCCTCCTCGGGCAGAGGGTGCGAGGGGACGATGTTGCGTTTGGGCGCCGGCCCCATAAGGTCGCACATATAATCAGCGAAACGGACGGCCAGCGCCAGCAAGCTGGTCTTGCCGGTAGCGCGATAGTGGTGCACGCCCGCCTCGATCAGGCAACCGGCGTCGTACTCTTCGTGGCACCACAACTGATCGCCGCCATTGGCGCCCCAACGCTTGTCGGGTTGCATCAGAGTGACGTAGGTGTTGAGGTAGCCGTCGGGGTCGGCGGCCTGGGCAGCGGCGATGCGCGCGATGTAGCCATCCAGGCGCGCATCGAGCTGCGGGTCGTAGGCGGCCAGCATAAAGTCGGACGCGGCGCGGATGGTCTCGCAGACTAGGCCGTCGAACCAGGGGAAGCCGCAGTGCCCGCCGGATAGCCCCTGCGCCACGCGGTCGAAATTGGCCAAGGCGCCGTCGCGCTCGAACTTGTCAAAGGCGTCATTGATCGTCACGGTGCGCAGCGTGTGCAGTTTGGGCGCCCAGAACGAGTCGGTGATGCGCACATCGCGGACGCTGGCTGGGCGCAACCGCCGGAAAGGACGGGCCGACTGAGTGGTCTCGCTATCCATCTGAACCTCCACGTCTCTCCATCTGTTCATTGGCCTGTGCCCCGCCAGGCTCACAGGGCATTGACCGTCGGCTAATATCATCGGACGGAAGACCATTTCGTGCAAATGCCCTGCTTGTCCGCTAGACGCGCTCGCTAGCTCGTGTTAACATCCTGCCATCCAATCGTGACGCGCCCGGAGGCAGGAATTATGGCGGCCGAAAACATGGCGACCGAAAACGACGTGGAGCTTTCCGCTCAACACCAGAAGGAGGACGCCGAGCAGGTGCGCAAAGACCTGTTGACGTTCATCAGCCTCTTCTTGATCGGCCTGGGCGCTTTTTGCTCGATGCTCGTCGGCCCCGAGACGGGAAGCGGCTGGCAGGGGCGACTGTGGGTTTATTTGTCGCTGCTCGTGGAGGGGGTGGCTATCTATGCCTTTCGCCGCCGGCTGCCGCTCCTTTCTCAAGTCTTGCTTGTTATTGGGCCGGTGTTCACCTATGCGTGGGCGCAGCGCATCATCGCCAGCCCGGTCATACCCTGTTACGCGGCGCTGATCGTGATCGCCAACTTTGCCAGCAGCCCCCTCGCCGGCGCCGCCGCCGCGGCCCTGAGCAGCGTCGCGCTCCTGGCCATGCGGGGCTTGACCCCCACCGCCGTGACGGCGCTCGGGTTGATCTGGCTGGTCGCCGTTTTGCAATGGGTCGCGTTGCGGGGCTTTTCGATGGCCCTCGCCTGGTCGCAGAACAGCCAGCAGCGCGCTACCACGCTGCTCAAGCAGTTGCGGCAGCGCCAGGGCGAGTTGAACCGCACGCTGGCCGCCCTCACCGAGGCCTCGCGGCGCATGGAGCGCGTTAATCGCGAGCTGGGCCAGGCGCGCCAGGAGGCCGAACAAGCGCGAGCGCTCAAAGAGCAGTTCGTCGCCAACGTCAGCCACGAGCTGCGCACGCCGCTCAACCTGGTGGTGGGCTTTGCCGAGATGATGTACCTCGACGCCGACAGCTATGAGGGGATGCACTGGACGCCCGAGCTAGTCAGCGACGTGGCCGAGCTGTACCGCGCCAGCCAGCACCTCCAGAGCCTGGTCAACGACATCCTCGACCTTTCGCGCATTGACGCCTCGCGGCTGCCGATGTTTCGCGAGCTTCAGGATATTGGCCCGATCCTGCGCGACGCCGTGGAGGCGATCCGCCCGCTGGCGGTGCAACACGGCCTGGAATGCGTGATCGCGCCCACGCCCGACCTACCGCAGCTCTTTGTAGATCGCACCCGGGTGCGGCAGATTATGCTGAACCTGCTGAACAACGCGGTGCGCTTTACGAATCGAGGCGGGATCACAGTGCGCGCCGAGCTGAACGGCGCCTCGGTGCACATCAGCGTCAGCGACACCGGCGTCGGCATCCCCGAAGATCAATTGAGCAAGTTGTTCGAGCGCTTTTCGCAGGCCGAGGCTGGCTTTCGCAGCGGCGCAGGGGCCGGGCTGGGGCTGGCTCTGAGCCGCCAATTTGTCGAGCTGCATGGCGGGCGGATGTGGGCCGAAAGCACGCCCGGTGTGGGGAGCACCTTTTTCTTTTCTCTGCCGCTGCCCGGCGCGGCGCTCGAAACCAGCGGGCTGCGGCGCGTCCCCACCACCCACCGGGTGGACCTCTCGGATGCGCCGGTGCTGGTGGTGGACCCCGACCCCGGCATCGCCGAGATGCTGGGGCGCTATCTCAACGACCGGCCCACGCTGCACATCACCGATCCTGCTTTGGCCGAGACGATCATCGAGGCGGAGCGCCCCATCGGGGTGGTTATCAATCAGCCGCCCGACGCCCCTCAGAACGCCTGGCTCGGCGCGTTGGGCGAGCTGAGCCGGCGCTATGCTGTGCCGGTGGTGCGCTGCTCCATCCCCAGCCCGGGCTGGCTGGCCCGTTCCGCCGGGATGGACGATTGCCTGACCAAGCCGATCACCCGCGAATCGTTGCGGCGCGTCGTCACCCAATATTGTGGCCCCGATGACACAGTGCTCATCATTGACGATACCCCCGGCTTTGTGATCCTCATGACGCGCCTGCTGGCCACCATGGGGCTAACGCAAGTGCTGGCGGCGCATTCGGGGCCGGAGGGGTTGCGCATCGCCCGGAACCGCACGCCTCAGTTGATCCTGCTCGACCTGCTGATGGCGGGGATGGATGGGTTCGAGGTGCTTGCCGAGCTGCGCCGCGACCCGGCGCTGCGCGACATTCACGTGGTGGGCGCTACCGCCGCCGGTTATGAGCTAGAGATGTTGCGCTCGCGCGGCGGGCAGTTCACGCTCACTCGCGCCGAGGGGATCGGCGCCGCTGCGCTGGTGGAGTTGCTCAACACCGTGTTTCGGCACGTCCATCCGCACTATGCGCCACAACTCGCGGGCTGAAGCCTCGCGCAACGATTACGAAACCGCCCTCCGGCGGCTGGGATCGTGCCAAGAGGGACGTGTCAGCCCGCGAAGGCGGGCTTTGTAGTCGTTGCGCGAGGGTTTACCCCGCGAGGGTCGGGGTGGGCGCCAACACCTGTTCGAGCGTTTGCAGCAGGCGCTGGCGGTCAACGGGCTTGTGCAAGAATGCGTCCGCGCCCAGCGCCCTGGCCAGCTCGGGGTCGTTGATGATGGAGCAGATAATAATCCGCGCGCGCTGGCCCAGCGGATGGGCGCGCAACGCCTGCAATACCTCCCAGCCATCCTGGTTGGGCAGCATCACATCCAGGATGATTGCCTCGGGCTGTACTTCGGATAGCTTGGCCAGCGCCTCGTGATAGTCGCGGGCGCCGACGAGGCAAAAGGGCCTGTGTCGCAGGTAGCGCGCCAAGAGCGCGATCACCCCCTCGTTGTCATCCACCACCAGCACATTGCGCCGCCTCGCCAACGGAATGTTGATGGCGACTTGGAGATCTCCGCTCGTCTCCGCGCTCTCGGTCAGGCGCAGCCCCAAGGCGTTGATGAGCTGCACCGCCATCGCGTAGGGGTTCTCGGTTTGCGCGAGGTCAGGCGCGGCCGTGGGATGGTAGCGCATCCGAACGCTGGCGTCGTCCTCTGCGACAAGCTCTACGCGCACCGCCTCGCCCTGGTGGGTGCGCACCATGTGGCTCAACAGGTTCAAGATCGCCTGGCGCAACATCACGCGGTTCGCGGCCACATGCAACCCTGGCGCATTTTCGGCGAGCTGTATGGCTACCCGCCGCTCCTCGGCGAAGGCGCGGACGCTCTCGACCACGCCGGCCAGCAGCGCGCCGAGGTCAATCACTTGGGCCTCAGTCCCCACCAACCGTTCTAGCTCGGCGCGCACTTTGGCCGCCGGCGACCCCGCCTGGCTCGGCGCCACGTCGGCGACGAACTCGGCGGTGGGCGCCATGTCGCTCAGGATGCGGGCCAGGGCTTCGATGGCGCGATATAGCTCGCGATAGGTCTGGCGCTGGCTGATGTCGAGTTGCCTGGCGATGGCCACCATGCTCTGCTTGGCGATGGCGTAGCGGCAGAGCACCTGGTAAGAGCGCGGCTCGACGCCGTCCGGCTCGCGGTTTTGCCCCGGATCGAGCGCTGCAATGGCGAGCTGGAGGGCGCGCCGCAGGTTCTGCCCCCTGGAAAGATCGGGCGACTGGGCCACCATGCTGATCTCGCGCGCCAGATCGAGGCTTTCCAGGTAGAGGGGGTCGTCCAGGTGCGCCAGGGCCAGGCGCAATTGCGACAACAGCTTGGTGTGTTCTGACATATCCCATCCGCTCCGTGGGGCAAAGCTGGGCAAAAGTGGGCAAACACCCACCCCAGGCCCTGTTATAATGGTAACGTGACAAGGCAATCGGGTCAAATCGCGTGGTAGAGGCGAAGGGTTGAGGCTGGAGTGGGTGGTCGCCCGCAAGGGTGCGACGCCGCCCCTGCGAGCGCCCTCTCCAGCCCCAACCCATCGCCCCTACGGATAAGGACGAAATCATGAAAGCAGGGTTCGCCGAAGCCGTCATCACCCCACCCAATGGGCGCTGCCTGCTCGCAGGGTACGCCCTGCGCTGGGCTACCGGCGTCCACGACGATCTCTACGCCAGCATTGTCTATCTGGAGGATGGGGACGTTCGGGCGCTCCTGGTCAGCTTTGACTTGTTGGCCATGGAGGCGCCGCTCATCGCCGAACTCAAGGGCGCGCTTCACGCCGACCTGGGCCTGGAGCCTGGCAACATCTTTTTTACCTGCACGCACACCCACGAAGGCCCCGAAGTCCGCGAGCGCAAGTTCCAGTACAACTGGTACAACGACCCCGCCCCCGACTACCTGCCCGGGTACAAGACCTTTCTCGGCGAGCGCGTGACAGAGGCGGCGCGTGAGGCGGCCGCCGCCGCGCAAGAGTTCGACCTTCTGGTCAACCGAGCTTACGTGGACGAGAACATGAACCGGCGTTTTTTCCTCACCAATGAAGAGTTCATCGGCATTCCCGGCAACAAGGATCTCGTCCCGGTGGCCTACGGGCACGCGGACAAAGAGCTGGGTGTGATCGCCTTTTGCCCGGCAGGCAGCCGGCAGCCGTTCGGTCTGATCCTCAACTATACCATGCACCCGCTGACGGCAGGCAACACCTCCACGCTGATCAGCGCCGACGCGCCCGGCGTGGCGCGGCAATTGATCCGCGAGAGCATGATGTGCCCCGCTTGCTATATCACCGGCGCCGCCGGCGATAACCACCCCAAAGCGCCGGAAGGTGGCTTTGCCGAGACCCGGCGCGTGGGCCAGGTGTTGGCCACCGAGGCCACCAAACGCACCTACGACGCCTTCAAGGTGCAAGGCCCCATTCGCCTAAAATGCCTGACTCGCTCGATCCCGCTCAAGCTGCGCACCCTGGCCGAGTTCCAGAGCATCCCCCTCGCCGGCATACCGCAAGGGGTGATAGGTGAGAACGTTGTGCGCGTCGAGCAACCCGGCGCCGAGGTCGGGGTCGAGTTCTCTTTGCTGGCCATCGGCCCGGTGCTCCTGATCGGCATTCCCGGCGAGCTGTTGTCGGAGCTGGGCAGCGTGCTCAAGTGGCTCTCGCCGTTCAAGCGCACCTATGTGATGTACCAGGCGACGGAGAGCTATGACTATATCGCCCATCCCAACGCCTATTTGTGGGGTGGGTTTGAGGCCTTTTGTGGGCAACTATCGCCGTCTGCGGTGAGACCATTGGTCAACGCGATCATTGACGCCGCCGAGGAAATCAGCGCGCCGTCCTAAAGCGCCCAGGCGCTTGAGCGCCTGGGCGTTAAGCGCTCGGCGCCCGGTGTTATCGGGAAGGAGGTATCTATCGAACGAGCGCTCTCTCGCCTCAAGGTGTTGCATCTCTGACCGCCAATTCTGTATCGTTGTAACCTGATTCGCCATAGGAGGATGAAAAGATGTCTGCGTCTTGTACTCGTCGGTCGTTCCTTCGCTTTGCCACGCTGGGGGCGGGCGCTGCGCTGCTTGCGGCCTGTCAACCGAAGGTTGTGGAAAAAATCGTCCAACAAACGGTCGTGGTTGAAAAGCCTGTCGAAAAAGTCGTCGAGAAGCAGGTTGAGGTCACCAAGGTAGTCCAGCAGGTCGTCAAAGAGACCGTGATTGTGGAGGCCAAACCCGCCGCGCCTACGACGAAAGAAGTGCGGATCCTGATGGCCTCGTGGGCTATGGATGAAATCCCCTTTGACGCCGCCGCCCGCAGCTTTAACGAGGCCCACCCCGACACCAAGATCATTATGGAGTCCACGGGCGAGGGTTGGGATACCAAAGTGATGGCGCAAGAAGCCGCCGGCGCCCTGGAATGGAACGCCGCTGGCATCGCCTCGTCGGCCTCTTCGAGCCTGCCGCGCTGGGTGCTCAGCGGCATGGTGCAGCCGATGGACGACTATGTCGCCGGCTCCCAAGAAAAGGGGGCGGCGGAGCTTTTCAGCGACATGCTCCCCACGTTGCGCAAGGCCTCTACCCACGACGGCAAGTTCTGGGGCCTGCCCTACAGCTATGAGAACATCAGCTTTAACTGGCGCACCGACTTTTTTGCGGCAGTGGGCGCCAAAGAGCCGCCGGCTACCTGGGCCGATTGGCTGCCGCTGATGCAAGAGCTAAAAAAGTGGGGCGCAGAACAAAAGATCATCGCCACCTCGTTCATCCCCGACCTCGACGCCTCGGTGGGCGCGATGATCTACTCCTCGCTCGACAACCCCTTTGACGACAATATGCTGCTGCGCTGGGAAACGCCCGAAGCGATTGCTGCGCTCAAGCTTTACAAGCAGGCGGTCAGCGAAGGCCTCACGCCGCCGCATGGTTTTGACAACTGGCTGGACGCCTACTATGCGGGCAGGCTGGCCTCGGTGCAGGCGCAAAGCTCGCGCGGGGTTTGGGGCCAGTTGGCCTTTGGCACCGACAAAGTAGTCACTTCGCAAATCCCGGTGTTGACCAAAGGCAAGGGCGCGGGCACGCCGTTCTGGGGCAACTGCACCTCGTTGCTCAACAAGGCGCCCTTCCCCCAAGAGGCTATGGACTTTTTGATCTATGCCATCGGCCCGCAGAACACGGCGTTGCAGCAGGCGATTATCAAGTCGGGCAAAACGCCTGTCTATCAGTCGGCCTATGACAAGATCATCAATGGCGACCCGGCGTATGGTACATTCAAGTGGATGAACGCCATGCGCGACCAGGTGGATCGTTCGGTCTCGCGCCCCTTTAACAACTATTTCTCTATCAACGACGGCGTGTACGCCAAGTACATCGTCAAGTATACTGAACCAGACTCGACCCTGACGGCGGAAGAAGTCGCCGCCAGCATCATCAAAGACACCAAGGCCGAGATCGCCAAGCAAAAGGTCTAGCGCCCGGCGCTATGGGGTATCCTGACAGGGGGGAAGGGCTGCGGCCCTTTCCCCCGCTGCACTGATACGAGCATCATGCCAAACGCCGCATCACGCGCAAGTCGCGGTACTACGGTAGTTGCGCCCCTTGTGGGCGCTGGGGCGCGGCCCGTTAGCGCCGCCTCACTGTGCCATCGCGGGCGTAATCTCACAGTCCAGCGAGGAGGAGTTTGCTCATGGTTCGCCTCTCACGAGTGCTCAGGCGCAACTTGCAGCCGGCCAACTTGTTCATCAACGTCTCGCTCGTCGTGATCTGCCTGGCCTGCCTGTTGCCCGTCGTCTGGGCCATCTCTGCGTCGCTCAAGGATCGCTACGAGTTGTACCAGGCCACGCCCACCCTGCTAGTGAGGCGCCCTACGTTGGCGAACTACCAGTTCATCTTTACACGCGCCGACATGAGCCGCCTGCCGATGAACATGTGGAACAGCGTCCGCGTGACCATGATGTCGGTGTTCATCCAATGCATCATCGCCAGCATGGCGGGGTTCGCCTTTGGTCGCCTCGAGTTCCCGGGGCGCGACGCCATCTTTTATCTCTTGATCATCCTGATGTTCATCCCTCGGGCGGGCGGCCTGATGGCCCTTTATGAGCTGATGTCATTTCTGCAATTGCGCAACTCGCTGCTGGGGTTGGCGCTGCTTTTTCCAAGCGCCATCAGCGTGGCGCTATTCGTGATGCGGCAGAACTTTTTAGGCGTCCCGCGCGAGTTGGAGGAGGCGGCCATCATTGACGGCGCCGGCACCTGGGTGCTCTTCCTCGAGGGGGCCATTCCCTTTGTTCGGGGGGGCATCGCCGTGGTAGCTATCTGGGAGTTCATCTACGTGTGGGGCGAATACCTTATCACCCTGACCATGCTCGACCACCCGGAGCTAGAGACGGTCGCCATTGCCGTGACCAAGTTGAAGGGTTGGAGCGCGCATTTTACCTCGACCCTGCTCGCCAGCTATGGAGCCGAATCCGCCGCCTATGTGGTGGCGATGATGCCCGTCGTTGTAATGTTTGTCTTGTTGCAAAAGTGGTTCGTTCGGGGCCTCAGCGAGGGTATCCTCAAGATGTAGGGGCGCTCGCAAGCTGACCAATCTCAGGAGGAAAAATGACTGAGGCGCCGCATAACCGTGTAGATGACGTCCGGGCGCAAGGCGCGCTAGCCGTCGTGTCCCAATTCTGGTACGAAATCACCCATCTCCGCTGGGGGCGCAAGGCGAACGCCTGGGGCTACTTTTTCATCGCCCCGGCGGTGATTATGTATTTGATCTTTCAGGCCTGGCCCATTTTGCGCGGGCTGTTCATGGCCTTTTCCGATTACCGCTGGATCATCCCCGAGACCCACGGCTGGGCGGGGTTCAACGGTTTTGCCAACTGGGTCGAGATGTTCCACGACGAGACCTTTTGGGCCAGCCTATGGATCGCCGCCAAATTCACATTGATGTTCACGCCCTCGGCTCTGGCGCTGGCTTTGTTCACCGCCGTGATGATCTCCAAAGTCAAGGGGCGATTCATGGCGGCGGTCTATCGCGTGATCGCCTACATGCCGGTGGTTTTGCCGCTTACGGTGGCCATGTTGCTGTGGGTCAAGCTGTTCGATGTCTCGTTCGGCTACCTGAACACATTGCTGATGAGCCTGGGTGTGAAAAATCCACCCAACTGGTTAGGCTCGCCCAAAATGGCGCTCTATGCCATGGTCGTGCCGACGGTTTGGGTGAGGTTCGGCGAGTGGACCTTGCTTTTTCTCATCGGCATTTATAACATCAGCCACGAGATCTATGAGGCCGCGATGGTGGACGGCGCCCGCGGCGGGCAGCTCTTCCGCTACATCACCGTGCCGCTGCTCAAGCCGGTGTTCACGCTGGTTCTGGTGCTCGGTTCAGGCGTGGTGAGCGCGACGGTGGAATCTATGGCCCTCTTTGGCGGCACCACCGGCGGCCCCGGCGAGGCGGCCCTGACGGTGGGCGTCTATCTGTATCGCACCGCGTTTATCCACGGCGACATGCGCATGGGCTACGCCGCCACTATGTCGCTCTTTGTCAGCCTCATCAACATGGCCATCACCGGCCTGATCTTTACCTTTATGCGGACGGAGCGCAACTAGGCGCGGGCCTTAGGGCGCGACAAGGCGGCGACTGGATTCACGTCCGGTTGCCGTTTTGTGTTTTCGCCAGCCCATCAGGCGCAGGGCTGTGAGAGGCCGATTCCGGCCATTGCCCGCCCGGCTGATCCTGTGTACAATCCTCTTGCGCGGCCAGCAGACCCGCAAGACGCAATGATAGTAGCCCAGCCCCTTGTGCGCGTCGCTACATCGGAAGAAAGGAAGCGGATGATGATTGACCCAAACACGTTGGTATCCCCCGAAACCCTACCCGACGGCCGGGTGACGTTCCGCATCTATGCCCCCAAAGCGAGCGAGGTCACGCTGGACGGCGATTGGGTCGCCCAGGGCCTCGGCGCCGGCGGGCCGCTGCAAAAAGATGAGCAAGGCGTCTGGTCTATCACGGTCGGGCCGCTGCCGGCCGATTTCTATATGTACACCCTCACCGTGGATGGCGTGCTCACCATTGACCCCCAGAACCGCGAGATCAAACAGGGTACGTCGCCGCTCAAGAACATACTTTTCGTTCCGGGCGACGAGGCCAGGTTCGAGGAGACCCGCCCGGTTCCCCACGGCGAGGTGCGCACCGTGTGGTACGATTCGCCGGCGGTGGGCGGCGTGCGCAGTATGCGCGTCTATACGCCCCCCGATTACGACCTCAGCGACCAGACGTACCCCGTGTTGTACCTCATCCACGGCGGCGGCGACGACGACCGCGCCTGGAGCACCATTGGGCGCGCCAATTTCATCATGGATAACCTGCTGGCCGAGGGCAAGGCCAAACCCATGATCGTCGTCATGCCTAACGGGACGGTGGCCCGGCCAGGCTTTAGCTATCGGCTGGTGGGCGCCGACCGCTACTCTCCGGCGGCCATCAAGGCGCGTATCGAGGCCATCTCCAAGCTGCATGATACCTTTGTGGATGATTTGCTCAACACTATCATGCCGCTGGTGGAGAATCGCTACCGCGTGCGCGCCAGCCGCGATCAGCGGGCCATCGCCGGGCTTTCGATGGGGGGCGCGGAGACGTTGCGGGTGGCCCCGCGCCGGGTGGACCTGTTTGCCTATATCGGCGTGTTCAGCATGGGCCTGCAAGTGGGCGAGGATGCCGGCGTCAATACCGATTTCGAAGAGCGCAACGCCGACTTTTTCGCCGACCCCGACCGCACCAACCAGCTCGTCAAGCTGTTCTGGATCGGCGCGGGAGAGAACGACCGGACGATCACCGATGGGGCGCGCCGGCTCGATGCGACGCTCACCCGGCGCGGCATCCGCCACGAGTTCCACGAGACGGCCGGCGGGCACACCTGGATCAACTGGCGCAAATACCTGCGCGATTTCGCGCCGTTGCTCTTTCGCGGCTGACCTTCCGGCTCCGCTGGCTTGTTCTGGGGCGTCGCGCAAGGGCCGTCGCTAGATTCGACATGGCAAAGGAGGTCGCATGACGGGTCAACTCTCAGGGCAAACGGCCATCGTGACGGGGTCCACGTCGGGGATCGGGCGGGCTACGGCGATTTTGTTCGCGCAAGAAGGCGCCAATGTGGTCGTTACGGGGC
>CAZYPJ010000006.1:23118-25878 GCA_964649365.1 uncultured Anaerolineales bacterium | reverse complement strand
GACGTGACGGGCGCCGACGACTTCCGGGCGCTGTTACGCTGCGCCGTCGAGACCTATGGGCGGCTGGACATCCTGGTCAACAACGCGGTCGCGGGCGTGATGGGCGCGTTCGGCCCCATCACCGAAGTGACCGAGGAGGGCTGGGAGACCATGTTGCGCTCCAGCTTGACGGCGATCTTGATCGGCTGCAAGCACGCCATCCCCGAAATGATCAAAGTGGGCGGCGGCAAGATCATCAACATGTCGTCGGTGCACGGCCTGGCGGTGGGCCACGGCATGGCCAGCTACAACACGGTCAAGGCGGGGATGCTGAACCTGACGCGGCAGATCGCTTTGGATTTCGGGCCGTATGGCATTCGCGCCAACGCCATCTGCCCCGGTTTTATCCTCACCGAGCGTGAGCTGGCGTGGGGGCAAGACGAGCGCTTCGCGCCGATGATGCGCAACAAATTGTTGACGACGCCGCTGCTCTATCCCCTGGGCCGCCCGGGCCGCCCCGAAGAAGTGGCCCAAGTGTGCCTATTCTTGGCCTCCGAGGCTTCATCGTTCGTGACCGGCGCCACGCTGGTGGTGGATGGCGGCGTCACGCTGCCGGTATCCGAGACGTTGATCCCTTCTTTGGCCGAGCTGTTCCGCGAGACCTATGCGAAGGAATGGGGCATTGCATTGGATGCTCGCTAATCATCCTGCGCCGCCACATGATTTGTCCATAACTTGCCCTGTTAAGAACACGATAATCCGTAAACAGAGGCTTGACGGCGCCGAAAAAGCAATACATAATACTCACAAGGTTTAGGATAAACATAAACGCGACAGTCGGCTATGGCGCGTATGGTCGTGACCCTTGTTGTGTTTCAGGCTCGCAGACAATACAGTAAGCATAGCCAGGGCGGTGATACGCGAAGATGCTGAAAGGCGTGGAGATCCGCTGTGTTGGCTGTCGCTGGATGCTGTGAAGCAGTACGGAATCTCACACCCTGGGCATTGCGCGCGTCACGGTATAGCAGCCCAATGTGAGCGACTGTCGGGGAAGGAGGGTTTATCGAGGGAGAGCACAAGCCGACGATTCTCGTTTCTGGGTTGATTCAGCGCTGATCAGGTACTTGCAAAGGGAGGAGACAATCATGTTTGCCAAGGCAATTACGCGTCGGCATCTTCTGCAACTGACAGGCATTGCTGCTACGGCCACTGTTCTTGGGGCCTGCCAACCCAAAGTCGTCGAAAAGATCGTTGAAAAGACGGTCGTTGTAGAGAAGGAAAAGATCGTCGAAAAGCCAGTCGAGAAGGTCGTCGAGAAAACGGTCGTCGTGGAGAAAGAAAAGGTCGTTGAGAAGGAAAAGCTCGTCACGGCCGCTCCAGCCGCCCGCAAGGCGGCGCACGTTATCCTGATGTATAACGCGAATGAGATCAGCGATGACGAGCTGAAACTTTTCAATACCAAGTACGCGCCTTACACAGTTGAGAGGATCGACACCGATCTCGTCAAACTTTACTCGATGCTGGCGGCGGGAACTCCCGTAGATGTGTTCCGTATCTATGGGACCTATGTTCCGGGCTATGTGCTCAAGCGTGTGGCCAAAGATGTGACTGACTATTTTGAGGTTTCGACCCTGCTCAAGCCCAGTGACCTGTTGCCTGTGAACGACCTCTATGTCGTCAACGGCCGGCGCTATGGCATGGTGAAAGATTGGTCGCCTGATGTCTCGATTTTCGCCAACAAGAAGCTCTGGGACGAAGCGGGCGTCACCTTGCCGGCTGCGGACAAGTCCCTCAGTTTGCAGGAGTGGCGCGCGCTCTCGCCCAAGTTGACCAAGAAGGAAGGCGACCGTACGATGGTCGTGGGCACCGATTTTACCCCCAACGAGCACGTGCTCTTCTGGATCACCACCACATATGATCCACCGGAGACGTTGTTCAACGAAGATTTCTCCAAGGTGCGATTGGTTGATAACCCCAAGACCGTCGAGTTTGTCAAGTTCTGGTTCGATTGGATGAAGGAGAAAGGGCTGCCCAGCACCATCAACCCCTTCCCCTCGGCCAGTTGGTCTGGGCAAGACTGGGTACAGGGACAGGCGGCCACCGTGCTATGGGGCTACTGGTTTAGCGGCATGGCCGAGAGCGACAAAGTGCAGGGCGATGACATCTACATGATGGCGGCGCCGACATGGGGGCCTACGTATTCTAACCCCTGCGTCACCGGCTGTGGGGCCTTGCTCACCACCACAACCCAAGTGCCCGACGCGGCCTGGAAGGTATTCGAGTGGTTCATGGGCGAAGAACCAGCGGAGAACCGCGCCAAGAGCGGGTGGGGCGTCCCCGGCTTGACGAGTATGTTGCCGCTTATGCCTCAAGATAAGCCCTGGCGTAAGCGCAACTTTGAAATGGTGAACAGGGAGATCAAGGCCACCAAGGTGGCGCGTATGCAGTATAGCCCCTATATCACCCCCGATACTTTCAAGACTGCCTGGAGCAAGTACGAGGAGCCTGTCCTCAAGGGGGCCTTGTCCCTCGAAGAGTTGCTCCAGAACGTGGAAAAGGAGGTCAACGAGGCGATCGTCGAGGGCATGGATCGCGCCGGTGTAACCAAGTAAGTTCGGATTCCGGGATGGCATATGGTTGTGGGGGCGGGGCTGTTGCCTTGCCCCCGTTATCCCTCAAAGGTGAAGACCATGGATGAACTTGCTAGAATGGCTGCAACGAGGCGGACTGCTGCCCGGCGACGCGCGGGACCTTCAAAACGGACGCGCCGAGAGAAAATGT
>CAZYPJ010000006.1:15296-23108 GCA_964649365.1 uncultured Anaerolineales bacterium | reverse complement strand
GGGGATCGCACCTGCCTTCACCGATTCTGAGTGCCTGAACCTCGAAGCACTAAAGGTCATGGGCCTGAAGAACTATAGCCGAGCTTTTTCCTCACCCGATTTTTACATCTCGCTAAAGAACAGCGCGCGTTATGCGATTATCGCTGTCCCGATTGGTCTGGTTTTGTCTTTGCTCCTCGCGGCGATGCTGAACCAGCCGATCAAAGGGCGAGATTTCTTCCGCTTGCTCTACTATGTGCCCGCGATTCTGCCGGTCGCCGGCGCGGCGCGAGCCTGGTCGCTGCTTTTTGGCCAGAACTCGGGGCTGGTCAACGCTTTCCTGAGCGTGTTCCGCCCAGGCACTGCCATCAACTGGGCGAACGATCACTTTTTCCTCATGCTATACCTCTATGAATGGTGGCATGTGGGCGGGGGCATGGTGCTATTCCTTGCCGGCCTTCAGGGAATTCCGGTAGAGCTATACGAGGCAGGACGTCTGGATGGGGCCAGCAGCCTCCACCTTTTCCGGTATATCACTTTGCCCCTCATAACGCCCGTTGTTTTCTTTCAGCTTATCATGGGTATTATCTGGTCACTACAGATATTCGATGTACCCATCCTGATTTATGGGCGCGCTGGACTATCTGGGACAGTAAACATGCCACGAGATAAGTTTATGTATATGATCTATATCTATAGCCAGACGTTCGAATTTCAGCTTTTTGGATACGGCGTCGCGCTCACCTGGCTATTCTTTAATTTGGTGCTGGTTTAAACGGTGATAATCATCACTACATCTAGATATTGGGTCTATTACGAGGTGGCCCAGGAAGGAGGTGGAAGATGAGCCAGGCGCAAGCAACCGGCATTTATTCCCGGAACAGAGCACGGCCACCCATGCGATTCAACATCTGGGAGGGCCTGAAGCGATTCTTTAGCTATCTCATCTTCCTCCTCGTCACTTTTCTGGTGGTGGCGCCAATTTTGTGGATCTTGCTCGTCTCACTCAGAACGCAGGAGGAATACACTAGCTATCCCATCAAGCTTTTTCCCACCGTGGCGCACTGGGAAAACTATTACGTAGCGGTGTTCAAGTACCCCTTCCTCAAGCACACCGTGAATTCGCTGCTCATGGCAGTGCCATCAACGATCCTCACGGTGCTATCAAGCTCTTTGGGAGGATTCGGTTTTGCGCGCCATCAAGCGCCCCTGAAAAATACAATGTTTGTCCTAGTTCTTTCCATGCTTATGGTGCCGCGCATGGTTACAACTATCCCAACTTTTATGCTCTTTTCCAAGTTGCATCTCACTAATACCTACTGGCCATGGATCCTATGGGGTATTGGCGGCAGTTCCTATCATATTTTTCTCTTCCGGCAATTCTTTGCTGCTATCCCCAGAGATCTTGAGGATGCGGCGGAAGTGGATGGTTGCAACCGTTTCCGCACTTACTGGCAGATCTTTATGCCTATCTCTGGCCCAGTCATCGCCACGGCTTCGATCTTTCATTTTCAATGGGTGTGGGGCGACTGGTTCACGCCGCGCATCTTCTTGAGCGCCGATAGGACCAGCCTGGGCGTCCTGCTTTCCACAGCCTATACCGACCCCAAAGGATATGCGCTGGATACTCTGACGCTGGCGGCGATCATGGTTTACATTATGCCCATGGTGATTGTCTTTTTCTTTGCTCAAAAGTACATCATTCAGGGGATCGTAACCACTGGCCTCAAAGGTTAGATTACACTCGTATCATTTTCTAGGCCCTCATAAGGGTCAGAAAGAGAGGCAAGGCAGCCGAAGGCGCAGTTTGCAACCGAAACGTGCAAGCCCCAGCATCATCTCATAGGAGGAATACGATCATGGGCGAATGGTACGAAGGCGATGTTCTGGTTAACGGCATCCGTCTCCACTACTATCGGGCGCAGGGTAAAGGCGCAGACTCTGGCCGCGCAGTGGTGTTGTGTCACGGCTTTACCGATCAAGGTCGTCAGTACGGTCCCGTGGCGCGCGCGTTGCGCGACGACTATGACGTTATTATGGTGGATGCCCGCTACCACGGCTATTCCGAAGCGCCACGCTGGGAGGAAAAGCCCGACTCGATGTCGCACGACCTAGCCGGGCTGATTGACGCGCTGAAACTGGATCATCCGGTGGCGGGCGGGCACTCGATGGGCGCTGGGTATGTCTTTCGCGCCGCCGCGCTCTATCCCGACATGCTGCGCGGCATCATGCTGGAGGACCCTGGCTTTCGCGATAATTTTGGCCGGGCGCCGATGGATCGCGAGGCGATGCTCAAGCGCTTTCGCGAAATGACCTTTGAGGAGCATCGCGCTGAGTGGCAGAAGGATCATCCGCAGTGGAGCGACGAGATGCTCGACCTGATGGCGCAGACGAAACACCTGCTCAGCCCCGAATGTGTGCGAATGCAATGGGTAAATGTGCCCTGGCAAGAGACGCTCAAGCAAGTGCGCTGCCCCGTCCTGCTCTTTACAGCGGACGTGGCGCTAGGGGCGCTGGCCACGCCCGAAGCGGTGGCCCAGGCCAAAGAGATCTGCCCCCAGTTGGAGCACGAGCATACGCCAGGGGTGGGCCACTTGATCCGCTACGACTCGCCCGAGCCGTACCCCTCGGCCACCAAGGCGTTCTTGGCGCGGATCTATGGGTTGTAGGGCGGCAGGGCGCGGGTAGCAGGTTGTAAGCGGCGGCGTCGCGAACTTGCTGAGCGTTCCGCTGAAAGCAACAAGACAGCGAACAGATCGTTCATCTGTTTGCTGTCTTGTTTTAACTGAGGGACAGGGAATTGGATCCCGATCACCCGAGTATCCTCGAACCGAGTCCCGTCCCTGTTGCTCTGCAACGCCGTATGCGGTCAGCGAAACACGGGTTTCTCGCCGACGCCGGTGGGGAAAGATTCTACCAAGTTGATTTTTTGGGCGTCCTCTTTGGCGATAGGAAGCTGGGACCAATCAATGGTGCGCTCGTATCCAGCATAGTCGCTGATGCGGATAGCGCACAAAAGACCGTCGTCGCCGCGTTCGTAGGCCGCGACGCCGGACATTGCGATGCGGCCAAGCTCTTCCTGGCCGGCGCGGGAAACGATATGCACCCATTCGATGACACAAGTGCGGTCGTCATCAATGATCGTCTCATAACGCATACCAACACAGCGGGGGATATAGGTCGCCATGCGCTCGTAGCTGGCGCGTAATTCTGCCGGGTCGCCGTGATGGGCGGCGCGGCCCCAGGGTTCATAGCCGCCGAATTTGCATCCCGGGCCGAAAACCTTGCAGATCCGGTCAACGTCCACCGCCGGAGTATGATGAAGCGCTTCATAGTATTCTCGCACCGCGCCGGTCAGCAATCCAGGGTCTCCCATTTCCCGATGGGCGACGGGGAAAATCGGCTTGCGATAGGCCTGGAGCCCCGGTACGAAGGAGAAATGGCAGTAGATGCGCACTTCGTCGAGCGTACCGGAAGTGCGCATGTCGGCGATAACGAACATTGGTACTTCTTCAATTTCACCGGCGACAACGAAATTGACGACTAGTTCGGACGCAACTCGCCCGTTGGCCACGGTCTGGATGACCGGCGTCAGAAAGGCCACGTCTGCGTGAAAGCGCGAAACAAACCCTTCCGCGAATGACCGGATTCCCTCAAGACCCTCAAACCGGCCATATGGCGCATCAATCGCCGGCGGAACATCGCCAAACAGCTTTTTTTCGCGAAAGAAGGAAAGCGCTTCTTCGGTTTTCCCAGCGCAGACTGCCTCCATAAATCTAAGCTCTGGAGAATTGGCGTTTATTTTGCGGTCAGGGCTTGCGTACATGCGCGCAAGATTACACGGTTTTCTGATTTTCACCTCATAGCCTCCCATTGGTGTACCTGTACGACCATCTAGTATAGGAGTATTTTATCACATTGCCGCGCGAGATGCCTCTGATTGTATAGCCATTTTCCACCGCAGAATGCCCGGAACAAAGCCGAGCAGCAGAACAGCTAAATCCTGATAAGCCTGATATTGCAAACGAAAACAAAGCCCATCTCACTATGAGACGGGCTTTGCATCAATCACTGCTGGCGATATAGCTGAGGGACAGGGATTCGAACCCCGATCGCCTGATCCAGAGTCAGGTGTCCTACCATTGGACGATCCCTCATCAACGCCGCCAGTATAGCACAAACCGGTTGAGGTCGCAAATTGTGGTTAATCTAGCAACAACCGCACCCGCCGGAAGCGCTTCCAGGCCAGCGCCACCAGGATGACATCGGCGGCGACTAGGATCAGGATGACTGCCGTGGCGATCTGCATCAACGCCTGCTCAAAAGTGCCCTGCGCTACCGCCGTGTTGACGGCCTGACCCGCCGCGTCGCGCCAGGCGCGCGGCGCCAAGTTAAAGAACAAGATTCCGCCCCAGATGATGGCAAAGAACCCCAGGCTCATCTTTTGCGCCGCTTGGCGCACGGTGGGGGCGTGCAGCGAGACCAACACCCCTAGCGCCACCGACAACACCGACATCAAGAACGAGACGATCACATCGGCGGCGAACACCTCGGGGGCGATCCATTGGAACTGCCCATTGCGTTGGGCGATGTTGGCCACGATGATCGAGACCGGCAGGGTGAGCAGGGTCAACCCCCAGCAGTAGCTCCCCACAGCGGCCATCTTGCCCAAGAGGATGGCGCCGTCGCTCAGGCGGCTGGCCAGCAGCGTTTCCAGCGTGTGGCGCTCGCGCTCGCCGGCAAAGGAATCGGCGGCCCAGCCCGATCCGAGCAGGAACGGCACCCAACCCAGGTTCACCAGCGAGACGGGCGTGTTGAGCCGCAGCGCGCCCGATTGCAGCGGCAGCATCACCCCAAAGATCGCCAAAAAAAGCAACGGATACCACTTGCCGCGCCCCCCGCCATAGATCACCGTCTCGCGCCATTCTTTCCAGGCTACAGTCAATACATCGCCGATCATTCTTCCTCTCCCATCAGGGCCATAAAGACCTGCTCCAGGCTCTCTTGGCGGCGGCGAATCTCTTCGATTTGCGCGCCGCCCGCCGCCAACAGAGTGGCCAGTGGGGCAAAGGGGGCCTCGCCCGCCAAGCGCACGGTCAGGTGGCCGTTCACCAACGTGGCGTCGGCCACCTCGGAGCGCGCCCGCAGCGCGGCGAGCAGCTCTGGCGTGAACCCGCTGCCCACCACTTCGACCTCGGGGCCGCTGGTGCGCGCGCGCAAATCGTCGGGGCGGCCCACGGCCAGCAGCTTACCGTCGCGGATCACGCCCACCTGGGCGCACAGCGTCTCTGCTTCGTTAAGGTTGTGAGTGGTCAAAAAAACGGTCGTCCCCTCATCGGCGGCCAGCGCCGACAGCTCGCGCCGCAGCGATGCGGCGGCCACCGGGTCAAGTCCGGCGGTTGGCTCATCGAGAAAAATCACCTGGGGCCGGTGGAGCATGGCGCGCGCTACGGCCAGCTTTTGCTTCATGCCTCGGCTCCAATCGCCCACCTTTTCATGGCGGCGGTCGGCCAGGCCCATGCGCTCTAGCAGTTCGTTGATCCGTCGGCGGCGCGTTTCAGCGCCCACACGCCAGATGCGCCCATAGTATTCTAGATTGTCTTGGGCGCTCATACGCTCGTACAGGCCGTGGTGCTCTAGCAGCGCGCCGCAGCCCGCGCGGATTTCGCCCGCCTGAGTGCGCGCGTCGAACCCCAACACACGCGCCTGGCCCGCGTCCGCTTCCAACAAGCCCAGCAGCAAGCGGATGGTGGTGGTCTTGCCGGACCCGTTCGGCCCCAAAAAACCAAAGATCGCGCCCGCCGGCACAGATAGGCTCAACCCATTCACCGCCACTTGCTTGCCGAACGACCGCGTCAGGCCGTCGGTATAGATGGCATTTTCGTTCGTCACCATTCACCTCGCGACCCCGACCAATGCGGGCCGGGTTGATCTCAATCCATTCTATGTCACACCGCCCAAACACACAAAACAGAGCACTGCCTTGATTGGACGCCCACGTTGAGTGGTGCTATTCTCCAGCCATGTTTCCCATTTAGGAGGATTGCAATGCCGTTCCGTTCCATGAAAGAGATTTTGGGCGAGGCCCAGGCCGGGCGCTATGGCGTGGGGGTGTTCTGTGGCAACACTATCGAGACCTATGTGGCCGCGTGCGAGGCCGCCATTGAGGAGCGTTCGCCGCTCATCATCGCGACTGGCGGTTTTCCGCGCCGGGCGCAGGCTGCGCTGGTCCGCGCCCTGGCCGAGGACGCCCCGGTACCCGTGGCGATGGTGCTCGACCATGGCCGCGATTTCGCCGCCGTGATGGAGTGCATCCGCGTCGGCTTTTCCGACGTGATGATTGACGGCTCGTCGCTGCCCTACGAGGAGAACGTGGCCCTCACTCGCAAGGTAGTCGAGGCGGCCCATGCTGCGCAAGTGGGCGTCGAGGCCGAGATCGGCCATGTGGGGCTGAACTCGGAATATGCCCAGGTGGAAGAGCGCGGCGCCGGGCTGACCGAACCGGCTGAAGCAGTGCGCTTTGTGGCCGATACGGGCGTGGATTTCCTGGCCGTCGCGGTCGGCACGGCCCACGGATTAGGGCAAGCCAAGCGCGTGCCCAAGCTCGATTTCGAGCGCCTGAACCAGATTCGCAACGCCGTCCCCACGCCGCTGGTGTTGCACGGCGGCTCGGGCGTGACCGATGACGATTTCCGCACCGCCATCGCCAACGGCATCTGCAAGATCAACATCTTTACCGCGCTGGCCCTGGCCGGGGCCGACGCCATCCGCCAGGTTGCGGCGGACCCCAAATCCACCTACGGGCAGATGAACGCCGCCGCCAAAGCGGCCATCAACGCCTCGGTGGTGCACCACATGCGCGTCTTTGGCTCGTCGGGCACGGCTAACGCCTCGCGCAAATACTGGCTCGCCGCCGGCGTCTGGGGTATGAAAGCCTCTGAAGATTAGGGACTCACCGCGGAGACACGGAGAAAGACAGAGATAGAGGATCTTGTCATGTCGCGAGCGCCAATCCGTGAATAAACATAAGAATCTCTGTGTGCTCCGTGTCTCCGTGGTAAATCCTTCGTCTTGTTTGCAGAAAACCTTTTGCGTCCTCGCAAACTGTGGTATAATCCCCTCGCAACTCGAACGTTCAGAGGAAGGAAACGCCCGGTGTTCAACCCGCTAACCGCACTATTGGGCATGTTCTCGCGCGATATTGGCATTGATCTGGGCACGGCCACCACGCTCGTCTCGGTGCAAGGGCAGGGAATCGTCATCCATGAGCCTTCGGTGGTGGCCATTGATAAGAACAGCAAACGCGCGCTGGCCGTCGGCGCCGAGGCCAAAGAGATGGTGGGGCGCACCCCCGCCAACATTGTCGCCATTCGCCCCTTGCGCGATGGCGTGATCTCGGATTTCGATATGACCGAGAAAATGCTGCACTATTTCATTAACAAAGTGCACCACAGCCGCCAATGGTTCAACCCGCGCCCACGTGTGGTGGTGGGTATCCCCAGTGGGGTGACAGAGGTGGAAAAGCGCGCCGTAAAAGATGCGGCGCTCAGCGCCGGCGCGCGTGAGGCGCATTTAGTGGAAGAGCCGATGGCGGCGGCCATTGGCGCAGCGCTGCCGGTGAGCGATTCGGTGGGCAGCATGATCGTGGATATCGGCGGCGGCACCACCGAAGTGGCGGTGATCTCGCTGGGCGGCATCGTGGTCAGCCGCTCCATCCGTGTGGCGGGCGATGAGATGGACGAGGCGATCATCCGATATGCGCGGCAAAAGTCCAACCTGTTCCTCGGCGCGCGCATGGCTGCCTGGTACGGCTATCGCATGGCCGGTATCAAG
>CAZYPJ010000006.1:0-15286 GCA_964649365.1 uncultured Anaerolineales bacterium | reverse complement strand
CATCATGCTATATGCGCTGCAAATGTACAACCTGTGCCTCGGCGAGCGCATGGCTGAACGCACCAAGATTGCCATCGGCTCGGCCTATCCCCTGCCCGAGGAGCAGACCATCACCATTCGCGGGCGCAACCTGATCACTGGCCTCCCCGAAGCGATTGAAGTGTCGAGCGTCGAGATTCGCGAGGCCCTTTCCGGCGCGGTTGAGATCATCGTCGAGGCGGTCAAATCCACGCTCGACGAGACCCCGCCCGAGCTAGTGGCCGACCTGATGGAGCAAGGCATCGCCCTGGCGGGCGGCGGGTCGCTGTTGCAAGGCTTGCCCGAGCGCCTTTCAGAAGAGACCCACATGCGCGTTTATCGGGCCGACGACCCGGTGACGTGCGTGGTGCGCGGCGCCGGCGCTATCGTGAGCGACCTGGATCGGTGGGCCAAAGTGCTGGCCACCACCCAGCGCGGCTCGCTCTCTCGCGCGCGATCCTAGGGTAGGGGCGCAGGGTGAACACGTCACGCGGGCGGGCGGCGGCGGTGATCGTCGTGCTGATTTTGGCGCTCGCCTGGTTGATGCTGGATCAACGCGATGAGTCGAACCCGGTGCGAGACGCCTTCTCGCGGGTGGTCGCGCCGGTGCAATACGTGCTCAAGCAGGGCGCGCGCCCCGTCGCGCAGTTTTTCGGCGAGGTGGGGCGCCTCAGCCAGTTGCGCGCAGAGGACGAGGCGTTGCGCGAGGCCAATATCGCTTTGCGTAGCCAGATAGTGGCCCTGCAAGAGGCGCAGATCGAGAACGAAACCCTGCGTCGCCAGCTCAATTTCAAGAGCGCTGCGCCCAACTATGAGTTGCTCTCTGCCGAGGTTATCGGTCACGACCCCAACAACCTGCTCCGATACCTGATTATCGATCGCGGCTCGGCGGATGGCATTTCGCGCAGTATGCCGGTGCTCACCGCTGAAGGCGTGGTAGGTCGCATCAGCGAGGTCAGCGCTAACTCGGCTCAGGTTATGCTCATCACCGACCCATCCAGCTCGATTAGCGCCCTGATCCAACGTTCGCGCGCCACCGGCATCGTGCAGGGCTACCCTGGCGACGAACTGGTGATGCGCTATATTCCCCAGGGCGATACGGTGCTGCCGGGCGATATGGTGCTTACTTCGGGGCTAGGTGGAAACTTTCCCAAGCGTTTGGTGATCGGCCAGGTGGCCAGCGTTGAAAAGCAAGATGTGGCCATGTTCCAGGAGGCGCGCCTGATCCCGGCGGTGAACCTGCGCGACCTGGAGATGGTAATGGTGTTGCTCAATTTCCAGCCGGGAGAGCTGACGCAGGAGAAATAACCATCAGCCCCTATGTGATTATTCCCTTGCTGATCGCGGCGGCCATCGTGCAGACGACGGTGACATCGTATGTGCAAGTGATCGGCGTCAGCCCCAATCTGGTGCTGCTGGTCTCGGTCTCGTGGGTATTAGCGGCCGGTTCGCGCGAGGGGGCGCTGGCGGGCCTGGTGGGTGGATTGATGCTCGATGCTTTCTCGGGTGCGCCCTTTGGCGTCTCGACCGTGGCGCTGGTTCTGGCCAGCATGTTGACGGGCCTGGGCGAGATTCACGTTTTGCGCACGGCCCGCGCATTGCCCTACGCGGCCATCGCGCTAGCTACCCTGGTGTACCAGGCGACGGTGTTGTTGCTGTTGCAAATGGCCGGGCGCGCAGTGATCTGGTGGCCTATGATGTGGCGCGCTGTGCTGCCCGAGATGGTGGTCAATACACTGTTCATGCCTCTGGTTTATTATGCGGTGCGCTGGTTGGCGCGGCGTTTGCAGCCTCGCCGGGTGGAATGGCAATGACGACAGATGGGTATCCTCGCTTTCGCTTTCTGCTTTTTAGGGCGGCGGTGGTGTTGGCCTTTTTGGCCATCGCGCTCAAATTGTGGGATCTCCAGGTGGTCTCGTCGCAAGAATACCAACGCGACGCCGACGCCAACCGCTTTCGTTTGATCTCGACTGACGCGCCGCGCGGCATCATCTATGATCGTTTTGGGCGCATGTTGGTGCGCAACATCCCCAGTTTTACGGTGAGCATCGCGCCTGCCGGCTTGCCCGATGACGACGGCGAGCGCGCCGCCGTCCTGGCGCGCGTGGCCAAGCTGTTGGGGATGGAGGCGGGCGATCCTTCTGCGGCCGGCGCGCCCACTGCCGAGGCCGAATCCGAAGCGGATGCACCCGTGCGCGGCCAAGAGGGGCCGACCATCGAGGATATTCTACGCGAGCGCACGATTAATCCCTACGCGCCCGTGCGCATTGCTACCAATGTGGATCGGCAGGCCGCCTTTATCATCGAAGAAGAACACCTCACCTTGCCGGGCGTGCTGGTCGAGGCCGAGGCTTTGCGCCAGTACATTGACGGCCCGTTGACGGCCCACCTCCTCGGCTATGTGGGCCGCATCCCCAGTGAGAACCTGAAAAGCTATCTGGACGACAAAGATCTACTCTACGAACCCGACGACCTGGTGGGCCTTACGGGCGTCGAATTCACCCAGGAAAAGTTGCTGCGCGGCGTCAAGGGGCAAAAGCACATCGAAGTGGATGCCTTTGAGCGCCAGGTGGATGTTATCGCCTCGTCGGCGCCATCGCCGGGCCATAATCTCCTGCTGACCATTGACTTGGAGCTACAGCGCGTGGTAGAAGAGGCCCTGCGCGAAGGGATGCGCAACGCCAACTCCTCGGTGGGCGTGGCCATCGCGCTCGACCCGCGCACTGGCGAGGTGTTGGCGATGGTCTCGCTGCCCAGTTACGATAATAACCTCTTTTCGGGGGGCATCTCTTACGACGATTACGCCCAACTTAGCTCCGACCCGCATCATCCCTTGGTGAACCACGCTGTCAGCGGGCAATACCCGCCCGGCTCGACCTTCAAATTGGTGCCGGCCTCGGGACTCTTGGAAGAAAAGGTGATAGACCGCTCGACGAGTTTTCTTTGTCAGGGTACACTATTGCTGCCTAACAAATACTTCCCCGACGACTTGACCAAAGCGCAAACCTTTTATTGTTGGCGCAAAGCGGGCCATGGGCGGCTGACGGTGAAGGATGCCATCGCGCAATCGTGCGACATCTTTTTCTACCAGGCGGTGGGCGGCTATCGCGAATTCATGGGGCTGGGCATAGACCGGCTGGGCAAATACGCCGAGTTATTCGGCTATGGCGCGCCAACGGGCATCGAGCTATCGGGCGAGGCGGCGGGCCTAGTGCCCAGCGACCGCTGGAAGCGCCAGGTTTATGGCGAGAACTGGCTCACCGGCGATAGCTACAACGCGGCCATCGGGCAAGGCTTTGTGTTGGCCACGCCGCTGCAAGTGGTCAACGCCGCCGCCGCCGTGGCCAATGGTGGTACGCTCTATCGGCCCCAATTGATCTACCAGGTGATGGATGCCGAAGGCCAAGTGGTGCAAACCTTGACGCCCGACCCCATCGGCAACTTGGGTATCTCGCCCGAGAACCTGGAATTGGTGCGGCGGGGTATGTTTGAGGCGGTGGCGCAGGGCACAGCCCCGCTGGCGCGGCTGCCGGGCATCAACGTGGCGGGCAAGACGGGTACCGCCGAATATCCGGGCGTGGACGAGAACGGCAAGCTGATGCTCGACAAAGATGGCCACCTGCCCACCCACGCTTGGTTCGTGTGCTTTGCGCCTTATGAGGCTCCCGAGATCGCCGTGGTGGTGTTCCTGGAAGGCGGCGGCGAAGGCTCGACGCGCTCGGCGCCGGTGGCGGCCAAGATATTGCGGGCCTATTTCGGGTTGCCCGAACCCAACCCGACCCCTTCGCCCACGGCGAGCGCGGCGGATGCGTCCCTTGCGCCGACGTTAGCGGGCGAATAGGATTGCGACGCGGCTAGGCGCGGTTTCCAGCCGCGGTAGTGGGCGGCCAGTAGAGTTGTAGGCGCGGTTTCAAACCGCGATCCATCGGGCGGCGTTTGGTTTTATTTCGTGAAAGAAGAGGCCCATGAGCGATACCATCTCGATCAAGGGGACGCGCGAAGGGTTAACTGTCACTGTCGGCGCGGGCGATCTGGACGTGCTGATGAGCGATCTGGCGCAGCATCTCACAAGCCAGGGGGCCTTTTTTCGCGGCGGGCGCGTGGCGCTGCAAGTGGGTGATCGTGGCCTCAGCCAGGATGAACTCAAGCGCGTCGCCGAGTTGCTTGCCGAGCACGAGATGACGCTGCGCACCGTCGTCACTACCAGCCGCATTACCGAGGAGGCCGCCAGCGCCTTGGGCCTGCGCCTGTTGGGGCCGGAGCCTGCCTCCGCGCGCAGCGGCGGGCCGCCAGCGGCATCCGCAGCGCGCGCCGAGCCACCGCACCCGCTGGAAGGCAGCAAGGGCATTCTGGTGCGCCATCTGGTGCGTTCGGGACAGGTGGTGCGCCACACTGGTCATGTGGTCATCTTGGGCGATGTGAACGTGGGCGGGCAGATCATCGCCGGCGGCGACATCATCATCTGGGGCCGATTGTACGGCACGGCCCACGCCGGCGCGATGGGCAGCGACAAGGCCGTGGTATGCGCGCTGGAGCTGGCGCCGTTGCAACTACGGATCGGCAACCTGGTGGCGCGGCCCGACGAGAACGATCGCGCCAAGAACACCTATCCGGAAATCGCCCACGTGCGCGGCAATGCCATCGTAGTGGAACCCTGGGACAAGGTTTCACGAGGGGGACAATAGATGCCAACTCGCATCATCACGATTACATCGGGCAAGGGCGGCGTCGGCAAGACAACCACCACCGCTAACCTGGGCGTGGCGCTGGCCAAAGAGAACAAGCGCGTGGTGGTGATTGATACTGATATCGGTTTGCGTAACCTCGATGTGGTGATGGGCCTGCAGAATCGTATCATCTATGATGTGGTAGATCTGGTGGAGGGGCGCTGCCGCTTGCGCCAGGCGTTGATCCACGACAAAGTGCTGGAAGAGCTGTATTTGTTGCCTGCCGCCCAAAGCCGCGATAAATCCGCCGTCAGCCCGGCCGATATGGTGCGCGTGTGTGAACAATTGCGCGGCGAGTGCGATTTCGTGCTGATTGATTCGCCCGCCGGCATCGAACTGGGCTTCCGCAACGCCGTAGCTGCCGCCGACGAGTTTATCCTCGTTACCACGCCCGATACATCCTCAGTCCAAGATGTGGATCGCGTGGTGGGCATCCTGGAGGCCGAGAATCGCGGGCCGACCAGCCTGGTCATCAATCGCCTGCGCCCCGAGCTGGTCAAGCGCAAAGAGATGCTCAGCCCTGCGCAGATCCTCGATACGCTGGCGATGAACTTGCTGGGCATCGTGCCCGAGACAGAGGATGTGATCGTCTCGAACGGGCGGGGCACGCCCATCGCCCACGATCAGACCACGCTGGCCGGCAAGGCCTACCAGAATATCGCCCGCCGCATCCTGGGCGAGCACGTGCCGTTCATTCCGTTGCTAGAGGGGCGCAAAAGCCTGTTCGAGCGGCTGGGGTTCGGCAGGCGACGGCAGGCCGAGCGCCCATGATCCGCACCGAACGCCACGGCATGACCGTCATCCGCCGCACAATCTGGAGCCAGTTTGACTTGCCTTTTTTGCTGGTGACGCTGGCGTTGATCGTGATCGGCTGTGTAATGATCTACTCCTCTTACGAGGCATCATTGTCGGCGGGCAACAGCTCGCTCTGGGAGAACACAGTTTTTCGCCAGGCGGTGTTCGCTTTGCTGGGGATGGCGTTCTACTTGGCGGCAGCAGCGGTGGACTATCATGCCCTCATCGCTTGGGAGCGGTGGCTTTACGCCTTTGTGGTCGTTGTGCTGGGCGTGATGCTGGTCATTGGGCAGGTGTCATTCGGCGCCCAAAGTTGGTTGACGCTGAGCGGCTCAGCGCAGCCCTCCGAACTGTGTAAAGTGTTGATGATTGTGGTATTAGCCCGGGCCCTAGGGGCTGACCCCGACCGCCTGGAGCAGATCGGGCGGTTCCTGCTTTCGGCGCTGTTGGTGTTCCCGCCCGCCATCCTGGTCTATCTCCAGCCCGATTTCGGCGCGGCGCTGGTGTTGGTGGCCACCTGGGTGGGGATGTGCTTTCTGGCCGGAGTGCGCTGGAGGCACATCATCTTGTTGGCGGGCGCGGGGCTGCTGGGGTTGCCGCTTTTGTGGTTCCGCATGGCGGATTATATGCGAAAGCGTATCCTCACCTTCTTTTTCCCCGAGGCCGACCCTTCGGGAGCTAGCTACAACATCACCCAGGCGCTGATCAGCATCGGCTCGGGCGGTTGGTGGGGCAAGGGATTGCTGCGCGGCACGCAGAGCCAATTGCACTTTTTGCGGGTGCGTCATACTGACTTTATCTTTTCCGTTTTGGCCGAAGAGTTGGGCTTTGTGGGGGCAATGTTGTTCATCGGCCTGTTCGCGTTCCTGATCTTACGGCTGTTGCGCATCGCAGCGCAGGCCCGCGACCCCTATGGCCGGTTGATCGCCGGCGGGGTGGCGACGATGATCACCGTGCAGACAGTAGTCAACCTGGGGATGAACGCCAACCTGCTGCCCGTGACGGGCTTGACCCTGCCGCTGGTGAGCTATGGCGGCAGCTCACTGATGACTACCTTGATGGCGTTGGGCATGGCGCAGAGCGTGACCATGCGCCACGCCGTACCGGAATTGAGCTTGAAATAGAGGGAGTATACTGATGATACCAACCGATCCGGTGCGTGTGCGTTTTGCTCCCAGCCCCACGGGCGGCTTTCACGTGGGCGGGGCGCGCACGGCGCTCTATGACTGGCTGTTCGCCCGACATCATGGCGGCAAATTCATTTTGCGCATCGAAGATACCGACCGCACGCGCTACGATCCGCGCGCCATTCCCGACTTGCTCGATTCATTGCATTGGCTGGGCTTGCAGTGGGATGAAGGGCCGGACGTGGGCGGCGACTATGGGCCGTACTACCAGTCGGATCGCATCCACCTCTACCAGCAATACGCCGAGCAGCTCGTGCGCGACGGCGCGGCTTATCGCTGCTATTGCAGCCCCCAGCGCTTGGAACAACTGCGCGAGCAGCAACGCGCCGCCAAACAAATCCCCGGGTACGACCGGCATTGTCGCCATCTGACCCGCGAGCAAATCGCCGATTACGAGGCGCAGGGCATCCGCCCGGTGATCCGCCTGGCCGTTCCGGAAGAGGGGACAACCGTGTTCACCGATATGCTGCGCGGCCCGGTCGAGTTCGATAACCGTCAACTCGACGATCTGGTGCTGCTCAAATCGGACGGCTTTCCGACGTATCACCTGGCGGTGGTGGTGGACGATCACCTGATGGCCATCAGCCACACCATGCGCGGCGAAGAGTGGCTCTCCTCGGCGCCCAAGCACGTGCTACTCTACCGGGCGCTCGGCTGGGAGATGCCCATCACCATCCATATGCCCACCATCCTCGATCCATCGGGCCACGGCAAGCTGAGCAAGCGCAAAAAGAAGGATGCCGGCGGCGCCGAGCAGTTGACCTTTGTGCGCGAGTTCCGCGAGGCGGGCTACTTGCCCGAGGCGATGGTGAACTTTCTCGCGCTGGTGGGCTGGTCGTATGACGGCCAGACCGAGTTTTTCAGCCGCGACGAGCTGGTGCGCTATTTTGACCTGACCAAGGTCAGCCGGTCGGCGGCGGCTTTCTCCTACGACAAGCTCGACTATATGAACGCCCACTATATCCGCTCGCTGGGCGCTAACGACTTGGCGGGGCGGCTGATGCAGGTGTTGATCGGTGCGGGGTACGAGCCGCGTTTTGACCAGGTGTTGCAGCTTGTCCCATTGGTGCGCGAGCGGATCGAGACGCTGACCGACGTGACGCCGCTGGTGGATTTCGTGTTCGAGCGCGAGCTGCGCTACGATCCGGCGTTGCTGATCCAAAAGGGGATGGACGCGGCAAGCGTCGCGGCGGCGCTGCAGGCGGCGCAAGAGACCATTGCCGCCGCGCCTTTTGAGGAGCAGGCGATGGAAGAGGCGCTGCGCCCCGTGGCCGACCGGTTGGGGCTAAAGGCGGGGCAATTCTTTGGCTGCATCCGTGTGGCCACGACCGGCAAGCAGGTATCGCCGCCGCTGTTTGGCTCGCTCGTGGCGCTGGGCCGCGAGACGACCCTGGCGCGCCTGGCGCAAGCGCGAGAGATGTTGGCGAACGTATAGTGTTGCGATTTCCAATCGCGTTCCATGGGAATGGCCAAGCCCTCGCTCGATCAAGAGTGAGGGCTTGGCATTTGGCAGTGAAGAGAATGGTGTTATCGTCCTCTCACGGCGCAACCAAGCGGATCGTGCGGCCCACGGCAATCTCTTGGTAAGCGCCGGGGAAGGCGGCGCGGTAGGCTGCGGCCGCCTCGCCGCCGCTGTCGTGGGGCGAAAGGGCGACCAACGCCAACTCGCGCCCCTGAAGGTAGGCGATGTCGCGCTGCCATTTGTCGGCGGCGGCGCCGTCATAGTGCAGGCCGCCCACCACGCCCACCACCGGCTCGTCGAACAGCGCCTCGATGCGCTCTACCAAGCGCGTCACGCCCGGGTGTCCGCAGCCGGTGATCAACACGATCCCGCGCCCCGCTATGTTCACCGCCAGGCTTTGCTCGATGCCGCGAGGGTTGAAAAGCGCCAGTTGCCACACTTCGAGGTAGGGCATGGCCCCGATGGTCGCCGCGCCCGGCGCGACCAGGGTCGGGTCATGCGTCTCCACGCAACGCCCGCCGGGGCAGGTGAGCGTGATGGGCGCCAAGATTGGCGTCTGGCCGATCTTGGTCGCGCCATCGCCCAAGTTGAGCGTCTTGGCGCGCCAGGCGTCTACGCCGCCCATGTGGTCGGGATGGGGATGCGAAAGCACGATGGTGGAAATATCGCCCCACGAGATGCCTAGCGCGGCCATATTGCGCGCTAAGGGCGCGTCACCATCTTCCGGGGTGGGATCGTTGCCCACATCCAGCAGGATGGTCTGCTCGTTTACGCGGATCAGATATGATACGCCGTGCCCCACTTGGAACGTCTCGGCGTCGCCCGCATCCTCGTACAACGGCGTGCTCTCGAGCGTGTTCGTGGCGCCGATGGGCGCGCCCAATGCCACGGGCGCAGCCTTGGCTTCGCGCGCGATTCGCATCGCCGCCCATCCCTGCCGTGCGGCCAGCGCTGCCGCGCCGAGAACCAACACCCCCAAGCCGATCAACGCGATCCTGATTGGCGTTTTCATCTCTTCCCTCGATGTAAAAAAGTGGTTTAATCTAGCGTGCTGTCCACAGCCGGGGGAAGAACATCCCCACACGCCGCCTGTAGGCCGTGTATTGGTTACCGAACTCGCGGCCCATCTCGGTCTCTTCGCGGCGCGCCAGCTTGTAATATAGAATGCCCAGAATTGGCCACATCACGAGCATGGGCAGCGTCACCCAGTCGAGCATCATTCCCAGGGTAATGAGCATGAAACCGGTGTATTGAGGATGACGGATATGCGCATAGATGCCATCGGTTAGCAACTCACCTTTGCCCTCTTCTCGACGCCAGTACCGTTTATAGATCTCTTTCCACCCCAAGATCACCAGCGCCGCGCCGACCAATGCGAGCGCCGTGCCGATGTACATGCCGGTGTGGCCGATGTAGCTGTAGAGAGTGTGGCCCCAGAGGACGCCGTCGGGCAGGTTCTTGCCCAGTACCCATGCGATGATGTACATGCTCATGGGGATGCCAAACATCTCGAACGCCATAGCCACCATAAAGGCGAAATAGACACTGGCCGGGCGGCGCTGGCTCTTTTTGTAAAAAGGGACAAAGCCGAGGAAAAGTGCCCCGATCACGATCCAAATAACCACGTTGCCCCACTGATAAAAATGGTTCGATGCGACGTCCATCTTGCCCCCTTTGAGTTGTTTTGTACATCCCCAATGTAGGGCAAAACAGGCGTGGGCGCGTCGGATAAAGGGCGAGTATTTCGGGTGGGCGAAAGGAGGGAATAGAGCCTGGCCAGAAGGCTAGGCGGCGCTTGTGGGCGCGGACGGCCGCTCTTTGGTTTTGCGCATTCCCCAGCGCAACTTCCACATGCCGTTGTGGGTGGAGGGCGACACCCAGATGTAGTAGCCGTTGGAGAGCGGCATGGAATAGTTCCAGCCGGCGGCGTTGGCAGGGCGTGGGGTGATCTCGGCGGGCAACAGGCGCTGATAGTCCTTGCGAAGGCGCAGGGCGGTCAGATCCACCTGCACGGGGCCGGGCGTTAGGCCATCTTCGCTGAGCGCCCACCAGGTGTGGTCGGCCATCTCGAACAGCGGCGTCTCGACGCGCTCATCGCCCACGCGGCAGGTCTGAATCCAGATGCCGATCAGCGTTTCGCGCTCGCCCAGGCGGCGCTCGCCGGGCGAGAGGGTCTCGGGCTGCTCCAGCAAAGGGGCCAACTCGTCGCGGATCCAATCGCTTTCGGCGCCGCGCAGCGAGAGGTAGGTGAGGAGAATCTGCTGAAAGAGCGCATTCATCTCATTGAAAAAGCTCACCTGCTCGTCCAACTCGGCCAACATCTCGGCGCAGCCCTCGTCCGAGCGGAGCGCTACAGCGCGCTGCCACCAATAGTCGTGGGCCAGCCAATTGCGGCGCTGGCGGGCCTGGTCGAGTCGCTCTTGCACATTGCCAGGGCAATCTATCTTGTCGCGCAGGGCGATCAGCACTGCGCCAAAGGTCTTGGTGAGGTTCTCTTTGAGCAGATCCTCGTCGTGAAGGGGGGCGACCCCCTCGCGGATGGCGGTCTCGGTGCTATGCAGCAGCACGCTAATGCGTTTTTCGAGCGATTGCGCTAGACACATGGCCAGGCCGTATTGGGCCAACACCTTTTGCACGATCTCGGGTTGCGGCGCGCGCGGCATAACGCCTCCTTTGCCGAACGTTCACCACGGAGACACGGAGGAATTGGGACGCGGATCAATGCGGATGGGCGCGGATGTTGCGGATTGCCCCGTCGCCGGATGAGCCGATATGATCCGCGTGTTCCGCGTTCATCCGCGTATTCTGCGCTCAATCCGTGGGTGGCGCATCATCGGGGAACTCGTGCGCCAGGATAGCGGCCGCCTGTTGATGTAATGTCGGTACATCTTGCGTGGCCGCTACCGACACGATGCCCCAATCCACGGCGAAATAGGCGTGAACGACGATGTTGCGGAACGCGACGATGTCGGCCCATTCGATCTCGGCGTACTGCGCCCTGAGTTCGGGAGAAAGGTGAGGGCAGCCTCGCCGATGATCGTCAGTTTGTGCAAGATGGCGCTGCGCACCAAATCGTTGGCAGCCAGGGTCTCACGTGTGCAATCCGCCACGAACTGTTGGATCGCTTTCGCCGCTTCGATGATGTCGCGTAGATAGAGCGCGTCACGCCGCATAGAGCACCTCGGCTTGGTCGAGCACCTCGTCGCGCAGGCTTGGGTTGAGGGCGCTCGTGGGCCCCAGATCCACCGGGCGCCCTACCCGCGCCGCCAATTCGCGCTGCATCCTGGCCAAGGCCATCAAGCCGATGGGCGCGCCCGGCTCGAACTCGACGAGTAGATCATAGTCGCTCTCGGCGCCGAAATCGTCGCGCAGAGCCGAGCCGAATATCGCCAGCTCGCGCACATGGTAACGCTGGCACAGGGCGATGATCGCCGGCATCGGCCAACGGAAAACGTGCGACACCTCGCTGCTCCTCTCTTTATGAACACGAGAACACCCTTATTTTATGGTTTTCGTTGCTGGCGCGCAATTCAGCCACGTCCGATACGGCCCGCCGGCCATGCCGGCGGTAGCAAAATCGCACAATGTGAGCGTGCGACCGTCGGCGGCGGTCAGGCGGTAGAGCAGCCACGGCGCAGGATAGCCGCCGTTCCATTGGGATAGCTCGCCCTCCAGGTGGGCCAGGTCCACCGCCGGGCAGTCGTCGGGGGCGTAAGGGTTGTAGCGTCGATCGTAGGCCAAGAGCAGCGGCCCGCGATAGACCGACGCTTTGCCCGCCGCCTCGCGCTCGCCGAGCCAAATGCGCGGCGTGAAATCCAGGTTGAGCGCGATGCGGTCGCCGTCCCACCAGTCGCGCTCCAGGCGCAGATACGATCCGGCGACGATTCCCGCGACGGGCGCGCCGTTCACGGCGCAGCGCGTCTGGCGCGACCAGGCCGGGATACGCAGCCGCAGCGCGAACCGCTGCGGGCGGGCCAGTTCCAGCGTGATGCTGACGTGCCCCTGCACAGGATACTCAGTATGCTGAATCAGCCGCACGGCGTGCTCGCCATCCAACGGAACGGCGATGGCCCCCGAGCCGTAATAGTTCAGCGTAATCTCACCCTCGCGAGTGGACATAACAGCCCAATCGGCCAATAGCCCCAGGCTGCGCGGCCCATTCACCGAGCAGCAGTTCAGTTCGGGCGCGCCCTCGCGGGCCTGAAAGACGATCTCGTGGGCCGAGGCTTTGCGGACGCCGTCCATGGGCGTGTTGTACGTCCACCAGCGCCCCGAGGGCGTCTGCGCGCCGAGGGCGCCGTTGTAGAGCGATAGCTCCAGCTCGTCGGCTACCGTGGGGTCGCCCGTCAGGCGCAGCATGTCCACCGAGAGCGCCATCCATGCCACGGTGCAACACGTCTCGATGGCGCGCGGATCGTAGGGGTCGCCGGTGGCCTGCTCGCCCGAGGAAAAGCCGCCGGTGTTGTGGCGGTCGCCGTCGCGGATCGTCCGCCAGATTTGCTCGAACGCGCGGCGGTAATCGTCGTCGCCGGTGATCTCGTAGAACGAGAGGATGGCCTGGATGTCGTGCAGGCTCTCCCAGCGCGGCTTGGGCGTGCGATAGAACGGCACGTCGGCCAGCGCCTGGCGCATCCAATCGCCCGAGGGGGGCGTGCGCCAATCGGCCTCCACCTCGCGGGCCAGTTGCAGGTAGCGCGGCTCGCTCGTCTCTTGGTAGAGCAGCAGCAGCCCGTGGGCGATGGCCTGGTTCATCTCTTCGGCGCCGGCGTCGCGCACGCGCTCCGAGCCATCCAAAAAGCGTGCGCACAGATAATCCGCCGCGCGGCGGCAGGCGGCCAGCGCCGGCTGATACTTGGTTTCGCGGAACCATGCCAGCAGCCCCAAGATGGCGTGATAGTGTCCCCACACGTCCCATAGCTTGTCCTGGCCGTTGATCGTTGTCCCCGTCAGCCGCTCGGCCTGGGGAAAGGGGCCGAGGTAGCCGTCGGGCGCCTGGCAGCGAATGAACTCGTCCACAAAGCGGTCGAGCTGGGCGCGCAGGCGCTCGTCGCGATCCAGCCGGTAGCAGGCCGTCGCCGCCGTGAGGTACTTGCCGGCGAACTCGCCCGCCCAGGGGACGAGGTCGCGGCGGGGCGCGCGGTCGCGGTCGCGCAACATTTCCAGCATGGCGGGGTTGGCCTGCGGCGCCACGAGCAGCCACTGCTCCAGGTTGGCCGCCAACCGCTGGCCGACGACCCCGCGCAGTTGAAAGCGAGCTTGGGGGATGGGGGAAAGGGGAAGGGAATTAGGCATTATCTATCTCCTATCTGTTTACTTTGGCAAGCCATTCCCTAGTTAGCTCGTTCATACAACACTACCCCCTTATCCAGCGCCTCGCGGATCAATGGGTCGCCCAAGGCGTAGCGACGCGCCGTGTCGTCGGGGCGGCGCGCCAGTAGATCGATGGGAAAGCGCGGGTTGACCCGGTTAAGAATCTCGACAGACTTGCGAAACGCTTTGCCCTCGAACTGCAGGATCACAAGCAAATCCACGTCCGAATCCTCCGTCGGCGCGCGGTAGGCATACGAGCCGAACAGGATGATTCGCTCCGGCTGGAATTCGCGGGCGATGCGTTGACTTACCTCGGTGATCGCTTGGCGTGGAATCATCTTTGCCCTCATCCCTTCACCTTATCCGCATACGGGTGCGAGGTGACGCCGCCCAGCGGCAGGAACTCGCGCTGCCAGCGGGCCTCGATCTCGGCGCGCCAGGCGCGGGCCGCCGCCGCTAACTCTTCCGTGAGTTGCGGCTGCGCCGCCGCCAGGTTCACCCGCTCGCCCGGGTCGGCGGCCAGATCGGCCAGGTGAACGTCGTCCTCGGGCGGCGCGCCCTCCACCAATTGCCCTTTGAGCACCAGTTTCCAATTTCCCCGGCGCACGGCGGTCTGTTCGCCCATCTCCCAGAAGATATCGCCGTGGGGGCTGGGCGCGCTTTGCGTCACCATCGGCCACACGTCGAGGCCGTCCAATTCGTAGCGCGCCGGGTCGCCGCCCGCCAGGCGCAGCAGTGTGGGGAAGATATCCATCGCTGCGCCGGGCTGGCTTACCACTTGCCCGGCCGGGATACGCCCGGGGAACCACATGATGGCCGGCTCGCGCACGCCCCCCTCGTAGAGGCTGAACTTGTGTCCCTTGAAAGCCCCCGCCGAGCTGCCGTAATAGGAGTCGGCGCGGCCATCCAACCAGTTGCGGCTCTCGCGCGAGGGGCCGTTATCCGATTGGTAAAAGATGCAGGTGTTCTCCATGATCCCCTGGCGTTCCAGCTCGGCTGTGATCTCGCCCACGCCGTCATCGAACGCGCTGAGCATCGCCGCCATGATCTGCCGATCCCACGGCAGATCGGGGAAACGGTCGAGATACTTTTGTGGCGCGTGCAATGGATAGTGCGGCGTGTTGTAGGGCAGATAGAGGAAAAAGGGTTGGCCGAGGCGCGCCGTGCGGCGGATATACTCCACGGCGCGCTGGGTGATAAGTTCGGTGAGGTATTCCCCGTTGCGATAGACCTCGCGATTGTTCTCCCACAGGTCGTGTAGAGGGTTCTGGTTGTACGATAGGCCCCAGTAAAAGATGTGCGAATAATAATCCACGCAGCCGGCCATAAAGCCAAACCACTCATCAAAGCCATGATCGTGCGGGCGGCTGCCCTCGGCCAGGCCCAGGTGCCACTTGCCGACCATCGCCGCGCGCTCCCCCAGCGGCTTGAGCGCCGTGGCCAACGTGGGAACGTGGCGCGGCAACCCCGATGCGGTGCGGTGGCCCTGCAAGATGGCGCGCACGCCGGCGTTGCCCGGGTAGCGCCCCGTGAGCAGCGACGCCCGCGAGGGCGAACACACCGGCGAGTTGGAGTACCAATCGGTGAAACGCACCCCCTCGGCGGCGAGGCGATCCAGGTGAGGAGTGCGGAAATCGGTCGCGCCCATGCACGATAGGTCGCCATAGCCCTGGTCATCGGTGAGGAACACGATGAAATTGGGCGGGCGCTGCTGGCTCGGCGGCATGGCGATCCTCCTCTGGGTGATGTTGATGCCAGTGTATCCGCAAATCGCGGCGCGGGCAAGC
>CAZYPJ010000005.1:0-41469 GCA_964649365.1 uncultured Anaerolineales bacterium | reverse complement strand
ATATGACCTGAGCCTCCTGGTGAATTCGCGAAGACCTTCATCGTGCACCAACCGTACCCTAGCGCATACGATATTACCTGTGATCGCATTCTTTTCGCCATAGACCGTGGCCTCGGCGACGTTCTCCATCTCTTGGATGACGCTCTCTACTTCGGCAGGATACACCTTTTCACCGCCGACGTTGATGAGTTCGGATTTGCGACCGAGTACGCGCATGTACTCGCCATCTACTTCGACAAGATCATCTGTATTGAACCACCCGTCTTCGGTGAATGGGCTAGGAGCGTTCAAGTAGCCAAGCATAGCCGAATGGGCTTTGATTTGCAGTGTCCCATCCACAATACGGGTCTCAAAACCCTCACCGCCTATCTTCATCCAAAGGGAATCGGAGGATTTTGATTTGGTGCGCATGATGCCAATCTCAGACAGGCCATACATTTGCAACATGACGGTGTTAGGAAACAACTCGTGAAAGCGTTTGAGGGTGCTTTCGGGCATAGGTTCTGTGCCGTAGGTGACAATTTCCAACGAGCTTAGGTCATATCGTTTGTAGGCTTCGCTCAACAAAATGAGGTTCAAAAAGGTGGGAGTGACGGGGAGGACTGCTACATGATGCTTTTCGACGGCTCGCAACACACTATCGGGTGTGCGCTCCGGGACGGTGATGAGGCAGCCTCCATTCGAGAGCATATGTAGCATCGTGTTGATGCCACCAATGTGGTCGTAAAGCAAAAAAGAGATCGCACGCTGAGCACGCCGCCGCGATTCGAATTTGGCCAACAAATGGATCATATCATGTACGGCAGCTTTGCTTTTGCCCGTGGAGCCGGATGAAAACACCAACAGGCCCGGATGCTCGCGCTGTCTGAGCTCCTGATAATAGGAATTTGCGGCGCTATACGGCAACTTGGATATCTCTACTTGGTCTGTTTCATCAATGGAAAAGCGATATTCGCCTTGGGCGATCTCAATAAACTCAGCTTTCTTCGTCTCAACCGAAGAAGTAAGGGGCACGAGGATGCACTGATGCTCTACAAGCGCCAAAAACAGGGCCACAGCGTTTGGGGAAAAATCGGCTTCCAGGATCACTACGGCACCGTGTGGTAGGTTATTTTCATTGATTGTAGTACGCCATGTGTTAATCTGGTTCAGAAGCCAGCTATAGGTAAAAGTCTGATCGCACCAAACAATAGCATCTCGATCTTGGTATTCTGCAAAATTACGACGCATAAAGTCAATGTTCATGGCGTGTCCCTTTCCTAACGTGCTACCAATGGAATGCGCCAGCGCACAGCTCGCTGCGTTTGACCGGCCGCTCACACGAACAGAGCTAGGATATGCCGCCCAAATATACAACCTGGCATGTTACAAAGCTGCTTGCTGGGGAGATAAAAAAGTCTATGACATTAGCAATATCGTGAAACTCGCCCATGCGATGAATGGCCTGTTGGTTCAATAGGGCGGCGATTTTTCTCTGCGGTACCGAGCGAATCAGATCAGTTTCGACAGGGGTAGGACCGACGGCGTTGACCGTGATACCCATGTCGGCCAGTTCATAAGAGAGCACCTCAGTCAACGAGACGATCGCTGCTTTGGATGCTGCATAAATGGCCTCGCCAGACAGTTTGAGGGGAACAGCGACGGTTGCAAAATTGACGATGCGACCGTACTGGGCCTTGCGCATTAATTTGGCGGCTTCACGACAGAAAAGGAATGTGCCCACCACGTTGGTGTCGAGGATGTTGCGCACTGTGTGTACGGGAGTGAGCAGGCTATGATTCATCGAAGCAATGCCGGCGTTATTGATCAGGTTATCGAGGCGCCCGTATTCTTGGCGCACATTGGCAAAGACTTGGCGCACAGTCGGCTCGTCGGAGACATCGGTAACATAATGCCGATAGCCCTCAAGCGACCAATCCGGTTCGATTCGGCTACAGCCAATGACCCGGTGCCCCTTGCCGACATAGTATTCAGCCAGGAATTTGCCAATCCCTTTGCGAGTGCCAGTGATGAGGGTGATCGGAGCATCCATGTTTAGATCGCTTCCTTGATAAGGCTTTCAGCGTAATCGGCCAGGCTGCCGATGCTCCTGAATGGGCTGTGCCGCAGCGACATAGCCTTTTCATCGGCCAAAGTAACCGCGCAGCCATACTCGTCTTCGATTGCTTGCTCTACAGCCACTATGAGAGCAACCAATCGCAATGAATCCAAGAGGCCCTCTTCGCCATAAAGCTTGGTTTCTGTTGTCCAATTGGCGTCTGCAGCATCTACTAATACATCTTGCAGTTCTCGGACAATCAGGCCGATCAATTTCTGATCCATAGGTTCATTCTCCGATTTGTTTTTGAGGAAGAATTCGCGCCGGGTTGCCAACATATACTGCATCGCTCCGTAAGGTTCCGCTGACAACGGAACCCGGCAAGGTGATGCTTCGTTCACGGATAAGCGTTCCTTTTAGTACGATGCAACCCCAATTTACGATTGCGTCATCCATGATCTCGACGCCTGCAGCTTGGGGTGGATAGCTGCCCGATAGGACACTTTGTCCAAAATTGGAGTGTGTGATAATCCGAACGTCCATGCCAATCGCACACCGATTGCCGATCTTGACCTTATCAGTCAGGTCAATGATGACACGCTTGCCGATAAAAACATCGCTTCCTATTTCTAGGTTCTTGAAACTGCCGCGCGATTCGTGGATGACCAACCATCGGCCAACGCGGACATTGCTACCGAGCTTGGCACCCCCAATTTTTAGCACCAGTCCAGGCGCCAGACTATCGTGTAGCGTATAGGCCAAAGCCTCTTGGCCGACGATGGGCTTGAGTAAAGCGATACGTATGCGATAATAGATGTGCAACCACAGCGCAATGGCCTTTCGCATCCAGTTCATTTCGATAGGACCTCGGAAACCGCGGCAATCACATCTTCGACATCAGCGTTCGACAATTTGGGCGAAATTGGCAAACTGACGGTTTGCCGCCCAATCCGCATGGCGTGAGGATAATCTTCAGGCTTCCAGCCGAACATTCGCTGGTAATAGGGATGTTCAGGGATGCTGAGATAGTGCACGCCGATGCCAATATTGCGTGCCGTCATGGCTTCTAGGAAGGAATCGCGGCTCATTATGCCGCGGGCCTGATCCACCAAAATCGTATAAAGATGATAGGCGTGTCGCGTGTTCCGCTCCGGATCGGTAGGCAAAGTAATAGGCAGGTTAGCAAAAGCCTGATTGTAAAGCTGCCATATCTCTTGCCGACGACGCCAATTGCGTTCTACACGCTTGAGTTGATGAATGCCGATCGCAGCCTGTAAGTCCATCATGTTATACTTAAAGCCGCATTCCATCACATAGTAATGCTTGTAGCCCTCATCGCTGAAGCGTTTCCAAGCATCTTTGCTCATACCGTGCAAGGCCAGCATCTTGATCCTGGCGGCATCTTCTTCGCAACGTGTCGTCACCATGCCACCCTCGCCCGTGATGACGTTCTTGGTGACATAGAAGCTAAAACAGCCAAAATCGCCAAAGAGTCCCGCTTGTCGGCCTTTGTATTCGGTCTCGATAGCATGAGCGCAGTCTTCGATAAGTTTGAGGTTATAGCGCCGGCAAATCTCACCGATGGCATCCATATCGCAAGCCCGCCCCGCGAAATGCACTGGCAGGATAGCGCGCGTTTTGGCGGTGATTTGGCTTTCTACTTGGTTAGGGTCTATGTTCATAGTAAGGGGGTCGATATCCGCCAGAACAGGCGTAGCTCCCGCGTGAATGATGGCGTTGACCGTAGCGCAGAACGTCATCGGGGTCGTGATCACTTCGTCGCCCGGCTGTAGACCCGCCACTAACATACTCAGGTGTAACGCAGCCGTACACGAGTTTACTGCGATGGCGTGAGGTGCGCCTTTGTAAGCGGCAAATTCTTGCTCAAAGCGGGCTACTTTGGGGCCAGTACCCAGCCAACCCGATCGCAACGAAGCGACGACTTCATTGATCTCGGCATCCTCGATTTGCGGCGCGCCAAAAACTAAGAATTGATCCCGCAAGGGTTTATTCATTCACGCCTCCAATATCAGGTTTCGGAGATAAGGCTTGACAGTATCGGAACCTACGGCCCGATCGTCAGTGACGGTCAGGATGGTGTCAAGAAAATGAGATGGTACCCCGATGCTAGATTTGTGGCCGCGAGCCGGTCATGTTATGTCGCATATCGTGCTGTGAACTACAACGAGTAGCGTGTAACGACCCTTCCGGCATCTCAGCGCTACATAACCGGCCTTGTCAGCGGTCTTGGATTTTCTTGACACCACTCTGATTGGGTGGTTTTCTGATATTTGTCAGATGCGCCGAAGTATGGATAGTCACCTTTGCGGCGCATCCTGGTCAACGACTGCCGGTGTATGTTTCTCGGGCAATTGTTACCCATGCGCAGCACGTAGGACATTCCAAAGTGATTTTACTCGCGTCCTCTCCAACTCGTAAAGAAAATTGCAATTTTTCCCCGCACGGACAGACAAACCCTTTAAGCCGAGCGGGGTTGCCGTAAACCAAGCCATAGTCGGGCACGTCGCGCGTCACCACAGAACCTGCGCCGATCATCGCCCAGCGCCCGATGGTGACGCCGCACACAATAGTGGCATGCGCCCCGATTGACGCGCCCATGCGCACGAGTGTTGGTGTGATGACCCAGTCGCTGGCCCCTTTGAGCGAGCCATCAGGGTTCACGGCGCGCGGCTTCAGGTCGTTGGTAAAAGTACAATGCGGCCCACAGAACACACCATCTTCTAACGTCACGCCCTCGTACACCGAGACGCCATTCTGAATCTTGACGTTATTGCCAATTTGGACATTGGCGTCAATATAGACGCCTTTGCCTAGAATACAGTTTTGGCCAAGCACCGCATTTTCACGCACTTGGCAGTGTTGCCAGATTTTTGTATGTGCCCCGATCTGCGCTTGGGGTGAGACATCCGATGTGGGATGAATATAAACATCTTGCGTCATAGGGGCCTCTCATCGAGGGATATTCGCCCGATCTCTGGATAGAGATTGTACTACGCTTTGGATCACAAACAAAACGGGTCGAGGCATTGACCTATCTTGAGAAAAGAGAATCACTCAAGCAACTCGATGTTGACGTGGGGAATGAACACTTTGCGCCCATCGGCCAGGCGCACTTCTGCGCCCTCGGCGCGGGCGCCGACAGCGGTCTCTTGCGGCATAGCGGGCAATGCCACTACCTGGCCAATGGCCCCCAAGTATGGGGGACGCGTAAGCCGGACGCGCGCCCCCACTTGGATGGGGCGCACAATTATCAATGTGTTAGCTTGCGAAGAGGCCTGGGATGGCAAAGAGACGATGATCTCTGGGCCGCTGCATCCGTCACAATCTGACCCCGAGATGACCGCCGGCCGCCCATGATACGAACGCAACGCCTCCAGAATTGGCTCGGCCATGGGAATTCGTCCCATGCCCTCAGTCACAACGATCGGCAATGCTAGTTGCTCGGCGAGTGGCTTGAGCGCGGGCGCTATGCTGCCCACCAATAGGCCATGCACCTGAAACTGCCTGGCGCGCAGCAATACGCGGGGGTCTTCAAGAATACCACCAACGATAATGGCGTTGCGATAATGCAAGCCCACTCGATCCCATGTCAATGGGTCGTCGGGACGGCTTGCCATCGTTGCGATGATGCCTTGTTGTTCGCCACCAGTTCCCCAGATGCCACGCACTAAAGCGCCGAAAGTGCGGATCGCTACCCCACGATGGGGGTATTCTTCGATGACTTCGCCGCCGAGATAGGCGCGCAACGTCAAAAAGCAATTGGTTCGTCTCAGGAAAATACGTCCATCGGCAATGCCCTGAACAACCGCCTCGAAAGGGGCAGTGACCTCTCGGCATCCCCACAGCCGGCGGGCGCTTGCTAGCATCTCGCCTGGCGCCACAATTTGGCCTTTGGCAACTTGCACACAGCGCGCCACTGTCCGAACGCTGATACCCAGAGACTCGGCCACGTCAATGGCGACTAGTGGCCCCTGCACCGGCGCGCGCGCCACTAGATCGTCGGGCTGTACGCGGTCGCCTACCCGCACCAAGACCTCACCGGGCGTAGCAAGCAAACGACGGCGAACGATCTGGGTCAATGGCGCAAAGCACGTCTCATGCGACACTATGGACATGATTCATCAAGTTTCCTAGCCATTGCTGTAGCTTGACGCGGCATAGTTGCGCATCTTGGGGTAGACTTAACGGTCGGCCTCTGGTATCCACAATGATCCCCAAGCTGCCGCCGCGCACTTCAGCCCGCCCACCATAGCCCTTGCGCCCCAAACCGATATCAAAGTGACGACTGGGACGCACCTCAACGGTGGCATACTCATCCAGACCTAGCGGGAAACACTGAATCACGCCCGCTGGGATCTCTAGCTCGGTGATCTCGTGTTGGGGTCGGATAATTCGCAGGCGCAAAGCGCGTTCGCCATCGGGAGCCTCACCAACGGGCGCAATCAGTGTGCCCAATTCGCGGAAACTATCGCGCTCTAGCACTTGGGCGGCAGCCAACGGCGACAATGCAGAGATAGCGCCGAGCTGCGGCCAGATCGAAGCCCAGTCTATCGCAAGGCGCGTAAGGCCGGTAGGCTGGATAGCATCTAGCAAAGTCAGGGCTACCAGCCCTTCTTGAGGCGTATGGGAGAGCGACCCACCCCGCGCAGCGATCAAGTCAAAAGCAGGCGTAGTTTCCTCTTCGAGTTTGGCGCCAGGTCGGTGCCAATATTGCTGGCGCAAATGTCGCATGGTGAGCAAAAGCGCCTGACGGGCCACGGCATGAACCAGAAATACATCTTCCATCGCCTGGGGAATACTGCTGGGGCGCAGTATGGTGTTTTCCAGCCGCACGATTGCCTCTTCTTGGGGCAACGAGATGGGCAGCCAACGGCGCACAGCAGCCACGCCTGAAAGATCAAGCACGCGCTGCACACCCAGGCCCGTTCCCATGTTGGCGCTCAACACCCATTGGCAAACTTCGCCCCGCGCAGCGCCTATGTGTGCGCTGGCCCCGCCAATATCCACGCCTAATATGCCTTGGGGCAGATCATTGCGACGCGCGATAAATCGCCAGGTGCGGTTGAGCGCCTCCGAGGTCGAAAGGATCGGGGAGGCGCACCATTCTCGCAGATGCCGATAGCCTGGCAATGTAACCAAGCGAACGCGCTCGTACAATTGAGCCAGTTCTCGCTGAAGCTCCCCCAACGTTTCGGTATGTATGCTCGGTCGAACGTTGTCCACGACGCGGAAATTGAATGCCGTCGAGACGATATCGGCCACTGGGCGGCGAGCCTCTTGGTTACCCGCAAAGATGATAGCCGGGCGCCGCTCTGGTTCGATGTCGTCATAAATCGTCACCAGCGCTTGGGCCGCGTTTTCCAATGGGGCCACTGGCCCCGTATCCATGCCCCCGACCATCAGGACCAAATCGGGGGGTGTCTGCCGTAGCTCAGTCAAAATGCGCTGATCCAGATCGCGCAACCGCGCTCCCAGTGGGATGCTGGCCGTTACAGTTACATTGGCCATAGAGCAAACACGCTGGGCGCTTTCGATACTCAAGTCGTCTGTAAGACCGACAATGGTACAGCGCAACGGCGAAGCTGCGTTCGAGGTCACGACCAGGGCATCGATCCCTGCGCCCGTCTCATCCTCGGGCGTGATTAACTCCTCTGCTGCGTTAAGCAAAGGGCGTTGGGCGATATATTCGAGCCGCTTGATGGCTCGGCGCAATCCGATAGTGACATCGCTCTCGGCGCCGCTGAGCGTAGTAGGCGACTCGGCCTGCGCTACCAGCCGATATACACCTTCTACCAGGTCAATGAGGCATGTATGGGTAAGCGTACTGCCAATATCGGCGGCTATGATGGATTCGATGGGACGATTCCCTGTTGGGCGATCATCGCTCATGACTAGAACCCCATATCACCGAATAGCTTGAGCCAGTCATTGAGCAGGAACATCAACCGGCTGTTGAGAACCGCAAAGAACGAAAGCACCGCACCTTCCAGCAGCGCGCCAAAAGCAATCATCATCCAGCCGCGGCCAGCCTGACCCAAAACATGTACTAATCCCGCCCCCACCGAGCCAAGAAAGGTCTGTCCTTTAGCTGTGAAATGAAAGGCTACCAGCACTGCGATGGTGCCCACAATGAGCAGTACAGCGTCGAGCGCATAGGCCCAGCCTACCAAGCCCGTTCCATAGTTGGAGGGTGACACCGAAACAATGGATGCCTTTGCCTGGGGGATCAATGTGCCGCTCAGCGCCCCACCCAAAGCCAGAGCCGCGCCTACGCCGAACAACACGCCCAGCGGCAAATTGCCCAACACCGACAGCGAGCGGCTGCCACGGCAAAGCAGCAGAAACCCCAGAATGAAAAAGATACCATAGTACCAATAGGTGCTGGGCGAGCGAAGTAGCAGTTCGATTCTCGGCCACAGCATATGTTGCCAGGCCAGCGATGCGGCGTAGCCTGCCGCCAAACCGATGAAAAGATACTCAGCCAACCGGAAAAAGGGATTGTCACCGAACACATAGCTCAGCACCGCCAGAGTCAACAATGCCGCAACCCAAGTGCCCAGCAATTCCGCTGCGCCCGCTGGCAATTGAGTAATCAGTTCGGTCAGAGTCTCGCGCATAATGACTCCTTGGCTCTATTCAGGGCATCCGACGGCAGAGTCCGGGCTACCGATTAGTTTCTTTTCTGCTCACGTAGAAAATATTGGTGACTACAGCCACTACTAGAAATAACAGCAAGAGAGCAGCGTAGGAATCGGCCTGATTTGAGACCAAAGCCTGCTCGCCCACGGCGCGTTGGTATTCGATAGCGCCCGTGGCGCCGGCCACGAGATTACTCAGTTGCCCCGCTTGCTGATAAGGAGTCAATAAAGGCTCAACTCGGCTTGTCACCAGCGCCTGTGTGACGACCTTACTCTGGCTCTGCACCTGTTCGATCCATTGTCGCACTGTCGCACTGCTATCCGCAAGCACGATGATCTGATCCAGGTCGCGCACCGAGGCTACCCCCTGCGTGACGGCCAGATCGGCCAATGCATGGTGTTCTACATGATCCACCTTGAAAGCAGCGCTGATATTCTCATTCAGAGTGCGTAGACCTGCCTCTTGCCCTGGCAGGTACCCGAGGATGATGTATCGCTCGCCGTATTTGAGAGCCGGAGCCTCTTGTTCTACGGCGCGCAGGATGCGCTCGGCTACTCCCACGCCGCTAGGCTGGGTACTCATCACAATCATGCGCGCCGAGCGCTGCGCCAAATGATGGATAACTTCCAGCGCCAAAGGATCCATCTCGCCTGCATAGGTCGGCCCATAATCGAACGAAATGAGCACCGTAGCCCCGGAAGGAAGTTCCTCAATAGCTTGCGCCAGAGCCGACACCGATTCACGAGGCTGCACCCACCCCTTGGTGCGCCCTCTCGTAAAGAGCGGCGTCAACGCCACAACGAGCACCATACAATAGAGTAATATCCGCCCGATGCGCGGCAGCAGCTTGACTTGACGAGGCGCAAGAGTACGGATCGGCTCGGTAAGGGGAGCGCCTTCCTCGGCAATTTGCTGAAATAAAGCCGCATCGAACTGCTCAGTCTCGGTCAATTGTGGGCGAACTAGCGGCGTGGCGCGGTGAGGCACGACGACTGATGCCTCAATGGGCAATACCTCGGCCAAACTTTCCAACGGGCTCGCGGTAGTGGCCGGCAGCGGAGCCGGCCCCGTCGCGAGTTCGTCTTCTACCTCGGGCGCCATAAACAATGGCTCTTCGGTCGTTTCCGGTTTAGCCTGACCCAATACATCCTCAACCGATACTTTTTCCGTTGGCCGAGGCCCAACATGCGAGGGCGATTCCTGCGTGGGTTGTTCGGGTTGACCAACCTGAACGGTCTCATAGTCGCGCAGGATAAAGACCTTTTCTTCTTGCGAGGCCACCACGTCCTCGATTAACGTGGGGGATTCGATCGCCTCGGCTTCGACAATGATCTCGTCAGCCTCCGGCTCGGCTTCGATTTGTTCCTCTGTGAACGGTTCTTGGGCGGTAGGTGCCTCTGAATCTGGCTCTGAAATGATAGGGGGGGGCGTTGCCGTTTTCGCCTCGAGTTTGGCCTCGGAGCGTTTCTCTGCTTGCCCACGCTGAGGAGGCAGCGAAAGCGGCTCAAATGGCTTGACAGTAGTCTCGGTTGGCTGCTCAGTCTCGACGCTAGGCGCTAACTCTGTCAGGCAACGTGAGCAAAATAGGCTTTGCGCTGGGTTGAGCGCGCCACAAGATGGGCAAGCGCGATAGACAAAATGCTCCACGGAACGACCACAAGCCTCGCATCGGCTGACGCCTTCAGGGTTCTTGTGCTGGCAAAACGGGCAGACAATCATCCCTCGCAGCTCCTATTCTTTGGCATAGGGCCTATCCACGGCTAGAAGCAAGCGAAGCGAAGTGGCAATAGTCCCTAATGCGGCGCCCAAGAGGATACCTCGCACCCCCGCTGTTACGGGAATGGCAAAGATCCAATGGCGCACCACGGGCAGATAGGGAGATAAGGCCTGGCTGAACGGCAATTGGGTAAGCAATACCAATAGACTGGTGACCAATAGGATTGCTGCATCGACATTACGCAACCTAAAAGCGCGATAGACGGCGCTGACAGCGAAAAAAGCCAGCAAAGCTGTCATCGTGGATTGCAGAGGGTAGTAAAGATAGTCGAATACCCATTCCATCGTTTTGGACGCGGGCGAGAGCAATCCGATGGTTAGCGCCGCCAACAGCGCAATCACAAGAATTGCGCTAAGTGAGCGGTGACGCGCCCCATGCGTGGCCACGCGGCGCACGTGGACGCTCAACAGGTTGAGCAACCCGAGCAACAATGCAAACGCAGCCAGGATAACGACCCCTTCGGTAAGGATCACGCCCAATTGGTCCAAGCGAGGATCGGCGATAAAGAAATCAGCCAGCACAATCAAACCACATGCGATAGCGGCGATGGTAGGCAAGACTCTTCTCATGGCCTCCCCCTCAGCCCCAATAGCCCAAAGAGGTCATCACAACACCGACGATGATGGCTAAAATGATGACGATACGCATTACGTCCTGTGCGGCAAGGCTGCCGAGATGGCTGGGGCGATGTAAATAAGCTCCCGCGGCATAAATCTCTTCGCCGATGACCGCCTCATCGAGGGCCGGTTGCATCAGTGCTTGCGCCGAAGGGTCGCTGGCGCCGCCCAATTGCGGCAATCCCTGATCGCTCAGCGCCTCGCCTAGCCACAGCCCCTCGACGCCGAAACGGCCAAAGAGCAAGCTGGCAAGATGGGTCTTTTCCTTGATCGCCCGAGCTGCGCCGGCAACATAAGCTAACGGCTCCGGCCCACTAAAGCGCAACTCGCTGCCCACGTAGCGTTCGGGAAAACCAGCTTCGCGTCGCGCCTGTTGCAACACACCCTGCGCAGCGGCCAGAATTGTCCCATCGCCCATCGTACCGGTGATGGCTTGGTTGTAAGCGGCAGCGTGGCTGGCGACGTAATCAAACACCGTGAGACTCATCGCGGCCTCAGCAGTGCTTTCGGCGCCCACTTGTCCCGATCCCATACCGACATGAATGGGTTGGCCGCTCTCTGCCGCCTGATGAACAAGCTCCTGCATACGCTCATAGGCGGTGATGCGGCGCAACGCAAAAGTATGCCCTCGCCTGGCGCGCAGCGTGAAAACTATCAGCAGAGGAACAAAAATAAGTAAGATGGCCAGGGCGGCGATATCCACACCAGTATCCAAAAGTTGGATCAAGGGTTGCATCGCTGCTCCTTCTCGTCTCAAACAGAGGGGTGACGGCGCTGGCTCTCCAATAGCTCCAAAAGCTGTTCGATGTGTTGACGATCTTCCAATAGCCATGCGTAACGGCGGCCCACTTCCCCGATTAAAGGGTCGGCTACAAGCAGCATTTGGCTACTGATGAAACCAAACGGCTTGAGCAGTTCTAGCAGCACAATAGCCGGAGCGGACAAACCCCGCCCAGCGACCCATGCGGCCAAGCTCGCTAACCATTCGCTCCGATTGGAGGGTGTGATCGCCTGGGTATTCATATGGCCAGTATATCATAATGGTTATTTGCGCTCCAGCAAACGCCGCAGAGCAAAGAACTGCTTGCGAAGCCAGTTGAACAAGCCTCGCTCGCGACGTTCTATAGTCTCGATAGCGGTTGCCGCCATTTCTGAGAGCGGTTGACCGAATAATGTCGTCTGATCTTCTAACAAACGTTGCAGAGCGGGCAGGGAGCCGGTATTGCCGATAGCGCTTAGGCCGCGCGCCGCATACCAACGTAACGCCGGATCTTCATCCTCGGTGCAGTGCGCCAGGATCGCGCGCGCACGCGCTGTAGGCATGTGGCCCAGCGCGCATACGATACTGCTTTTGAGCAGAGATTGCCCGTTCTGCATCGCCTGTTCGAGCGCCGTTACTGCTTCGGGAGCTGCGATGGCGCCCAGGGCGTCTGCCGCAGCGCGCTGCACCCAGATAGAAGTATCGGAAAGCGCAGCGATTAGGGCGCGAATGGCTGTTTTATCGCCAATTTTACCCAACGCCATAGCAGTGCTGGCGCGCACCTGGGGATCGCTGTCGCGTTCTAGTGCCTCTACGAGCAGGTTAGCGACAACCTCGTGCCTCCAAAGCGCCAGCGCATCGGCCGTGGCCGCACGCCTACCAGGATCGGCGTCGTGTAAACTCTGGTTCAAACGCATCAAAAGGCTACTAAATGTAAGTTCAGGCGCCTGCCGGCTCCAAATCGGGAAACCCAAGCGGGCGCGGCTACGCAGCCGCGCTGCCGTTTCGGCCAGAGCCAAGCCTGCTTGCCACCGCACAAAGGGATGATCGTCACCTAGATAATCAATCAGCCTTTGCACGGCGCTCCAGTTCATCTGGCCCGCCAATGAAGAAGCCTCCTGCCAACGAATCAGCGCGCGATCATTATCAGTATTATTGTTCGCGGCTGTCCTGGCAGGGGCTTTAGAGGTGGTGCTCAAAGCCCATTCTCCTTGCAGTCGAAAAAGTGTACCGAACGTGGGCAGTATATCATGGCTCATGAGCGGCTGCAAACCGATAACGGCGTAACTTGGGCGAGGGAGCGAGTGATGTTATAATTGACTGGCGCTCAACCCTTACGCTCCGAGGATCATCATGCGAGACGGCACGCGGCTGATCTTTTGGCTCGACATCATCGTTTTGCTTGTCATCATGTTCCTGGTTCTGGCCGGCAAATGGGATTTCGTTATTGCCGTGTTTGTGGCGCTGATCGTGCTCAACTACTTTGATGGTTGGTGGAGCCGGCACCACTCAGACTCATAATCAGACCGGGCCTTATCAAAAACTCTTAACTATGTCTACTAAACCTCTCGCGCGCCACTTACACTTCTTTTCTTTTTATCTCTTTCCTCTCCTGGTATGGATGATTTGGATTTATTACCTTTCCGATCAGCCCAGTTTGCCACACCCGGCGCGCAAACTGGGCGTATCGGACTATCTGTTCGATTATGCCGCCCATGCCTTCACTTTCGGGGTTCTGGCGTGGTTGGCTTGGCGTGCAGCGCGCCGAGTACATAAGTTAACAACAGCGACAGCACAGAACGTTGCAGGCCTGTTTGCGTCACTCTACGCTGCGAGCGACGAAGTGCACCAGATGCTGGTGCGTGGGCGTAAAGCACGGCTCTCCGATTGGCTAGCCGACGTAGTAGGTATTGTGATTACGTTGGGCTTGATAACGCTCTGGCGTCAAGCCGATGTTGGTGGGGTTATCGCCCATCTTCTGAGCAAATTGCGAGCTAGGATATAAGCTTAACGTGGCGAGGATGGCTTGGGCCGACGGCGAGCCACCATGTTGGCCAATGCGCGCAGTTCGGCAGAGGTAAGCTCGCGAGATTGGCCCGGCTGCAAGTCACCCAAAGCAATCGGCCCGATGCCAACACGAATCAAGCGCAATGTAGGGTGCCCGACCGCCGCTGTCATATGGCGGATCTGTCGTTTGCGTCCTTCGTATAGCACCAAACGCAACCAAGCCGTAGGTATCGAAGCGCGATAGCGGATTGGTATTGAACGGGGCGGCACAATCGGCTCGTCAGGCAGCAACTCCACTTGGGCCGGGCGCGTGCGCTGCCCCTCGACCATGATCCCTGCGCGCAGCGCGGCAAGCGCCATTTCATCTGGCACATGTTCCACTTGCGCCAGATAGGTCTTGGGGTGCTCATAATCGGGGTGAGTGATGCGGTGCAGCAACCAACCATCGTCACTGAGCAACAACAGACCCTCGCTATCATAATCCAGCCGCCCCGCCGTATACACGTCTGGCAATTTCACATAGTCAGCCAGAGTCGCTCGCCCTTCTGGGTCGGTGAAGCAGCTCATAACACGATAAGGTTTGTAAACGATCACATAACGACACCAATTTTGGTCCACTGCGAGAGACTGCCCATCCACCATTACCCTGTCGCGCTCTGGATTGAGCAAAGCAGCGAGGCTCTCGACGACTTGGCCGTTCACTGTAACTCGCCCTGTTACGACCAGCTTGGCGCAGCGCCCGACATCCCCGCCGCCTATCCCCATCGAGGCCAAAAGCGAACCCAAACGCATCCGTCCCATCACCCGGCTGATTGGGTCTGTGTTATGATTCCGGTCTTGGGGCCAAGAGTCTCTTTTATGAGCCTCGGTCATGTTAGCAATTGCCTTCGACAATAGATCCTTAATGTCACTATTATTGATATTATAACTTAACTTCAGAATTGCGCCCGCGATGGATTTAGTATATACTAGATTTAACCATGGTCAGTCAAATTCGCACTGCCAACCGAGAGGAGCTACTCAAACAAGTCGAGGCGCTCTATCCCGATGCGCTCGATGAGATCAACCATGCCCTCGATTTTGCCGAAGTCGCACATGGGGCGCAGCAGCGCGCTTCGGGGTTGCCTTTCGTAGTTCATCCCATTGAAGTAGCCTCGATTTTGGCCGACTTGCATATGGACTCGGCCACCGTCATCGCCGGTCTATTGCACGACACCGTAGAAGACACCCACGTCACGGTTGATGAACTGCGCCGCGAATTTGGCGATACTATCGCCAAGCTGGTGGATGGGGTTAGTAAGCTCAAACGCGCCAAACGCAAGAGCCGCGTGGATCAAGGCGACCTAGGTGAGGAGCAGGCTGAAAACCTGCGTAAGATGTTCCTGGCGATGGTAGATGACATCCGCGTGGTGATCATCAAACTGGCCGACCGCCTGCACAACATGCGCACGCTGCAATTTCTGCCGTCCGAGAAACAGGAACGTATAGCCCGCGAAACTCTCGAAGTCTATGCCCCTCTTGCCAATCGCTTGGGCATTTGGCAACTCAAATGGCAACTAGAGGATCTCTCTTTTCGCTTCCTGGAGCCTGAGCAATATCGTGAGATTGCGCAACTATTGGCCGAGCGGCGCGCCGAACGCGCTGCCTATTTGGAGCGCGTGATCTCAATCATCAAACGTCGGCTGGAAAGCGAAGGAATCACCGCCCGAGTGATGGGGCGCCCCAAGCATCTTTATAGTATCTATCGCAAGATGGATATGAAAGACCGTGATTTCGACCAGATTTACGATATTCGCGGCGTGCGCATCATCGTCAAGACTGTGACCGATTGCTATCACGTGTTAGGCATCGTCCACAGCTTGTGGCGGCCTATTCCGGGCGAGTTCGATGATTATATCGCGATGCCCAAGGATAATTTGTACCAATCGCTGCACACGGCGGTTGTCTGTCTAGACGGCAAGCCGCTAGAGGCGCAAATCCGCACCGAAGAGATGCACCAGATTGCCGAATATGGCATTGCCGCGCACTGGCGATATAAGGAAGGCTCCAAGCGCGACGAGACGCTCGAAGCCAAAATCAACTGGTTGCGTCAGGCTTCCGATTGGAAAGAGGATGTTGACGACGCCCGCCAATTCATGGACTCGCTCAAAAGCGATGTGTTCGCCGAGCGAGTCTATGTGTTTACTCCTAAGGGCGACATCGTAGATTTGCCTAAAGGTTCGACGCCAGTGGATTTCGCCTATCACATCCATAGCGAGGTAGGTCATCGCTGCCGTGGAGCCAAAGTAGATGGCCGCCTAGTAGCGCTCGATTACCAGATCAATACCGGCGAGCAGATCGAAATCCTTACGGCCAAGCAAGGCGGCCCTAGCCGCGATTGGCTCAATCCCCATCTGAATTATGTGGCTACCCAAAAGGCGCGCCACAAGATCCGCCAATGGTTTCGCCAACAGCAACGCGATGCGAATATCGCCGATGGGCGCGATATTCTCGACCGCGAGTTGCATCGGCTTGGCTTTGATCAAGAGTCCTACGACGAGATCGCGGCGATGTTCAAGTTCGACAAAGTCGAAGATTTCCTCGCCGCGATCGGCTATGGCGACATCAGCCCCACCCAGATCGCCAACAAGATAGACGATGCCGTAGCCAAGAGCGAGGGTTTCAAGCTCAAAGCCATCCCAGAAACGCCAATGTCAGACATCCAAGTGGCAGGGGTGGGAGATTTGCTCACCAGGCTAGGCACGTGCTGCAAGCCTGTCCCTGGAGATCCGATTGTGGGCTATATCACGCGCGGCAAAGGGGTCACAGTACACCGCGTGGATTGCTCTAACATCGCCAATCTCAAGGATACTGAGCGACTCATTGCCGTCACTTGGGGCAACGCCCAGCAGACTTATGCAGTGGCGGTGCGCATCGAGGCCTTCGATCGCAGCGGCCTGTTGCGCGATATCGCTTCAGTGGTGGCCGATCTCGGCATCAGCATGAGTTCGGCCAATATCGCGACCAGCAAGGATCATACGGCGACCATTGTCGCCACGTTAGGGATCAAGAGTATCAGTCAGCTTTCGACATTGTTGAACAAGCTCCAGAACGTGCGCGACGTACTGGATGTACGCCGCGAACAGCCGGGCTGATCTTGGCTTAGTCGCCAAAGAGGGCGCAACTTGGTTGCGCCCTCTGGCGTGATCTATGCGCTAACCTTTACGCTATCGCTAATTGACTTTTGGAACCATGGTCGAATCCCAGGAGCGCACAACGATCTCGCTGGCTACCTGCTGGTTATACCAATCATCCACGTATTGAGATTGCGCTTGTTCCAGCGCCGATCCTTCCAAAGCCCGGTTGGCCTCACGCTCTTCGACGCGAATGATATGAAAGCCGTATTGCGTCTCGACCACATCGCTCAGTTGACCGGGTTGCAGTGCAAAGGCCGCATCGTCAAAGGCAGTCACCATCTGGCCGCGCGGGAACCAGCCCAGATCGCCGCCTTCTTCTGCGTTGCTGGTATCTGTGGATAGCTCTTTGGCCAGCGCAGCGAAATCCTCGCCGTTCTTAAGTCGCGCCAAGGCCGCTTCAGCCTCTTCTTTGGTTGCCACCAAGATGTGGCGCGCATGGATCTGCTCGGCAGTAGTGGGCGCCTCAGCCTTGAGCGCCTCAGTCAGCTTTTCGCGATACAACGAACCTTCGAGCAAGCCGCGAAAATCCTTTTCAGAAAAACCCGCTTGCGACTGGGCAGTTTGGAACCAATCGGAAGAGAGCTTGTTGAACTCGTCTAGCGTCATCAGCGTCGCCGTCGGCATCGGCGTAGCAGTCATTGGCTCGGTAGCCGTGACCGTAGCTGTAGGTTCCGGCGTCGGCGGGTTGCGGTCATAGCCAAATTGCTTTTCCAGCTCCAATTGTACCTCGTCGGCTGAAACTGTAATGCCCCGCTTGGCAGCTTCTTGACGGGTGATTTGATCTTCGATCACCTCGTTTAGCACTTGTTGATCGAGGTTCGCTATCTGAGAGTCAAGCTGGGTTTTCTGTTGCTGCATGTATTGATAGAGAAAACTCTGATTTTGATCATTGGGATCGAGCCGCTGAAGCTGGCTTTCGAGGCGCGCTTGGTAATTCTTATAGTCCCAGTAGCGATACTTGTACAACTTTTGGTAGTAATCCAACCGAATAGGAACCCCTGCCACAGTAGCTACCGGCTTGCGAGGGCGCAGCACATATTGATCGTACAATCCCCAACCAAGAACCGCCACGATCAAGCCGATAACAATGGTGGCGCCAACGATCAATCGTTGTGTGGCGCGCTGCTCTTGCTCTCGCCGAGAAAGCTGTTTGCGATTCATGGACGACTTGGGGGCGACAGACAACTTTTTGGACATCGCATTGCCTCCGTAGAGGTTGGGCTAAAGAAGCGGGGGTATAGGATGCAACACCCTATACCCCCGCATTACGTCCCTTACGTTCGAGCGCGCCTCAGCTAGTTTGCCGAGCCGACTCGCTCTAGGGTTCACAAACAGCGCGATCAGCTCGACAGATTGCGGCCATGCTCGGAAGTATAGGGCAACAGAGCGATTTGCCGCGCTCGCTTGATCGCCCGCGCCAACATACGCTGATGCCGAGCGCAGGCACCGGTTCGACGCCGCGAATTGATGCGCCCGCTCGACGCGATATACTGGCGCAACATGCCGATATCTTTGTAATCAATCACTTTGGCTTTGTCAGCGCAAAACGCGCAGACTTTGCCTCGACGAGGACCGCCTCGCCCGCCGGGGCCTGAGCGCCATCCGCGCCCACCACGGTCGCCATCACGTGATTCTCCATCGCCGGCGCCCGAGTCGGAATAGCGCCGAGGCCCTGATCTTCTGATGTTCTCTTGCTCGGCCAATGGTACCTCCACAATCTTAGCAATGTGATCCACTAAAAGTTGGCGATGGCCCTTACCCGCTCTCCCCTGGCCGCCTTGACATGCGCAGCCAGCGAGCTTGGCCCACCATACTCAGACAACTATTCTTGTTCGTCCAACCGAACCATCATATGCCTGAGCACGTCATCCGACATTTTCAGCGTCCGCTCTAGTTCGACAATCGCGGGTCTTTCCAAGTTAGCTTGGACCAGCACATAGTACCCCTCGGCACGCTTTTTGATCGGGTATGCCAACTTGCGGCGACCCAACGGCTCTGCCTTGATGACTTGGCCACTATTATCCGTGATCACTTGCTGCACGCGACTCGTAAAGGCGGCCAGCCCTTCTTCATCCAAGTTGGGCTGAACAATGATCATCACTTCATACGTGCGCAACAGTCTGCCCTCCTTTCTGTGGGTTTACCCCTCGCTTTGATGATTGCCGACCAGAGGCATGCTGACGGCTCCGCGAGGAGTAGAAAGGTTAGATGAGCGTCAGAGCGCAGACCAGAGTATTAGGGAGAGTGTCGTCCTCAGGTCATGCTCTTATCATACGACGCTCAGCCAATCGGAGCGAATTATAGCATTGAACCAATAATCGGGCAAATAAGTAAGCGATGACCCGGCAGCATATGGCGTTGGATCATCATAGGATGCCAGATTTTGCATGTAAAAGTTGCTTGACACTTGAGTATCGCGCGGTATAATTTCAATGATGATCTAGTGTCGCATTCTTTGCTTGGAATGCGTCTGTACTGGGTCGGTGTGGCGACCTCGGGCATGTGAAAACGTTGGGGGTGGTTCATCTGACCCTGCGCCTTGACCGTTGGGCAGTACAAGGGAGGTGGCTTATGCGGCAGAGGACTTGGCTTGTATTCGTTCTCATGGGGTTATTGATGCTCGCCTTGCCTGTTCAGGCGTCTTTACCCGATGAACCCACACCCCAGGAACCGAACAACGCTCCGCGCAGCCTGCTCGGCGTGGATGTATTTGTGGAGAAGCAGGGGCCGTTCGAGACGACGCCAGGGCGCACGATTGGTTATCGTATCACCTTTGGCAACCTCGGTACGGACGCCACTGGCGTCGAGATACGCGATCACCTGCCCGACATTGGCGGCCCTTACTGGCTTACCTGGCAGTGGGATAACGGCCCCGACCAGGGTTATACCAGGCGACACGGCGTAGGCGAACAACGTGAGCTGGCCTGGACGGGCAACCTCGCAGGCGGCGAAGTGCACACCATTTATGTAACCCTCACGGTCAGTTCCAATGTGACTGCTTGCCATGAACTATCGGATGAGGTCGAAATCATCGCCACCACCGCCGCTGACGTCAACCTCGACAATAACACCGATGTTTTTCTAGGCCCCAGGGTGATGTTGCCCGATTTGAGCATCGCAAAAACGGTCGAGGGCCTTGCTATTCCAGGCGATATCCTCACTTATACCCTTGCCTATAGCACTTCGTGTGAAGTAGCCGAGAACGTCGTTATCACCGATGTGTTGCCAGAAGGGATGGACTTCCTCTCAGCGTCACCCCCACCCGATAGCAGCGTGGGCAAACAACTGGTCTGGCGAGATGCGGTGTTGGCCGCCGGCCGGGTAGAACGGATTCAGGTCGTCGGACGCGTGCTGGCAAATACCCCTTCAGGCGCTGTGCTGACCAACACGGTAACGATCACGAACCCGCTCGATAACAACTGGGTCAACAACACGGCTGTCGTTACCAGCACTGTGGGTCGCGCCGACGTGACCGTCAGTAAGAACTGTCCTGAGTACGCCCAACCTGGACGTTTCATGGAGTACGTGTTGACTTATGCCAACGAGGGTGTCGTGACGGCGCGTTCGACGCGATTGGTGGACAGGCTGCCGCAAGGGGTCGAGTTTCGCGGTTCATCGCCAGCGCCTGATGTGCAGCGGGGGCGCGAACTACAGTGGAACTTGGGCGATTTGGAAGCTGGCGATTCTGACGTGCTGACGATGACAGTATTTGTGGATGCTTCATTGCTGGACGGCAACATTCTCACTAACACTGCCACGATCATGACCGACACGCCCGAAGATGATGTATTCAGCAACACGGCAACTTGCGGCACCGAGGTACAACGCACCGATCTTTGGCTCAAACAAGTAGGTTGCGTCGAGGCAGCGATCCCCGGCGAAACGATTATCTATCGGTTCGAGTTCGGCAACCAGGGCGCAATCGCGGCGGATCATGTAGTGCTAACCAATTGCTTCCCCGAAGAAATTGACTTGGCGTCCGTCGTGGTTACTAGCGATCCCGCGCCAACAGCTCCTTTTACAGTCACGGACGGCTGCTATGCGCTCGCATTGCCGAATCTGCTGCCCGGGGAGACTGGCTGGGCCGAATTCTCGGCGCAGATTGAAGAGGGCACGGGCGCCGGAACAACTCAGGTAACGATCACCGATACCGCAGAGAGCGTCACCGAGACGCCCGAAACCAACTATCTGAACAACAGAGCTCAATGCAGAGTAGCGGTGAATCGTTCCAATATCACGTTGCTCAAAGGCGTTGCGCCGCAAGCAGCGGTCATGCCGGGCAACCAAGTAACCTTCACGCTGGTCTATTCCAACGAAGGCGCCGCCGAGGCTACGGACGTGGCGCTCACCGATACCCTGCCGCTTTCGCTCACTTTGGTAAGCGGCGCGACGACGCCAGCGCCCACACGTAGCGAGACGACTGCCGAAGCAACCGACTATGTCTGGGAAATTGGCGCTGTGGCCCCACATACGGGCGGCGAGATCATATTGGTGGCAGAAGTGGCCACGCAGACATGGCACGCTATCACATACACGCTCACCAACGCTGCTTGCATCTCGACCAGCGCGCCCGAAAGCGATCTGGAAGATCATTGCGCCTCCGCCGATGTGCAAGTGATTCCAGGATGCACCGCCAATATCACCATCGAAGCCGATCCCGATTATCTACCTGCTGACGGGCGCAGCACCTCGGCCATCACTGTTACTGTAACTGATGTCTATAGCAATTTCGTGATGAATGGCACCGAGATTCTGATGACCACCGACCGCGGGCTGTTCAAACAGAATGGTCGCGCCGATATTCTCAAAACAACATCCAACGGGCGCTTTACTGTCACACTAATCGCTTCGGAGGACGCCGGCCCAGCGACAGTGACAGCGGCCTTCCTCGGCAATAGTGTTTGCACATCCTTCAGCGTGACGCGCGAGCTTGACATGCAAGAGGCGGCCATTGCTATCACCAAGACGGTATCGCCCGAAGGGCCTATCGGGCCTGGCGACCCAATCACTTATACATTGCACTATACCAATACTGGGCCAGGGGTAGCTATGGCAGCGGTCGTCACCGATACGCTACATCCTCAAGGTTTTGTGGTAGATGGCATTACCTCTGACCCGTTGGTCAATCCTACAGGAACCTACCCCAACTATTCCTGGTCGGTCGGCGATTTGGAGCCAGGCGCAGGCGGCGTCATCACGATCACAGGACACTTTGATTTCAACGCCCTCTGGCAGGACGAACAAGAAGTGCGCAACTGTGCGGGCATCTCTAGCCAGACGGATGATTCCGACCTGTCGGACAACGCGACCTGCTCTTATAACCCGTTGCTCACGGCGGATGTCTGGGTTGCCAAGAGGTCGCAGCAATCCACCGCGCAGCCCAGCGACACGCTGAGCTGGACGATCTTGGTGGGCAACAACGGCCCAGCGACGGCCCGTGACGTGGTGGTTACCGATATCTTGCCTGCTGGCGTTTCGTTTGTCGCCAGCGTTCCCACATCCACCATCGAATCATCGGGCGTTGTCTTTAATATCGGCGACCTAGCGCCAAATGCGACGTACACCATCAGATTGTTCGCCTCAGCCGATTGTGCTGTTGAGTCGAGACAACAACTGGCGAACCACGTGCAAGTCAGCACCGTGACTCGCGAGCACGATGAGAGTAACAACGAAGCAGAAGCTACCACCACGATCATTGCGCCCAAGTTGGTTACCCGTCTTGAGCCGGATATATGGCCCGTGTGCGAGGGATCGTCGTTCGTGTACAAGCTGTGGTATGCGAACGAGAGCGACAACGCCAGCGCGCGCGACACGGTGATCACCGCAACCTTTGATTCGGCGCTGCAAGTCACGCCAATAGACCCGGCATGGAACGCAGTTGGCGGCAACATCTTTGTGCTGGACTTGGGAGTCGTGCCTCCGGGAAGCACGGAGACTTTCGATTTTCTCTGCGTCGTACCTGTACGATCAGGAGCAACGCCCTTCACCCTAACTTCCCAGGCGACCATAGCCGCCACATCCAAAGCACCTTGCCTGGTTAAAGTGGCATCCGAACCCAGCGTGTTGGTCACACGGGCTTGCGACTTTATCTTCCTGGTTCTTCGCCGACGTATGTCGGGTTTCTAGGAGGGAATGAACGATGTACCGAAAAGTAAAGCGGATGATCCTGGTTGTCACCCTCCTGGGTGTGTTGTTCCTCGCAGTAAGCGTCGTCAATGGTCAATCGGTGCAAGCCGACGGACGCGATGGCATGGTCGGCGAGGCGCTTTGGGAGCGATTGCTGGGTCTGGTGCAAGGCCCGTGGGTGGGTCAATTCGATACTAGACTCTACGTCGGCCTGTGCGAAACGCTCGAATACTCGCTTCTTTACGGCAACAATGGGCCAGCCGTCACAGATGCTGCCGTGCGGATTTGCCTGCCCTCCGATGTTGAGATAGTGGAAGTGCAGACAGATCCCGTTCTGGCGCAAGAAACTGATGCGGACGCCCGCTGCATTCAATTGGCGGTGGGCGATCTGCCCAGCGGCGGGGGCGGCTCGATCAAGGTGTTTGTGCAAGTCAGGCCAGGCACGTCGGCCGGCGCCGAATTGACTTGCACAGCGGTCATGTTGGTTGGTGGGGTCGAGAAAGACCAGAGCGTTTCAAGCGTAACCTATGTGCGCTCGCCGCAGATCGAGAGCGAGATCCTTACTAATGGCAGCGATAGCTCCGTTTTGGCGCCGATCACCCGCTGTACCGAGGTGCTCTATACACTTGTCTATACCAACACCGGCAACATGGGCGCGGCGAACATGACCGTCACCATGACCCTGCCCAATGGCTTTCAATTCCGTCACGCTGAGCCTGAACTGCCCACGGCAACATCCGGCGGCGCTCTGGTCTGGCGTGATCTGTCTAGCCTTGCAGCAGATATCGATGAAGTGCGCACACTCGATATTTGGGCCTTTGCGCCACAGAATATCCACACCTGGCCCAGCACCACGGTCACTTGCTCAGCGGTGCTGGTCAGCCAACTCTGCGCTGAGGCGCGTCCCGAGGCCATCGTAACCGATACGGTCAGCACGCTAGGGGTTATTAGGGCGGGACCTTGCGCCATTTATCTACCGCAAGTCTATCGCCACCACGATGCGTACTATTGGCCTCCCGACGACCCGCGCTCGGATAACCCCTATCGCGTGCGCGATCATTATGAGTACGATGACACGCCGCTAACCGCTCGTGTAATGTTGGCCGATGGCCAACCCACCGAGCATACTCTGAATAAGCCCTGGGATGAGGACTGGATTAAGGTTTATGCTTATCCGGGCGTCACTTATCGCGTCGAGGTTTATAATCTGCGCGGCAATGATTTGCCCGAAGGCGGGATGATTGATGGCTGGTTGCCCCATACCGATACAGTGCTTAAAGTCTATGAACCTCGGATAGACCCATCCAGCCCGCTGATCACCGGTACATTGGTGTGCGAATCGGATGATGTATGGATGGCAGAAGGCGATTTCGGCTCCAGTTGCTCTTTTGAGGCCGACACGCGCGGTTGGTATTTCATTCAAATCCGGCAATACGATCCTTTGTTTCCGGTAAACGATCCGTGGAAATACTCGTGGGCGCTTACAAACGATGGCCCCAATCGGTGGAAACGCTACTATCTGGATAATGGCTACTGGGTGCGCATCAGCGAGGTGGACGTAGCTCGCCCCGGGCCAGCGGCGGATCGTGAAATGTGATGAGCAGATCACTTGACAATCCGCTGGAATGGCGCATAATGTAGCCAGGGCGTTCGATGGACGCTCGCTGATTCTGCTATCCTAAACGAGGGAGGTGATGTGGATGGACCATAGTAGTAAGACTAGTGCCCTAGCATCACCTCGTAGGGTTTGCTAGGGCACACGGAGACCAAGCCCCGCGATCGCGGGGCTTGGTCTTTTACGAGGCTTGAGGCAACGAGAGATAGAACGTAGAACCGCAATCTACTTTGCTGACCGCCCAGATGCGTCCCCCGATCAACTCGGCCATCTCCCGCGCGATGGCCAGCCCCAGACCGATACCGCCATGCTGGCGGCGAAGCGAGTCTTCAACCTGGTAAAAGCGCTCAAAGATTCGCCCCAACTCATCCTCAGGAATACCAACACCCGTGTCGCTGATCGCTATCACAATTTGCCCCCCATCCACCTGGCCAGCGATGCGGATCCGCCCCTCATCGGGCGTGAATTTGATAGCGTTTGAGATCAGGTTGCTGAGAATAAGGTGATAGACCTGCCTATCGGCAAGAACAAGCGGCAAGTCTTCCAGATCTAACTCGATCTTCTGATTCTTGCGGGCGCTCAGCAGACGCAAATCATACAGTCCTTCTCCATCCACGGGCGCCGTCTCGACGGGCGCAATATGCACCTGCGCCTCGCCCGTATCAATATGCCGCAGGCTAACCATCTCGTCTATGATGGATTTCAGCTGCATGGCAGCCTGAACCACCTGGCCAAGATGCTCACGCATAGGGCCGATGGCCTCTTCTTCCAGTAGAGTAGCATAAGCCAGTACTACGGCTAACGGTGAACGCAGCTCATGTGAAGCGATACTAATGAATTCGCCTTTCAAATGGTCTAGCTCTGAAAGACGCTGATAGGCCTCTTGTATCTCCCGGAACAAGCGAGCATTGTCGAGAGCAATGGCTGCCTGACTGGCGAGCAGAGACAGAAACTCGACGTCGCCGTCACTGAAAGAAGGGGCTTCGTAAACACGCGCTATATTCAAGGTTCCCAATACTTGATCTTTGTGGATCAAAGGTACTGAGACGGCGCTACCCGCGCTTTCAACCCCAAATGTGCCCAGTAATTCGGCCGTCTCGGTGTGCTGATTGGCGACGATGGACTGCCGTTGCGCCGCCGCAGCTCCGGCGATCCCTTGACCATATTTGACGCAAATCTTGGCCGATGTCTCGACTGCTACCCCCTCAGAGGCGTGAACGACCAGTTCATCGCGCTCATTCAACAACATAAGCGAGGCGACATCGGCGCGTAGGGCCTCGCGCGCGATACGCACTACATGCTGTGGAATTGTCGCCAGATCTACCGAACTCATAAACACACGGCTCAGATCGAATAAGGGGATCAAGGCCTTGAGGCGTGCGTTCTCTCGCTCCAGTCGCTGTTTGGTCAGCGCCCGAGTGACAGCCGCGTTGAGTTCGTCGGGACGGAACGGTTTGAGCACAAATTCGGATACGCCTAGTCGCAACGCCTCGATGGCAAAATCCAACGTGCCAAAACCCGTCATCACCACAGCCACAATATCGGGATTAAAAGCCGATATGGCCTGGAAGGCTTCCAGCCCCCCCATGCCAGGCATTTTAATATCGGTAAGCAATAGATCGAAACGTTCTTCATGGGCGAGGGCTACTGCCTGGTGGCCATTCTCTACGCCGGAAGCGGTATAGCCGCCTCGTTTGAGGATACGCAGGCACATCTCGCGCACATCCGGCTCATCTTCCGCGACCAGTATCTTTTCCCGATATGCCATAATGTTAGCTCTCTTGGTTAGGCTACCGCATCAGCGCGCAGGTTCGCCGCGACCATATAGCCTCGGCGGAGGACGTTTTTCAGGTAGACGGGCTTACTGGGGTCTGGTTCGATTTTGTCACGGATGTTCTTGATGTGCACGCGCACGAGGTCGGGCATTCCCGTTCCTGGCGGATAACCCCATACTTCTTGCAAGAGCTGATCTGCCGAAAACACTTTGCCCGGATTGCCCATCAGAAAATGCATCAACTCAAATTCGACTGGTGTAAGAAGCACTGTTCTCGTGGTGGTGCTGATCTCAAAGGTGCGACAATCGAGCGACAACGGGCCAAGCTCGATGCGCTCCACTTCTTTGGGTTCTTCATCGCCCCGCACGGTGCGGCGCAACAACGCCCTTACCCGCAGCGATAACTCGCGTAGATCGAACGGTTTGGTCAGATAGTCGTCAGCCCCCGCTTCAAAACCTTCGATTTTGTCGCCAATTTCGCCCTTGGCTGTTAAAAACAAGATTGGAATTTGGCTAAGTTCAGGGTTGGCGCGCATATGGCGACAGACCTCGATGCCGTTCATACCGGGCATCATGATATCGAGCACGACCAGGTCGGGATGCTGCTGCCGAGCAATGGCCAGGCTATCGGCGCCTCGGTGCGTGACCATGACATTGTGGCCCACGCGGCGCAACGAGCGCTCAATCATATTGGCCACATCCACATCGTCATCTACTACAAGGATCAGGTGATTCATGTCCTTCTCCTATCTGCTCCCCCTGAGATCTGACGCCCAACCTATCTTTTGCTATTATAACAGGTTGCACCATTTTCCACAATCATTGTACGGTGTATCGTTTAAGGCTTGGCCAAGTCGGGATAGCGGCGCAAAGGCACGGCGCATCCCAACGGTAAAGTCTGTTTTCGATTCCCCAATACCGCCTCCGATTGAGCCTCATTGTCGCAAGCGGCTTGGGGAAAGCGATAATCGGGATAAAATGGACTTGTCGCAGTTTGCCAATTTTGATACATACGGAGGCCATTCAATGGAGATCTATTCGGGTTTGCGCTTGATAAACGCTCACTTTGAAAATGGGCGACAGATTAACCTTTGGCTATTTGAAGGTCAGCGCCGCTTGTTAGTAGATTCGGGTGTAGCAGGCGTACCCACCGAGACCATTTTGCCCTATCTGGCCAATCTGGGGTTAAGTGCAGCCGATCTCGACCTCCTGGTCAACTTGCACGCCCATGCGGATCATATCGGCGGCAACGCCGAGCTATTTGCCGTCTCGGTCGAGCGGCTGCGCATCGGCGCGCATGCGCTTGATGCGCCTGGCGTGGCCAATCATCGCCGACTGGCTACCGAAGTATATGGATTAACAGACGAAGAGCGAATCCAAACACTCATCCACCGTTGCGGCGCTGATGCGCCGGTAAGCGAGCGTTATCAGGACGGAGACCAGATCGAGTTGGGCGACTTTTCGTTGGAAGTGGTTCACGCCCCCGGCCACACGGCAGGCAACATCAGTCTCTACGACCGCGCTCACGGCGCGCTGCTACACGGCGAATCAGTGATGGGAGCGCCCATGGTAACTGATCAGGGCTTGCGCTCCACGCCCTTTGGGGCCGACCCCAACGCCTATCGGCGTGCGCTAACCAAACTTGCAGCGCTCGACTTTGCTTATTTCCTCTCATCGCATCAACCCCCCAAAGACAGCGCGGCTGGTCGCGAGCTCATCGACGAGAGCTTGTCGGCGCTTGATGAATACGAGCAATTTTGCGCCGTCGCGTTGCGCCAGGGTGTGGCCAGCATCGAGGAATTGGCAGAGGCCGTAGCTCGCGAGGGGCGTTATCAAATCGGCCCGCGTCTGCTGCAACAAGTTGGCACCACGTTGCGCGCTTGGCTCGACGCAGGGCGCGCCATCTCTAAATCGGGCGGATTTGCGCTGCGCGCATAAGCGCCGTTCCGTTTTGACCGCCTCGCGTGGTCGTGCTATGCTTTGCCTTAGCCTGGTCAGTCCGGCTTTAATAGCCTACCAATGGAATTGATGCAACCGATATGCTCTATTCATTGTTCAATACGGTAGCGGCGCTCTATCTAGGCGCATTGATTATTTATATCCTTTGGGTACGTTTACATTGGTCGCGACCTTGGTGGCTACAAGCTTTTAGCACCATCTCACCATGGGCGTTTGCGCCAACGCTGGTCTTGCCAGCGCTCGCAGTATTGATGCGTTCGCCGCTGTTTTGTCTGCTGTCCATTGCGGCAGCGAGCATCTTTGCGTATCAATTTCTGCGCCCTATGTTCCCACACCACGAGATCGCCCGGCGCGTCGAGCCAGCCCACCTCAAAGCGATGCCTGCCAACTTGCTCAAGATAAACACGCGCCAGGTAGGTAAGCTCATCGGCGCGATCATCGCCGAGTCGCCTGCCGTCGTCGCGCTACAAGAATTAAAGGCCGAACACGCTCAGGCCATAGACACACTTCTTGCCGATGCTTATCCTCATCGTTTGCTTTCGCCGGGCAAGGATTCCGAAGGCATGGGCTTGCTTAGCCGGTACCCTTTTCTTGATAGCGCTGAGCATATCGTGGCGCCGGGCGCCAACCCCACCCAGACGGCGCGAATTGAGATCAATGGTCGCAGCGTATGGCTGGTCAATTCGCATCCACGCATTCCCGATCTGCATTTATGCCATCAGGCAGGGGTGCGCTACCCATGTGGTCTATCTACAACGAAGCGTAGAGCCGATGTAGAAGGGATCATACAGCTTGCGCAGAGGTTGGGCGGCGACGCCATTCTATTGGGCGACTTTAACCTAACGGATCAATGCGAAGAATATGGCCTGCTGACGGCGCAATGGGCCGACGCCTATCGTGTGGCGGGCAAAGGGCCGGGCCTCACCTATCCGGTGGGCAGGCCTTTCTTTGGGCTCCACTCGCCTTTCCCTCTCTTTCGTATTGACTATCTTTTCTACCCTCCGACATGGCGACCTTTGCGAGCACACACCGGCGCGATGCCCGGTTCGGATCATCGCTATTTGGTGGTGGAATTGGCCTAGCGCTGTCGCGATACACAACACACGACCAGGCTACACTTTGCCTGGCCGTGTGTTTAGCTAATCAAGTTAGGGCGTCAAAATCACCTTGCCGGCGTTGGCGCTCAGCGTCAACTCGAGCGCCTGATCGAATGCGCTTAGAGGAAAGCGATGCGTGATTACCGGCATAGGATCGAATTTACCTGCTTTGAGTAGAGCATCCACCTTGTACCACGTATCCCACATCAAACGGCCGGTAGAACCATACACCACCGCCTCGCGATAGATGATGGCGTTAGTCATTTCCAACGTGATCGGTTTAGAGGGCAACCCTACCAGGCTGACGCGACCGCCCTTGGCTAACAGGTTGAACGCCTGCACCACGCCCGGCGTGCTGCCGCTCAATTCGACGACCACATCAAGGCCGCGCCCTTCAGTGGCATCTCGCACGATGCCTTCGACATCCTCCTGCGTAGGGTTCAACGCCACTGCATCGGGGACAATACGACGCGCCATCTCCAGCCGATAGGGGTTCACATCGCTTACGAAAAGCTGCCTCGCGCCCGCTGCTAACGCGAGTTGCGCCCCGAAAATGCCAATTGGCCCGCAACCGATGATCGCCACGCTGCACCCATCAATGCGATCTTTGAACAAGCCATTAGCGGCTACGCCAATCGGCTCCAGGATCGCGCCCAACTCGGGTGACGCGCCCGGCTCCAGCTTCCATGCGCACGATACGGGCAAACAAGCGTACTCTGAAAAGGCGCCATCCACGTGTACGCCGATGATCTTCATCTGCTCGCAGGTGTGCTGTCGCCCCGTCCGACATTGGTAACATTGCTGGCAGGGAATGTGCGTCTCGGCGGCCACCAAATCACCCACGCGCCAGCCCGTCACTGCCGAACCCACTTCGACTACCTCGCCTGCGAACTCGTGCCCAAAGATCATAGGTAGCTTCAAGCGCGCCTCAGCCCAAGGCGTCCAATCGTAGATATGATTGTCGGTGCCGCAAATCGCCGCCGCTTGCACTTTGATGAGCAGGTCGTTCGGACCGATCTGAGGAATGGGTACGTCCAAAAGCTCAGCCCCTCTGGTCGGTTGGGTTTTCACCAAAGCTCTCATGCCAGATAATCCTTTCTACATTGCTTTATGAAGCCGCTGCTGCGCCAGCCGGCACGGATCAGCTTGCCGGATGGAATTACGGCATTATAGCACACCCCAAAAGCGCGAATCGAGCGTTTGCGCCCCCCAGTGACAATCCATTTGACATAGTGAACCTTTGGCGCGTGCGACCAGGTGTGCTATAATCGCAACATTGGTATGCGCTCACCTTCATATTAAGGATGCTCCATCATGCTCGAAGCAGATCGCCAGCACGCCAGTTGGCAAAAAGCCTTTTCGGCTTTTCTCCTAACTCTGATAGCAACTGGCGCTTTATTTTGCGGCTATCTCTATTTCTCCACCGTGCGTGCGATCTTTGCGCGCACATCGCTTCCCCTCGTAGATAACGTCACCCAAACCAACACCACCATCATCGAAGGGCGCGCCCCCGAAGAGGATCTGCCCGATATCGAGCAGAAAAAAGAGCGTATCAACATCTTGCTCCTGGGCATTGACCAACGCGAGCAGGAAACTGGCCCCTGGCGCACCGACACGATGATCCTAGCATCCATTGACCCCGCTACAAACTCGGCCTCCATGTTGTCTATCCCACGAGATTTATGGGTGACGATTCCAGGCTATGGCGAGAATCGTATCAACATGGCGCATTATCTCGGCGACGCAAAACACTACCCAGGCGGCGGGGTAGCTCTTGCAAAAAAAACCGTATGGTACGCTTTGGGCGTGCCTGTTCACTATTATGTGCGCCTCAATTTTACAGGCTTTGAAAAGCTCGTTGACGCTATTGGCGGCGTCACCATCAACGTCGAAAAGCCCATTCATGATGCTACCTATCCCGACAACAACTATGGCACCATCGTAGTGGATATCCCCGCCGGGGTGCAACACATGGATGGTAAAACGACGTTGCAATATGCCCGATCGCGCCATGGAACGAGCGACTATGATCGTATGGCTCGGCAACGAGCTGTCATCATGGCCGTGCGCGACAAGGCGTTGAGCCTTGATATTCCCATCTCGCGCGTCCCAAAACTGCTGGAAATCGCCGGCAGCTCGGTTCAGACCGACTTGACTCTCGACGAGATATTGGCTCTGGCCGAGATTGGCAAACGCATTGATACTGCCAATGTGCGCGGCGGAGCGATTGACAGTTCTATGACCTCGACAGTAGTAACGCCACAAAACTGGATGGTAGAAGTGGCCGATTGGGAACAGGTGCGCAAGCTGGTAGATGAGTTATTTCCTACCGTAGCGCCTTCCGCAGTGCCCACCCCCAGTTTGGTGAAGGCGCAGATTGCCAGTGAAAATGCGCGCATCGAGTTGCAGAATGGAACAACCATTGCCGATCTGGCACAAAATACAGCGCAACGGCGGCGCGATGATGGGCTAAACGTGGTCAGATATGATAACGCCAGCCGACTCGACTATGCCGAGACCGCCATGTTCGTCTATGCCGACAAGCGCCATACGGCTGAAGCCCTCGCCGAGCGGTTGAACATCAAGGAGAACAACATCCGTTATGAACAGAACGACAATGAAGATGTTGACATCCGCGTCATTCTAGGCCAAGATTACGCCAGTTTGGAACAGTAATGCTGTTTCCGTCTAGCTCCCAATTAATAACGAGCAGACGGCCAAAACGTTTGACAGGTGTTTTCATGTTGTGATATAATTCACAAAATCCCCGCAGGGGTAAGATCAGCCCTTCGAGTCGAACACACGTCGTTTATGGCGGTGCTATGACCATTCAAGAAGTGCTCGCTTTGATTGATGGCAAGGCTATCTCGCGAAACATTGATCTCAACATGCAGGTAGAAATGGCCTGCGGAGCGGATCTAATGAGCGATGTGCTGGCCTTTACTCATGCCGGAACACTGCTCCTGACAGGGCTAACCAATCCCCAGGTCGTTCGCACCGCCGAAATAGCCGGCGTCAAAGCCATTGTTTTTGTGCGGGGCAAATATCCCCCCCCAGAAACTATCTCTCTGGCAGAAGAAAAAGACATCCCTTTGCTCGCCTCTCGCTATACCATGTACGAGACGTGCGGGCTTTTATTCACTGCCCGGCTGCCGAGCTGCGGCCTGTTCGACCTATCCTTAAAAACATGGCGGGAAGCTTTTGGCGAGGACTTGGCAAGCGATAAGACTCGTTAAAGCGTTTGTTTCCCTGCTCTATAAGGGAAATATAGGGTGGATCAAAAGCCAGCCGAACTCACCAAAGTACAGGAACTGGTGTATGAGCTCAAGATCGAGCAGGTGATGACCCGCAACGTGATCACCATCTCGCCCGATCGTTCGATGCGCGACCTAAAAGAATTGTTGCGCGTCAAGAGAATCTCGGGTGTGCCCGTAGTTCGCGATGGTGAGTTGGTCGGGATGATCAGCATCGAGAACGTCATCCGGGCGCTAGAAACGAACGATCTCGAAGCTACCGTTGGCGAGAAAATGACTACTCAGGTTCAATATGTGCGCGCTGATGAATCAGTGGTCAGCGCGGTGAACCTTTTCGCTCGCTATGGCTATGGCCGCTTTCCTGTTCTGGATGCCGAGAACAAGCTCGTTGGCCTTTTGACCAAGGGCGATATCGTGCGCGGCCTTTTGCGGCAGATGGAAGTGCAATGGCAGGCCGAAGAAATTCGCCGTTATCGCGCTAGCCACATCTTTGAAGATATCGAATCCGATCAGACAGCCCTTATCCTGCGTTACTCGGTCAAAGCGCGCGACTTTGTTCATGGCGGCGAAGCTTCCAGCAAAATCAAGCGCGCGCTAGAGCGATTGGGCGCACACCCCGGCATCGTGCGGCGGGTAGCGGTAGCGACCTATGAGGCCGAGACGAATATACTCATTCATAGCTATGGCGGCGAAATCATCGCTGAACTGCGACCAGAACGCATGAGAATTATCGCCATAGATAACGGGCCAGGCATACCCGATATTGAACAGGCGATGCAAGCTGGGTTTTCCACTGCGCCCGATTGGATTCGTGAGTTGGGCTTTGGGGCCGGTATGGGTCTTAGCAATATCAAAGCCTGCGCCGACGAGATGAGTTTACAATCCGAGATGGGCGTAGGCACACGACTAGAGATGATCTACAAGTTGCGATAGACACGCAATAGATACGCAAAGGAGCGTCAGGTGATCGTTCGCGAAATCGTCTCTGCGTTGGGGCTGAAAGTAGCGGCAGGCGCCGCTGGCTTAGACAACCCGATCACGGGCGGCTATGCGTCTGACCTACTCAGTTGCGTCATGGCAGGCGCGCGCGAGGGGAATGTGTGGGTCACATTACAAGCCCACCCAAATGTCGTGGCCGTCGCGAGTTTGTTGAATCTCGCGTGCGTAATTATCACGGAAGATTCACGACTCGACGACGAGACCATCAACAAGGCGGGCGAAAAAGACATTCCGCTGCTGATCTCACATGAAAACACCTTCTGTGTAGTGGGCAAGCTCTTTCAGTTGGGCATCAACGGGCCGCAATAAGATGCCGAGCATGTCCGGTCACAGAACGCAGCCGGGCTTGCGGCCTATCTGGGCTGATCTGCACATTCACACTGTACTCTCGCCTTGCGCCGAAGTGGAAATGATCCCACCATTCATCGTCAAACGGGCGCAAGAGTTGGGGTTGGGGCTGATTGCCATCACCGACCATAACTCAGCAGAGAACGTCTGCGCCGTTATACGCGCAGCTGAGGGAAGCGGCGTTGGCGTATTACCGGGCATGGAGGTACAGACACGCGAGGAAGCGCATGTATTGTGCCTTTTCGACACGGCAGAGCAAGCTATGGCTTGGCAAGAAATCGTGTATGCACACCTGCCGCCCTTAAAAAATCGAGAAGACTACTTTGGCGCCCAATTCGTCGTGGACGAAACGGGCGATTTCGTGCGCATGAATGAGCGCTTGCTGCTCGTAGCAACAGCGCTGACTATTGAACAAGTTGTTCAGCAGGTGCGCGAACTGGGAGGGTTGTCCATCGCAGCCCACGTGGATCGGCAGGCGTACAGCGTCCTAGCGACTTTGGGGTTTATCCCCATAGAATTGGCGCTAGCGGCGCTAGAAATATCGGCCCACATCGCGCCGGAACAGGCGCTTGCCCTATTTCCCGAGATCACCGGCTGGCCGCTAATCACATCGGGTGACGCCCACCGCTTGAGCGAAATGCGGGCGAACACGCTGCTCACATGCGGCGAACCTTGCGTCCGCGAGCTAGAATTAGCCTTCGCTGGCAAGGACGGTCGCAAAATCAGACTATTGCCATGATCGCGTCCCCTCACGAGCCAGGAGGGATGCACGACACGATCAAACTCATTACAGGCTAGGGAGGAATGGACGTGCTAGAACAAACGCAGGCTTTGGCTGAGGAAACACTTGATATGGCCCCGCTTGATGAAGTGCTCGATACCTATCGCAACGAGCGCGGCGCGGTGATTCCCGTGCTCCAAAAGGCTCAAGAAGCATACGGCTATCTGCCAGCAGAGGTATTGCAACACATCTCGAAAAAGATGGGCGTGCCCTTGAGCCAGCTCTACGGCGTCGCTACGTTCTACGCTCAGTTCTATTTGGCTCGACGAGGTCGTCATGTGGTACGTATATGCGATGGCACAGCCTGCCATGTGCGCGGCGCAGCCAAGAATATCAAGAACCTCGAAATGGATCTTGGCATCAAAGCCGGCGCGACAACGCCCGACTATCGTGTCACCGTTGAAGTGGTCTATTGCCTAGGCTCGTGCGGCCTAGCCCCCGTAGCAGTGATTGACGACCAAGTGGTAGGCCGACTGATCCCTGAGAAATTGGTCGAGTTGGTGCGCGAGCTCAAATAGTGCGCGAGTTATCTCATCATATCCTGGATATCTTGGAGAATTCGCTGGCGGCTGGAGCCAGCCAGATCGTTTTACAAATCAATGAAGACACAGCCCAGAATCGGCTCACTATTAGAGTCGCTGATAACGGACGCGGCATGGATGCAGAGACGTTACGCAGAGTGAGCGACCCATTCTTTACCACTAGAACGACGCGCCACGTGGGACTAGGCATACCGCTGTTCAAAGCGGCGGCGGAACGGTGCAACGGCGGATTGACGATCTCGTCGCAGGTTGGCCAAGGGACCGAGATTGTAGCTACTTTTCAACTCGATCACATCGACCGCGCACCCTTGGGCGACATCAAGAGCACGCTGCTTGGCGCCATTCTTTTTGGCAAAGCATGCGATCTGCACTTCTCGCATCGTTACGATGACCACGAATTCGAGCTAGATACAGCCGAGATCCGTTCCGTGATGGGAGATGTGCCGCTAGATCATCCTTTGGTGCGCCAGTGGTTGGCAGAGTATATCCGGGAAGGATATGAACAATTGTACGGCGAGCATTGAGATTCGATTCGCGTTTGCAATAGGCAGTCATTGGATCGCTGGTTTACGAGGAGAAAACAGAATGCCAAAACTCAAGTCACTGGATGAACTGCGCAAACTGCGCGATGAAGTGCAGAAAGAGATCAAGACGCGCACTGAAACCGGTACCGTGATCACTATCGGCATGGGCACTTGCGGCATTGCCGCCGGCGCGCGAGAGACGATGCACGCTATCCTAGAAGAGCTAAGCAAGCGCAACATCGAGGCGCATGTGGCCACGGTAGGCTGTATTGGTATGTGCGCCAGCGAGCCATTGGTAGATATCGAGCAGGCTGGCAGCCCGCGCATCACCTATGGAAACATCACGGCAGCCAAGGTACCCCGTCTGATCGAAGAGCACCTCATCAACGGTCGCGTTGTCGAAGAGTGGACCGTGGGCCGCCTGCCCAAGTCCTAACACCGGATTGCGCAGTACGCGGCCCAGGCACAAAGCGGGCCGAAACTTTCATTCCTTATTCTTGTCAGGAGGACGTATCATGGCGGAACCCCTATACCGGGCGAATGTCCTGGTATGTAGAGGCACGGGTTGTACAGCGTCCGGCTCTGTGCCCCTCATCTCGGCATTGAAGGCCGAAATCGCCCGCAGAGGCCTTGAGAACGAAGTGCGCGTCGTTGACACTGGTTGCCGTGGTTTCTGCGCCATGGGCCCAGTGATGATTGTTTATCCCGAAGGCATCTTTTACTGCCAGGTGCAGGCCACCGATGTAGAAGAAATAGTCGAAGAGACGTTGGTCAAAGGTCGCGTCGTCAATCGGCTCACTTACAAAGAGCCAATGACCCACCAGGCTGTGCCCTTTTACAAGGATATTCCTTTCTACGGGAAACAATTGCGCGTCACATTGCGCAACTGCGGAATGATTGATCCCGAGAATATTGATGAATATATCGCTCAAGGCGGCTACGAGGCGCTGGGCAAAGTCGTGCAGACAATGACCCCCGCGCAGGTTATTGACGAAGTGAAGCGATCGGGCTTGCGAGGCCGCGGCGGCGCCGGTTTTCTCACGGGCCTGAAATGGGAATTGACTCAGAAAACCCCCGGAAACGTCAAATACGTCGTCTGCAATGCCGACGAGGGCGACCCGGGCGCATTCATGGATCGTTCGCTCTTGGAAGGCGACCCTCCCGCGGTGATTGAGGGCATGGCCATCGCGGGCTATGCCATTGGCGCTGCTGAGGGTTATATCTATTGCCGCGCCGAGTACCCTTTGGCCATCAAGCGTCTGCACATCGCAATCAAACAGGCAGAGGAATATGGACTACTGGGCGAGGGCATTTTCGGCACTGACTTTAATTTCAAACTGCACGTCAAAGAGGGAGCAGGCGCATTTGTCTGCGGTGAAGAGACGGCGCTAATCGCCTCTATCGAAGGCAAACGCGGCGAGCCGCGTCCCCGCCCGCCGTTCCCGTCGGTCTCGGGGTTGTGGGGCAAGCCTACTAACAACAACAATGTCAAAAGCTACGCCAACGTTCCGCAGATCATCCTGCATGGAGCCGAGTGGTTCGCAGGCATCGGCCCGCAGCGCAGCCCCGGCACGGCTATCTTTGCTCTGACGGGCAAGGTGGAAAACACCGGCCTGGTCGAGGTGCCAATGGGCATCACCGTGGGCGAGATCGTCTTTGATATTGGAGGCGGCATCCCCAAGGGTAAGGGCTTCAAGGCTGTGCAAACGGGCGGCCCGCTGGGCGGTTGTATCCCCGCTTCGCAATTGAACCTAAACGTGGACTTTGATTCGCTGCGCCAGGCGGGCGCGGTAATGGGTTCCGGTGGTATGATCGTGGTGGACGAGGATACCTGCATGGTCGAGTTCAGCAAGTACTTCCTTACCTTTGCCACCGCCGAATCGTGCGGCAAATGCGTGCCCTGTCGCGTGGGCGGCAAGCGGATGCTCGAGATCCTCACGCGCATAACTCAAGGCGAGGGCAAGATGGAAGACCTCGACACGATCCAACAGATCGCCGAGGGTATGGCCAACGCCTCGATCTGCGCGCTGGGTCAGCTAACTCCTGGCCCGATCCTCTCAGCGCTGCGCTACTTCCGCGAGGAGTTCGAGGCTCATATCCTCGAAAAGAAATGCCCCGCGGGTGGCTGCAAGGCCCTGGTGCGCGCCCCGTGCGTCAACACCTGCCCGGCGGGGGTGGATGTGCCCAGCTATGTCGCGCTGGTCTCGGAGGGCAAATACGCCGAGGCGCTCGAAATCCATCGCAAGCGCAATCCGTTCGCGTTGGTGTGCGGGCGCGTGTGCCCCGCCTTCTGCGAAACCCGTTGCCGTCGCGGCGACCTGGATCAGCCCGTGGCTATCCGCCAGATCAAGCGTTTTATGGCCGACCAGGAATTGAAGAATCCCTGGACGCCGGCCGCCCTAGAACCCAAGAAGGGCAAAAAAGTAGCCATCGTTGGCTCTGGCCCGGCGGGTCTAACGGCGGCGTTGCGCCTGTCGCAGTGGGGCTATGATGTCACCATCCACGAGGCGCTGCCCGTAGCGGGCGGCATGATGGCCGTGGGCATCCCTGAATATCGCCTGCCGCGCGACATCTTGAACGCCGAGATTGACAACGTCAAGCGCGCCGGCGCCGAGATCAAACTGAACTCGAAGTTGGGGCGCGACTTTTCGATTGACGACTTGCTGGAGCGCGACGGCTATAGCGCCGTGGTCTTGGCCATCGGCGCACAGATCAGCCGTGGCATGCGCATCCCCGGCGAAGAGTTGGAAGGCGTGCTAGGCGGCACCGACTTTTTGCGCAACGTCGCTTTGGGCAACGCGCCGAGCATGGCCGGCAAGCGCGTCGCGGTGGTTGGCGGCGGCAATACCGCCATTGACGCCGCGCGCACGGCTATGCGCCTGGGCGCTACCGAGGTGCACCTGGTCTACCGCCGCACCCGCGAAGAGATGCCTGCCCAAGACTTGGAAGTTCATGAGGCTGAGGAGGAAGGCCTCAAGCTCCACTTCCTGGTCAACCCCAGTCGCATCATCGGCAACGGCAAGGTTGAAGGGTTGGAATTGGTACAGCAAGAGCTGGGCGAGTTCGACGAGGGCGCTCGCCGTCGGCCACGGCCCATCGAAGGCTCCGAGTTCGTGCTGCCGGTGGATGTGGTGATCCCTGCCATCGGCCAGAGCACCGACGTCACTTGCGTGGGCGAATGCGGCGTCGAGCATAACCGCAATACCACCTTTAAGGTAGATCGCAAGCTGCTCACTTCGCGGCCTGGCGTCTTTGCCGCGGGCGACGCCGTGCTCGGCCCCGCGACGGTGGTCGAGGCGGTGGCGCAAGGCAACCAGGTCGCCCAAGCAGTAGATACCTATCTACAGCAGGGCTGGCCGGTCTCCAAGAGCGGGTGGTTGGCCTACGATTCAGTGCCTCTCACCTACAACATGGAAGAATACGCCGACGCGGCCCGCGTCCAGATGCCCGTGCAAGAACCCGCCGTGCGCCGCAACAATTGGCGCGAAGTTGAGCTGGGCTTGTCGCTGGAAGGGTGCCTCGAAGAGTGCAAGCGCTGCCAGCGCTGTGACATCGAAGCAAAGTAACACCTAATTCATGCGCGTGTTGTTAATTGCCTATGGGAATTCGAGCCGGGGTGACGATGGCGTGGCCTTTTACGTGATTCACCGCTTGCGCGCTCGGCTCGGGTTTCCAGTAGGCGAACCGACCAATGCTTACTCTGATACCGATCGCGATCCGGCTATACTCTGCGCTCATCAATTGAGCGCAGAGATGGCAGAGATACTGAGACAATATGATGTTGTCATCTTTATAGATGCGCACATCGCCCACGCACAGCGAGAACCGGTCCACTGGGAGGCCATCAAGCCCTCGCTCTGCGCCAGCTTTGGGGGCCATCATATCCAGCCCAGTATGCTCCTAGGATTGTGCAAGGCTTTTGGCGGCCATTGCCCGGAGGGATACATCTTGTCCATTGTAGGAATGGACTGGGGTTTTAGTGAGAGTCTATCGGCAGAAACTTCTCAACTAGCTGATCAGGCTGTCGAAATCGTGTTGGAGTTTCTAAAGTCGGCGAGTTGAGAGCATTTCAATACGAATTTCGTATTGATTTCGCGAAAAAGCCTTGAAATTCGTCATGCGTTACGTTATAATACGGACAAGGCATACACTGACCATGTGCGAATCCTGATGCCATCCGTACAGTTCGTTCAATACAGTGATATCTCTCTGATTCAGGAGGAATCATGCCCAACGTGAACATCACGATTGATGGCAAACAAATCTCGGCGCCGCCCAACAGCACGATCCTGAGCGCCGCTCGCATGGCGGGCATCAGGATCCCCACACTGTGCGACCATCCCGCACTCAAACCGATCGGGGCGTGCCGCGTTTGCCTAGTCGAGGTGGAAAAGCAGCGTGTGCTGCAACCCGCCTGCACTTTTCCCGTGTCCGAGGGGATGGTGGTGCACACCAACTCGCCCCAGACGCGCGAGGCCCGACGCTTTGTGCTAGAACTGCTGCTCTCGGATCACCCCTACGACTGCATGACCTGCTCGGCGGCCGGCAATTGTGAATTGATGGATCTGGCCTACGAGTATGGCATCAAGCAGACGCGCTTTCCGGGCGAGCAGCACAACTATGCCATTCAGGACGACGATCCGTTCATTTACCGCGATTACAACAAGTGCATCCTGTGCCGTCGTTGCGTGCGCGCTTGCGACGAGATCAACGGCGTCGAGGCCATTGGCCTACTCAATCGTGGGTTTAGCTCGAAAATCGGCACGGCCTTCGATGGCAATCTACAAGATTCGCCCTGCGAATCCTGCGGCATGTGCATCGCTGTCTGCCCCACCGGAGCGCTCGCGCCCAAGCAAAGCCTGGGCAAGGGGCGGTGGTGGGAGATGAAAAAGGTCACGACCGTCTGCCCCTATTGTGGCGTAGGATGCACGCTCGACCTTCAGGTCAAGGACAACAAGGTCATCCAGGTTGCTTCCAATTGGGAAGGCGCCGCCAACAAAGGTTGGACGTGCGTCAAGGGCCGCTTTGGCTGGGACTACGTCGAGAGCCAAGAGCGATTGACCACCCCCTTGATTCGCAAGAACGGCGAGTTCGTCGAAGCGAGCTGGGATGAAGCTTTGGATTTGGTGGCCGACAAGTTCGCCGAGATTGCCAAGCGCGACGGCCCCGATGCGTTGGGGTTCCTGGCCTCGGCCAAGTGCACCAACGAGGAGAACTATTTGGTGCAAAAGCTGGCCAGGGCGGTGATCGGGACCAACAACGTAGATCACTGCGCTCGGCTTTGACACAGCTCCACTGTGACCGGTCTGGTCACATCGTTCGGTTCGGGCGCCATGACCAACTCGATCGAAGACATCGCCAATGACGCCCAGTCCTACTTTATCATCGGCTCGAACACGACCGAGAACCATCCTG
>CAZYPJ010000004.1:36534-46416 GCA_964649365.1 uncultured Anaerolineales bacterium | reverse complement strand
GCTTTTTGGCGGGATTGTTGGGGGGGCGTGTAGATCGCACGCCAGTAGGCAGCCCCACCTCGGTGGCGACGGTGGAGCAGATGGAATTGACGAGCGCCTACTTCCCCGATGTACACCTCGATGCAACCAAAATGGCGAGGCTCGCCGCCGGCGCCTATGAAATCTTGGGGTATGACGCCATCATGCCTGTGTTCAGCGTCATTCAGGAATCGGCGGCGCTGGGCTGCGACATTGATTGGGGCGCAGCAGCGGATATGCCCACCGCGCGCAACACGCTGTGGGAAGAGTCGGAAGAGGTGCGCCTGCCCGACGATTTCCTGGAACGGCCCTCTATCGCCGTAGTGCTCGACGCCATTCGCCTGTTGCGGGCGCAATACCCCCATGTGGCCATCATCGGCAAGATGATGGGGCCGTGGACGTTGGCTTATCACGTCCATGGGTTGCAAGCGTTTCTCACCGAGACCATTCTGGAGCCGGATAAGGTGCGGCGTTTTCTCGACCGGCTCAAGGCGGTGACGCTAACCTTTGGGCGGGCGCAAATTGCCGCCGGCGCAGACGTGTTGTGCCTGGCCGACCACGCCACCGGCGACCTGGTGCGCGGCAGCATGTACCGCGATTTGCTCCAGCCCATCCATCGCGAGCTGATCGCCGAGTTGGGTTGCCCTATTGTGCTCCATATCTGCGGCAATACACTCGACCGCATAGGCTATATCGCCGATGCGGGATTCGATGCCTTTCACTTTGACTCGAAAGTAGATGCGTTCGACGCCGTACGCGCCGTAGGTGGGCGCATTTCGTTGGTGGGCAATGTGAACAACCCCACTGTGCTCTACACGGGTACGCCCGAGCAAGCAGCCGAGCAAGCGCGCTACGCTCTGACAGCCGGCGTGCAGGTGCTCGGCCCCGAGTGCGCCGTGCCGCTGCGCACTCCAATTGCTAACTTGCGCGCCATTGAACGCGTCGGCCATGCTAATATTATCCAGGAGCCTGGCTCATGAAAATCACCAATGTCCATTGCTTTGAACTGATTGGCCCGCTGCGCAGCGGCCTCGCGCTATACGAGACCGAGCGGCTGGGTCTGGCCCCCCATGAGGCCACGCCCTATCGTCGCACGTTCACCGAGATTGGGACCGATGAAGGGTTCACCGGTCTAGCGACCGGCGGCTCGCGCGCCATAGTGCAGCTTGGGCATGAAATCATCGGGGAGGATCCCCTATGCATCGAAGCGATCTGGGATCGTCTCTACACCGGCACATACACCCGCTATCAACGGCTGGGCGACCTTTCGACGCTCGACCTCGCCTTGTGGGATTTAGCGGGCAAGATCAGGAACGAGCCGGTGTATCGCCTGCTCGGCGGGCCTTGCCAGCCCCAAGTGCGCGCCTATGCGGCCATGTTGGGCTTTTCCACTGAGCCGAAAGCGGCAGCGCGACGTTCCGTCGAGTACATTGAGAAAGGGTTTGGCGCCGTCAAGTGGTACCTCCCCTGCAACGCTTTGGACGGCGACGATGGCCTGCGTCGCAACGTCGCGCTCATCAAGGCGGTGCGCGAAGCCGTAGGCGACGATATAGATATCATGGTGGATTGGCTCTTGGCCGATCCCACAGCCAACTCGTTGCTCTACGCCATCAAGCTGGCGCGCAAGCTCGAACCCTACCATCCCGCTTGGATCGAAGAGCCATTGAGCTTTGACGACCTCGAAGCTTATGTCAAACTATCACACGCTACCAGCATTCCGCTGGCGTTTGGCGAGCATTGGTACACCCGTTGGGATTTTAAGCACATCCTGGAAAGCGGCGCCGCCACGGTGCTTCAGCCCGAACCGGGCCTCAACGGCGGCCTTACCGAGCTGCGCAAAGTAATCGCCCTAGCTTCGGCCTACGGGGTGCCCGTTATTCCCCATGCCAACGAAACAGGCCGCAACGCCATCCACATGATGTTTGCCAACCCGGCGCGTGTTTGCCCGATGTGCGAATGGGGCATTCGCATCAACCACAATGTCCAGTTTTTCTTTACCGATTTCTACGAGCCTATGGGCGGCTATTTCCTTCCCCCGCAAGGGCCTGGGTTTGGCTACCAACTGGACACAAGCAAGATTGTTCAACGCATCGAATTATGAGATTTTGCCGCCAATACCACTAGCAAGCGTGGATTCGCGTGCGACCCAGTGTTTTGGCCACACGCCCCAGTTGGGTGTACAATAGACGCGCTATCTTTCGGCAACGTTGACGAGGGCGATTGACCATTGATTATCCATACATCATTCCTATTGTTGGCGCTAAAACGTACACAAAAGCGCTTCGGACTGACCCTTCTTTCACTGCTCGGCATTGCGCTGACGGTCGGCCTCATTACCAGCATCCCAGTGTTCACCAACTCGGTCGGCTTTCATATTCTCAAGCATGAGCTGGCTGAGGATGCTTATGGCAACGCTAGTCCTCCACTGGCCATCCGTTTCTATCGCATCCCGTCGGCGCCTCAGGTCATGACGGTGCAAGAAGCTCTCGACACAGGCAAGTGGTTAGGACAACTAGCCACCCGCGAGACAGGGCTGCCTGTAGAGCGCAGCTACTATCAGATCGGCAGCCACGCTTTTATGATCCGCGCCCTGCCCGACGACACGCGCTATGCTAACAAGGACTTGCGCCAGGTGCGCATTAATTGCGTGCCCGGCATCAACGAACACATCAACATTATTGAAGGCCGCCCGCTAGAAGACGCGGACACGGCCAATGAGTTGCTAGTCTGGGCGCGTCCCGAGTTCCTTTCCCAAGTCGGCCTACAAATCGGCGAGCAGTTCGAACTGTTCAACTATAATGCCGTTCATCCCGATCAACCACTACGCTTTCGTGTGGCCGGTGTGTGGGAAGCCAAAGACTCCGCTGGAGAGTTCTGGTACAAAGATCCCCATGAACTCATGGCTGAGGAGTTCCTTACATCCATCGGCGCCTTTGGCAAGTTTATAGCGCCCTATATGCCCGAACAGACAGACTTTTGCTTCTGGTACCACGTACTCGACGAGAAACGAATGCGCTTTGAAGAGACCGACCGCTATACCAAAGGCATCCAATTAACACAACTCAAGGCAGAATCTACTTTCGAGAGCTTGCGAGTGGATCGCTTGCCGCTGGAGCCGCTCAAGGAAGTACAAATCCGCACGCGAGTTCTCAAGCAGTTGCTCTATGGTTTTAGTGTGCCTATCATCGCGGTGGTGCTGTTTTTTGTGACGACCATTGCCTCGATCTCGGTGCGCTATCAGCAGAACGAATTGGCCATTATCATGAGTCGCGGCGGCAGTAGGATTCAGGTGCTGGGGTTAGGCGCTTTGGAGGGGCTGATCCACATCGTTTTGGGTGCACCACTAGGAGTTCTGGCCAGCCTGGGTCTAGCCAAAGCGATGAGCCTGAACACCGGCTTTATGACCTTTGATCGGCGCGAGCCGCTCGATCTGGCGGTGCAAGCGCTAGATTGGCGGCTGATCGCCATAGCTCTGGCCATTGCGCTGATCGCGCGTCTGCTGCCCGTGTTCAAGGCCAGCCAACAGACCATCGTCTCCTATGTGCGCGAGCGCGCTCGCGCCAGTGGTTCGAATGTAGCACTGGTGTTGCTGTTCACAGTGATCTTGATCGCGGCCAGCGGTTATGCATACTATCGGCTGACCTCGTTGGGCACGTTCAGCGTCATCAGTTGGAATCCCCAAGCCATCACTCAAGAGGAACAGTCATTCGACCCGCTGCTGTTCCTGGCCCCTACGCTCTTTGTGTTCACAGTAGCCTGGATCGTATCGTGGCTGTTCCCGCTGCTTATGCGCATTCCCGATCTTTTCGGGCGGCTCTTGCCCAGCATGTCGCTCTATCTTGGCTTTCGTAACCTCTCGCGCGAAAGCGGCCCTTATCGCACGCCGCTCTTTTTGCTTATCCTCTGCCTGTGCTTGGGCATTTTCGAGGCTTCTCTCGCGCGCAGCGCCGATTCCTGGCTGGTGGAGCGTTGGCATTACAAAGCAGGCGCCGATTATTCCTTTGAACTGACCGTCGCTCCTTCAGATGCGGGCTATGGTTACACCGGCGAGGATGCCTGGTTGATGCCGGTTGACGCCTATCGCTCGATCCCCGGCGTCACCGATTCGACGCGCATAGGCAATTACGACGCTATTCCTTCGCTGGGTCAGCCGCCCAAGGTACAGCTGCTCGGCATAGATCGTCTCGATTTTGCGCGCGTGGCCTATTTCCGGCGCGATTACGCCAAGGATTCGCTAGGCGAACTGCTCAACAAGTTGGGGCAGAACCCAGATGGCATCCTGGTAACGCAAAAGTTTTTGGATGATACGGGGTTGAGCATTGGCGATCCTTTGATTATGAACGTCATCATCGTTTCGGAAATCCAAACTATGCCATTCACCATTGTCGGAACGTTCGACTATTTCCCCACCATCTATGAATCCGAGCTTCCGGGAATGGTCGCTAATCTCGATTACATCTTTGGGTTGGTAGGCGGCGCGCAACCGCATGACATTTGGCTGCGTACCGCGCCAGATGTGGATCCCCTTCAGATACAACAGGGCTTGCGAAAGTTGCAGGTAGTGGCCAAAGATACCGTGGATGGGCGCACGTTGATCCACGAAGATGAGCAACGTCTGGAGCGCGTGGGCATTTTTGGCAACCTAACGGTGGGCTTTGCAGCGGGATCGGTGTTGGCCTGGATCGGCTTGTTGATTTATACCTTGGCCTCAATGATCGGACGGGTACGGCGCTTTACTATTCTAAGGGCCTTAGGGTTGCGTCTGCGCCAGGTACTAGCCACCGTAAGCATTGAGTATCTTGGGGTCATCTGTTACGGCATCCTGACGGGAGCCGCAGCGGGCGTGGTGATGAGCAAGCTCTTTACGCCTTATTTCCAATTTACCGAGGATGTAACCAATCAAATCCCACCCTTCGTGCCCGAGATCGCCTGGCGCGAAGTAGCTCTGATCGTTATTGCCTATTTTGTGGCGCTGAGCATTGCCGAGTTTTTGGTGTTGCTACGCGCTACACGGCGCGAAGTATTCCAGGCTCTACGTTTGGGTGACGAGGAGTAAACAAAACAACAACCGGCGTCAGGCATTGCGAGCCATGACGTGCCGCGTTTCGACAATCTCTGGCGCCGGCCATTGCCGTTTCTATCTGAGAATCACGGGCAAAAATGACCGCGTGAGCACCCTAGTGCTGACAGTGCGGGTAAAAGTATCGCTGCCTACCGCAAAGCGCGCGGTAGCTGTGATCAGCGTACCGAGCGCGAGATCAGCGCCCACGCGAGCCTTTAGCTCAGCAGTGAACGAAGCATCTGCTGGCAAGCTGCCAGACCAAGTGAGCGTCCCGTTGGTGTAACTGCCGCCCAAGTGTGAGACATATTCGGTCCCCGACGGCAGAGACAGCGATAGACTAGCGTTAGTTGCGGCGACCCCTGAATTGTACACAACCGCCTGGTACGTAATTGTATCCCCTGGGATGGCAGAAGTGCGATCAGTGGTAAGCGTTGAGCCGCCCCCTTCGACAATAGACACAGTGGATCGGGCGATGGCTTTGTGCCCTAGCGCATCCGTGACTTCGACGGCCACTGGATAGCTATGGCCCCGTTCGGTGAAAAGATAAGTAATTGTGGCGGAATCGGTCGTGAACGACTGAGCGTTATCCCCTTCGCCAATGCGCCAAAGGAATGAACGCATCTCGGCGCCGCGCGACGAATCAGGCTCACACGTGATCGTCGTCAATTCATTAGCCGAGCCAATAACTTCGGGGAGCGTCACGGTGAGATCATCGAGCAGCCAATCCACCGAGCGACCTACAAAGTCGTCTCGGGTGGTCATGCCTGTAAAGGTGTTGATCCCTTCAATCCCAAAAGAGTAGTAGAGTGTACGATAAGGCAAGCTGATGGTCTCGTCGTCAAGCGTCGGTTCTTCAGCTTTGGCCAAGGCGATGATACCATCGCCTTCGGGTTCAGCCTCGACAGCGCGCATGAGCGGTTGCGCCAGAGCGACGTCAGAGCCATCGGCCAAGCCGCCCGGCGCAATCTCGTCTATTGATTTTTGGTTGCCCGCGCCGTCACCCACTTGCCCCAAGTGTAGTTCAACATCGGCCAGGAAAGTGCCTGGAAGTCCAACCGCGCCTGCCCCTCCCTGCGGCGGGTAAGCGCCCGCGCCCGACGAATCGAACACACAATTCTGCAACCAATGCGCCCCCAGATAGTTGTGGTAGAGCATCGCCCGGCCCCAGACAGGGTCATCAACCGGGTTGACATCGCTGACCTGGGCCAGATTCTGCCCCACGGCGAGCAAGCGTCCCCCTGCATCGAGATAGCTGGCCAGAATCTGTTGATCCACCGCAGTGTGAGGCGTTGAGACCGTATACTAGCCATCAGGATGAGTGTTATCGCCGGTCAACCAGATCACTGCTTTGTATTGTTGCAAGAACGCGAGATTGGGCACTGTCTGAGAATTGCCAAAGCGTGCATCGGCGTCCCAAACCACATACGAGATTCCCTTAGCGGTTAACGCCTTGGTGATATAGGATGAGTAGTCGGCGTAGCTATCAAAAGCAGAGGAATCGTTGTCGAGCAACAGCACCTGAGCTGATTGCAAGCGCGGCGTCACATACGCCCAAATCGGCACATAGATCACTGTGCTGCCGCTAGTCAGCGTTAGCTCTGCCTCAATATCGCCTGCGGGCGCGTCAGAGCGCACGTTCAGTGTCAGGTTGAGCGTGGCCGCGCCGCCTGCGTTCACGGTGATCTGCGCCGGCGCGGCCATGGTCAAACCATAGCCGCCGGCAAGAGCAAGCGTATAGGTGTGCGACCCACAGCGAGTACACGGATCGTTCAGCGCGATCTGCACAGTATGGCTCGTCCCAGTGCTCACTTGACCTAGCGACACACTGGCCGGGGAGCACAACACGGACGGATTCGAAGCGCGCGTCAGATCCACTCGGCCAGCGCCCCGTCCCAGGAGGCTGGTAGGTGTGCCGCTGGAACTAGTAGCATAGACATCGCGATCTGCAGTGGCCATCAAGGCGGATTTGATTTTGTCGTGCGTCCAGGTGGGGTGAGCCTGCAAGAGCAACGCTGCTGCTCCAGCCACGTGGGCGCAGGCCACACTGGTCCCGCTAATCTGTTCGTAAGGCGGTTCAGAGGCCCCTGAAGCATGATAGGCTGAAAGCACCGCGTCACCCGGCGCCACGAGGTCGGGCTTCAGATAGCGGGCATACGCTGGGCCGCGCCCGCTGCTAGTCGCAAGCACATCAGGAGGCGATGCAACTACCCGCGCATTGGGGTCGAGTTGTACTGTAGCGCCAGGGTGTTCGTCGAGCCAGTCGAGCAAGCGTAGGCCATAGCTGCGCGAAACCAGCGCCGCCGGAATGGTGATCTCACCCGCCTCACAATGGTCGCCCGCGCACCCCATTTCGGTGATTTCATCAGTGTCGTTATAAATCAGCGCCAGACGCGCGCCCGCTTGCTGAGCAACATAGGCCTTGTCGGCAAAATAACAGTCGCCGCGCGCAATCAACGCTATCTTGTTGGCCAATGCTCCCGTGGGCAAAGTATTGCAGGCGGTGGCGCTATCATTGGGATCCACATCGCTCACGTCGGTGTACGGGTACGGGCCAAACAAGGTCGCAATATTGGAACCGAACTCGGCGCGCGCAAAAGACTGATTTTTCAGGGCAGCATCCACCGGCGTGGGACCGGTTACATCCACAAAATCCCAAGAGATGAAACGATCTTTGGTGCTAGCTCCCACGGTGATGACGCGCTCGACGCCGCCCGGCGTGCGGCTGGCCGAGCCATAGCCTGGCCCATCGTTGCCAGCGGGGGCGACTACTACGCAACCGGCCTCTATCGCCGCCTCTAGCGCCTCCGCTTCTGGCGAAGCTAAAGGCGGACGTGGCGTAGCGCTCGACCAGGCGTTGCACAACACTTGTGCGCCGTCGTTTACAGCATCTTCGATGGCGCGCAGTATCTCAGCAGTATAAGCTACTTCCGGCTTGTCCGCCGCCGTAGGGTAAAAGATGCGGTAATTCATCAGATAAGCGCGTGGCGCCACGCCAGAGATAGGTTGCGAAATACCGCGATACGTCGCTGTGATGACGTTGCCAGCTGCGATACCCGCCATATGCGTGCCATGCCCCGATCCGTTAGAGCCGGGCAGGGGGGTATGTTCGTTCGCTATCGGTGGATCATAGGGGCGAATATAGGTGCGAGCCGCGATCACTTTGCGCGAGGTATAACGTGTATCGCCTTTGGGATAACCAGAGGGATAAGTGTAGCCCGTATCATTGAACATGGGGTGCGCGATGTTAACGCCACTATCGAGGATCGCGATGCGAATGCCCGCGCCGGCAAAACTGGCCCCGCCTAGATTAGCCCATAGTGTCTCTGCGCCGATATAGGGCACGCTGGCATAAAGAGAGGGCATAAAGACGGCCTCTTCATAGACCGCGCGCACTTGGGGCAGAGCGCGTAGTTCATTCACAGCATCGTCGCGGCCGGCGGGCAAGCGCACCGCCAGACCATTGAACGTAACCCGATACGCGTATTCCACCGTCGCACCGGGAAGTTGCTGCTGGATGGCGCTAATCGCCTCGCGCTGTTCGGACTCGATAGCTTCAATCTGACGCTGCGCAGAGGCTGTATCTAGGCCACGCACAGAGGCCATCGCGCGCGCTACGGATTCTTGTCGCAAACGCACGATCAACCGTTGGCCAACAGCGCCAACGGTTTGATCCGCGGCATCGACCCTCTTCCCCGATGACCAAGTCAGACCCCAGCACAAGCAAAAGGCTAACGCAACACGCGCAAAGCGGATGCAGCCAGAAATAACGGATGATCTCAAGATCATGAGTGATCCTCGCATCAAAGGATGGCGCGTGAGCGCGCTCAGAGCGCAAACCAATCAGCCATCAAGCGCCTATTCATAGACGCCGATTGATCGAGCGTCAACGGGCAAACCGAGATCGCACGGTTCACCAATAGGGCGTAGGCGTCGCTATCCGGTTCTAGGCTGCTAAGGTCGGGGATGCGACGATACCCGTCGAACGCGACGCTGCCATCCTCACGTTGCTGGATGACCGACTCATAATAACGCTGTCGGGTGAGACGTGTCAATTGCCAAGGAGTGGCGGGGGTGGCGTTATCGGGCACATCCACCTTGACGATGTCTATCCCACTTGGCAGCGGGCGCGCCAAAATAGCAACAGCCACACGTCGCGTAAAGCCGGCGGCCACAGTGAAATCCACCGCTTCACTGGGGGCAAAGTGATACGCAGGAGAGGTCTCGACCGAAGCGGCGATACTAGGGATGCCAAAGCTGGCCGTTTCTTGGGCGGCGCCCACTGTGCCCGAGGTGGTGATGTTGACGCCGACATTTTCGCCATAATTGATCCCCGAAATAGCCAAAGCGATAGGACGCTGAGCTAACAGCATGACGCCCACCCGCGCTGCCATCGAGGGCGTGGCTTCGACAGAATAGACCGTTACGCCAGCAACATCGAGGCCGATGTTTTCGCGGCAAATAGCACCTACGCGGCCCAGAGAATGGCCCGTCGAGGATTGCTGGTGACGCGGGGCCGCTATCAGGATCTCACCCAAATCGCACAACGTCCGAGCCAGAACGCGCAAACCGGGGGAAAAGACGCCATCGTCATTGGTCAGCAAAATGAGAGGCCGATTGTCTGTCATCAAATAAACCAATGCTCCGAAGCATCAATCCAAGGTTGATAGCTGTTCCAATATGCGATAAGCGCCGAGCGAGACTCGGCAAAAGCGCCCACCATCTATACGACCTCCCGCTCGCGCTCCGCCAAACACAAGCCTAGTCTCTGCCGCACAAAAGACTCAGCCCGCCCGAAGAACAAC
>CAZYPJ010000004.1:0-36524 GCA_964649365.1 uncultured Anaerolineales bacterium | reverse complement strand
CGGCAAGAAGGCGTCTACCACACGATCGGGCTCGCCCTCCCCTTTGTTATAAACCACAACAAACTCGATAGTCGTGCGGATCCACAGGTCAAGCGGGAATTCACAGGTCTCGCGAGGCTGCTCAGCTACTCGGGCGATGGCGTGTAACGTTTCTTCCGAAAGTATCTCTCGCCAGGCCGAATTGTATTCACGGGCGCCATCGAGGAACGCATCCCACAATGCATCGGCGCAATCACGGCAGGGGATCGGTTGCTCAGGGCAAGTCATACCTTGGAAAGGAATGGGCATCAAGGGCGCCTCTTGCTGCCAGAGACGCCGGTGAATGCTCAGCAGGCGAAACAACGTGCTTGCTGTGTGCAAAATACGTTGATCCAGCGGCATCCCCGGATCCCCGCTTTGATCGCCCCGATACCCTAGGTTCACCTGAGCGATATGGCGGCGCTCTGCCACCATCTGAAAGGTCAGCCAGGCGTTGATGCCGAAACGGGCCACATCGGTCTCCCACACATCACGGCCGGCCAGCTCGGCCGCCAGCGGTCCGGCCAGGCAAAACTCGTGCGAAAGCGGCTCGCGCAAATCCGAGTTAAAGCAGGCACGCATAAAAGGAAACAGCAGATTATCGCTTAAAGCGGCGGCATAGGGGCTGCGTTGATAGCAGCCAACGGCCAACTCGAGGCCATTTAACACTGGATTCACCAGAGCAGGAATCCACTCGGGCGTGAGGCCGGGTGCGCGCGCTTCGACAATCAAACACGCTTTGGCGTCGAGCAAGCCGGCCGCCTCAAAAATGGCGCGAACTCCCGTACCTTTGCCCATCACACCTTCATAGATCACAGCTAACTTTTCGACATTGGGCGATACCGGCGTCTCTTTGACATGGCGAGCGGTGTTATCCGATGATCCGCCGTCGGCGTTCATCAATACTACGCGCAGATGAGGCAAGTAGGCGGCGATCCCATCGGCTACAATTCGCACCACGTCGCCGATGGTGCGCCCATTGCGGTGACTGGGGATGCCCACCACCACGTCTGCCCGCCCGATCTCCTCGATGCGCTGCTGCGCTTCGGAGTTCAAAGTGGTTTCGTAGGCCAGGATGCCCTTGTCCAATCCTGTCATATCCCTTTCTACCTCAATCGTGCGATCATCGCGGCAGCGGAGGCGGCAGCGTGATCGGGCGTCGCCGCGCCATCGAGCACATCGCCGATTGCTTCCGTGATGATCTCTTGCATGGGCGTGTATTGCGACACACTCGGGTACGCAAGCGCATACTGAAGCTGCTCTTCCAGAAATATACGATAGTCGCGATCATCTATAATCGCCGCGAGCGCAGTAGAATGCGCGGGCAAATGGTGGCTGGCCCGACTCCACGAGACAATCCACTCTTGTCGCGCCGCAGCAGCAATATAGTCAGCGGCAATACCTTGACGCACCGGGTCCTGAGTCACGATAATCCAACCCCAGGCGTGCGCCACAGTGCTAGGATGGCCATCGGCGGTCGGCATGGGAGCATAGCGCGTGCGCTGCAATTTGCCCCGGTCTCGCATGTAATGATAGGAATTCACTATCGCCATGCCCGCTTCGCCCTTGAGATAGATAGACCAGCATTCTTCCAGCGTAGCCAAATCGCGAGCCGAGGCGAGCAATACGCCCGCCTCCGATGTGGCGCGATAGTCGCGCAACACGTCAGCGGCGATGTTCACATCCAAATACGAACCATTAGGGCCCTTGAGACTGCCGCCGCGAGCCATGTATTGTGCGAAAAAGACGTCCGCCGCCGATCCGTCGCCTTGATTGGCAGGTAGAATCAACGTGGACTTGGATACTCTGAGTGTATCCCAAGTGAGCGGCGGCGTGCTCACCATTGTATTATTGTAAGCCAAATACAGAATATCGGCATGAAGCGGCATCGCCATCTTGCGTTCCCCAACGCTGACCGATTCGAGCGCAAAAGGGAATAGCCCATCCCAAAAAGTCTCAGGGAACAAATCATCAAGAGGAGCAGCTAGGCCTTCGCTGGCCAGACGCGGCAGCTCGGCCAGATCAACGACAGCGAGGTCGGGCAACTGGCTAGGGGCGACTGGTTTGGTCGTCGAGAGCCGATTTACCATCCCCCCCACACCCGAAGGCGCTTTGGGAGTGATGGACAATTGAACCTGGGGGTTGGCGGCGATGAAATAGCGATTCAGTTCGTCAACCACTTGGGAAGATTCATAGTCAGTCAGCGCCATCTCGGGCGGCAGCCACAGAGTCAGGGTCAAAGGGGCGCTGGCATCAAATACGGTAGCAGTGGGATTGGGTCGAGTAGGTGATGCTAACGGAGCCGCCGGCGTAGGCGAAGACAAACCGCCTGCGGGCGTTGTGACTAGAGGCGAAGCCAAGAACTGGCAACCAGCCAACAACAACGTCCCCAGTAACACAACGCAAACGCTCAGCGCCACAGCAGCTCGATGACGGCACAAATGTGGCGCACCCATCCCATCGGGGAGCATGTCGGCCTCCGTGCAAAGAAGCTACGATCACAGCAGCCAGTACGCGCCAGGCTATTATAGCATAAATTGGGGTTCGGCCTAAAACCGCTGTAGGCGATTTGCTCGCCTTATTGCTTTGTGCTATATTCCGCCATGATAGATGTGGCCCGTACCGCACGGGCGCTCTCACCCGTGGATGGGCTGTGAACCAATGTCGGTTGCAAGCCCTCTTTTTTTGCCCAATGCTCGAATGGAGTGAATATCGCGTGAGTATGCTCATGTTGCCTGGCCTAGTAGATGCGCACGTTCACCTGCGCGAGCCTGGGGCCAGCCACAAAGAAGATATCTTCTCTGGAACCAGCGCAGCGCTGGCAGGGGGGATCATCGCCGTCTTCGATATGCCCAACAACAGGCCCCCAATCGTGGATGGGCCGACATTCATCCAAAAGCAAAAGTTGTTTCAACAAAAGGCCGTAACCGATTACGGCCTTTTTGTTGGTTACGACGGTGTTCACATCGCCCCATTGATCGAGTTGGCCAGCCAGTCCATCGGGCTAAAGCTCTACCTCGACGAGACCTTTGGCGATATGACCACCGCTGATCCCCGCGCGCTGGCGCAAGTTTTCGAGGCTTGGCCCGGCCCAGGGCCGATTGCCATCCATGCCGAAAGTCGCTCGATTCGCGTGGCGCTAGAACTGACGAGCCGGTATCATCAACGGCTGCACGTATGCCACACCCCCGGTCCCGACGATCTATTGGCTATCGAAACGGCCCGGCAAGGCGGCGCGGACGTCACCTGCGAAGTGACGCCTCACCATCTGTTCCTCACTACTGAAGACGCTGCGCGCTTGGGGACTTATGGGCAGATGAAACCGCCATTAACATCGCCCGAGGCTGCACGGCTGTTCTGGGAGCGGCTCGATTTGGTGGATTGCATCGCCAGCGACCATGCCCCTCATACTCGGGAAGAAAAGGAATCCGCTACGCCGCCGCCCGGCGTGCCTGGGTTGGAAACGATACTGCCCTTGCTGCTATACGCCGTCCACACGGGGCGGATGACGTTGGAACGGATGATTGCATTGACACATACTAACCCGCTGCGCATCTACCACATATCGCCCCCACACGATACACTCGTTGAAGTTGCGATAGACGAACCCTACCGCTTACCGCGTTTGGGCTATCGCACACGCTGCGGTTGGTCGCCCTTCGCAGGGTGTTGGGCGATGGGGCGCGTGCATCGCGTACACCTGCGCGGGCGCGAGGTCTGGCGCGATGGGATATGCCTGGCCCAGCCAGGCGATGGAATAGACCTGGCCAATTGTCGTTGATTTCATCAGGAGGTATGACACATGGCGACGAGCTCGAGTAATCAAAAGATCGTGGGGTTGGCCCCCGACCGGCATCACAGCTTTTATGGGCGCGATATTGTCTCGGTGAACCAGTTTTCGCGCGATGACCTCACCTACATCTTTGGCGTAGCCGACGAGATGCGCAGCATCGTTCGGCGCGTGGGCGCCACCGACCTGCTCAAAGGCCACGTGCTGGCTAACCTGTTCTATGAACCGAGCACCCGCACCTCGTCATCGTTCATCGCCGCCATGGAGCGACTGGGCGGCTCGGTGATCCCCATCCACGGCGTGCAGTATTCGTCAGTGAGCAAGGGCGAATCGCTGCCCGACACCATCCGCACGCTAGAGTGCTACGCCGACGTCATCGTGCTGCGTCACCCCGAAGTGGGCGCCTCGGAAGTGGCGGCGCGCTATGCCAGTAAGCCTATCATCAGCGCAGGCGACGGCATCGGCGAGCACCCCACCCAGGGCTTGCTCGACCTTTATACCATCTATTCCGAGCTGGGTGCGCTGGACTGCCAGCGCGGAGGGATGGTGGGCGACCTGAAGCACGGCCGCACGGTACACGCGCTGGCACGTTTGTTGCGTCTCTATGAGACCGAATTCACCCTGGTGTCGCCCGAGATTCTCCGCCTGCCCGAAGAGGTCAAAGAGGAATTGCGCGCCGCACATCGCCCCATCGCCGAAACCGACCGCGTCGAAGATATCATTGAGGATGTTGATGTGCTTTATGTCACGCGCGTACAAAAAGAACGCTTTGCCGACCTGCATCAGTACGAGGCTGTAAAGGACTATTACGAGATCACTCCCGAGATCATGGCGCGCGCCAAAGAGCGCATGGTGCTGATGCACCCCTTGCCCCGCGTGACCGAAATTCATTATGATGTGGATAGCGACCCCCGCGCCGCGTATTTTCGCCAGATGGAAAACGGCATGTACATCCGCATGGCCCTGCTGGCCGCTGTACTAGGAAAGGCATAGTCCGATGACCTTTTGGAGCAAACTAGAAGCGAGCATCGCCCGACGCAACAGCTTGTTGTGCGTAGGGCTTGACCCTCTCCCCGAGCGTATCCCCGTCCGTTACGAGGGGGTAGCCGCATTCAACCGGGCGATCATTGACGCCACCGCTGACCTCGCTTGCGTGTTCAAGCCCAACATCGCCTTCTACGAGGCGCTGGGCGAGCCGGGTTTGCGTGCTCTGCGCGAGACGTTGGACTATATCCCCGCCGACATCCCCGTAGTACTCGACGCTAAACGCAACGACATTGCCGATACTGCTGCGGCCTACGCCAAAGCAGTGTACGAACAGTGGAACGCGGATGCCGTGACGGTGACTCCTTATCTAGGGCGTGATGGCGTACAACCTTTTCTCGATTATGCCGACCGCGGCGTGTTTCTGCTGTGCAAGACCTCGAACCGCAGCGCAGGCGAGGTGCAGGACTGGACACAGGACGGTCAACCACTTTATCACCACATCGCCGAACTAGCAGGAGAGTGGTCGGGCGAGCGCGAGATCGGCCTAGTGATCGGCGCCACTTACCCGCAGGCCGTAGCCGAGATCCGCGCCCGGTTGCCTCGCGCCTGGTTCTTGGTGCCCGGCGTGGGCGCGCAAGGTGGCGAGTTGGAGGCTGTGTTACAGGCTGGCTTACGACCCGATGGCCAGGGATTGTTCATCAACGCCTCGCGCGCCATCCTGTATGCCAGTAACCCCCGCGCTGCGGCATTAGAACTGCGTGACCAAATCAACCGCGTCCGCGAGCAGGTTATGCGACAACCAAGAGTTGACATTTCACGCCAAAGTGAAATAGGCAAGTTGGCAAGGGCGTTGTTCGAGAGTGGGTGCGTGCGCTTTGGCGATTTCGTGCTCCATTCGGGAGCGCACTCGCCCATTTATATCGATCTGCGCCGCCTGGTGACCCACCCGCGCGTGCTGGCTGAGGTAGCGCGCAGGTATGCGCGGTTGCTGGCGTCGCTCGATTTCCAGCGTATTGCTGCCATCCCCTACGCTGCGCTGCCCATCGGCACGGCGGTGTCGTTGCAGACGGGCTACCCCTTGATCTATCCTCGACGCGAGGCCAAAGCCTACGGCACGAAAAAACAGATCGAAGGCGATTATCAGCCAGGCGAGCGCGTAGCGCTGCTCGACGATCTCATCACCAACGGCGGCAGCAAGCTGGAGGCGCTAGAGCCGCTGCAGGCCGAGGGTCTAGTAATCGAGGACATCGTGGTGTTGATTGACCGCGAGCAAGGCGGCGCGCAGGAATTGGCGCAGCACGGCTTCAAGTTGCACGCAGCGGCCACCTTGCGCGAACTGGTAGACGCCCTGGTCGAAGGCGGCCAGTTGGCGGCAGAAGAGGGCCAGCGCGTGCGCGCCTATCTCGACGGAAAGGCCTAGTCCGATGGGCGTGGATACCTCAGTCGAGCTGTGCGGCGTGCGCTTGCGCAACCCTTTGGTGTTGGCGTCGGGAATATGGGGCAGTTGCGCCGAGACGCTAGTGCGCGTGGCGCGCGCCGGGGCCGGCGCGGTCACGGCCAAATCGTGCAGCCTACGCCCGCGAGCGGGCCACCCCAACCCCACGGTACTGGCTTGGGGCGGCGGGCTGATCAACGCCGTAGGGCTTTCCAACCCAGGGGCGGCGGCGCAGCGCGACACCCTGCGAGCGGCGAAGAATGGGCTGGTCCCTCTGAACACGCCATTGATCGCCAGCGTATTCGGCGACTCGCGCAAGCAGTTCGCTGAAGCGGCGCGCATCATCTCCGAGGCCGAGCCGGATTTCATCGAGCTGAACATCTCGTGCCCTAACGTCGAGCATGAGTTCGGCCAGCCGTTCGCGCTCGACCCGGCGGCAGCCGCCGGCGTTACCGAGGCCGTGCGCCAGGTGTACGCAGGTCGTCTTTTGGTCAAGCTCTCGCCCAACGCGCCCAACATCGCGGCGGTAGCTCGCGCCGTGGCTGCCGCCGGCGCCGATGGCCTCACGGCGGTGAACACCTTGGGGCCGGGAATGCTCATTGATGTGCGCGCCAAACGACCGATTTTGGCCAACCTGGCAGGAGGCGTCTCCGGCCCGGCGTTGCGCCCTGTGGCAGTGCGCTGCGTGTACGACATTGCGGCGGCAGTGAACTTGCCCATCATCGGCGTTGGCGGCGTGGCCAGCGGCGAGGATGCTTTGCAGATGATCATGGCCGGGGCGACGGCGGTAGGCATTGGCTCGGCGTTGATGTCCGACGGCGAACGCGCTTTCAGTCGCATCCTCGGCGAGTTGGAGGACTTGATGCGCGCCGAGGGATATGCTAACTTATTGTCCTTGCGGGGGTGCGCCCATGCATGAATCCTTACACACAGCCTTTCGTATCACCCGCGTCATACCCGAAAGACACGCCGGAGTCACGCTGGCGCTAGATGGCAGCTTGGCCGCCCAACCTGGCCAGTTTGTGATGGCCTGGTTGCCCGGAGTCGAAGAGCGTCCTTTCAGCATTATGGACGACGACCCGTTGAGCCTGACGGTCGCGGCTATCGGCCCTTTCACGCACGCATTGTGCGACTTGAGATCCGGCGGACGACTGTGGGTGCGTGGCCCGTATGGGCGCGGTTACACGCTGCACGGCGCACGGCATTTGATGATCGGCGGGGGTAGCGGCGCAGCGTCGCTCACATTGCTCGCCAAGCGCGCTCTGGCGCAAGGGCATGAAGTGGCCGTCGTATTGGGGGCGCGTACGTCCGACTTGCTGATGCTGCTCTGGCGCTTTGCCGACTTGGGTTCCCCGCCGACGCTGGCCACCGACGACGGCACAAACGGCGTTCACGGCACAGCGCTCGACGCCGCCCAAGGGCTACTCGATAGTCATTGGCCCGACGCGATCTATGCCTGCGGCCCGGAGGGAATGTTGCGAGCGTTGGCCCGGCGCGCCAAGGCGGCAGATCTGCCCCTGTGGGTCAGTTTGGAGCGCGCCATGAAATGCGGCATGGGCGTATGCGGCGCGTGCCACTGCGGCGACCGACTTGTATGCCGCGACGGCCCAGTGTTCCCCGGCGAGATACTGGCGCAACTGGCTGTGGAGCGTTAGGCGGTACTTCTCAACCTATGAGGAGTCACAAGGATGAGCCTGGTGCAATGGTTGGCGCGAGTTCAGGATGAGGGCCATGACAGCCTGGGCGCGTTCGAGTTGCCGCTCGCCGTGGCTACCTTTGTTGGGTTGGCGCCGGGATGGCTGGCGCCAGAGAGCTGGTTGGTGCGCGTTGCGCTCATCATCGAGATCGCATTGGCCCTGCTCTGGGGGCATCGCGTGGAGAATCGTCGTCTCTATGCCGTCGGCCACCGCCGTTTTCGCGGCACATTGCACCTCAGACTCACCTGGCTATTAATAGGTTGGGCGCTGCTATGGGCCAGCGCGCTTCTTTCGCTGGCTCATCTACGCACCTGGGATCAATCACCCGGCTGGTACAACGATCCCCTATGTGTCGCCGCAACGCTCAGCGTCATTTTCCTCGCGCTGGGCGTCAAAGCGCGAGTTCGACGCTGGGTCGGGTTGGGGTTGGCGCTCGCCATCGGGGTTGGGCTGTTGCCCTGGGTTGCCATGCAGGAAATCAGCCTCCATCTGCTGATGGCGTTCTGGGTCGGGGGCGCGCTATGGGTCAGCGCCTACGCCGGCCAGCGCGAATTCGAGCGCCAATATAACGAGAACAACATGCGTTAACGCTCTACTCACAAGCTGCGCTCACGATCATGCCCGTCATGCTTAGTAGGCACTTGACATAGCGCCCCTCTACCTGCATAATATTATGTAGAAGGTCATCGCACCCTCACCTCATTGCTCCACTCTGCGGATCCAGTCCAGCGCTTTTGATCGCCCATGCCATCTACATCCTTACCTTGTAAAGGACAACTCAATGAAGCGATATGGCAAGCTCATCCGCGTGCGACCCGAGAAATTGGAGGAATACAAGGCGTTGCACGCCGCAGCCTGGCCACAGGTGTTGCAAACCATACGCGATTGCAACATCCGCAACTATTCGATCTATTACCGAGACGGTCTGCTCTTTAGCTATTTCGAATACATCGGAGAGGATCTGGCCGACGACATGGCCAGAATGGCCGCCGATCCAGTGACCCAAGAATGGTGGAAACTGACCGATCCTTGTCAAGAGCCTATAGAGACACGACGCCCGGACGAATGGTGGGCCGAGATGGAGGAGGTCTTTCACACCGACTGAGCCATCTCCCGGCCAAGCCAGTGGTTTCTCGGCGTCCCAAGCAAGCGAAAGGAGTGCGTGCTATGCCAACGCGCAACACCACCATCGTGCGGCAATGGGTTGATGAAGCGTGGAACCACGGCAAGGTGGACGTAGCCAAACAAGTTTTCGCCCCGACATGCGTCGAATATGGCATCACCGATGGCTTGGCTGAAATCACCGGTATCGAGGCGCAGAAAAACAAGATTCGGGCGCTCCGCACCGCTTTTCCCGACCTGCATCTGACCATCGAGGATACCATCAGCGAAGGCGAAAAGGTGACGGTACGCTGGGTGGCTGGCGGTACGCACAAGGGGGAATGGATGGGCCTAGCGCCCACGGGCAAATACGTCACCTGGGGCGGCGTATCCGTTTTCCGCTTTGTGGACGGCAAGATCCAGGAATTGTGGCGCGCCGAGGATATCTTTGGCCAATGGCAGCAACTCGGCGCTATTGGCATGCAGCGTCAGGTCAACGGGCATCGCTAAGTCCTTTTCCAATTTGCCCTCATCGCCGCATCACGCTCGATCCGATCCCGTGACAAAACAAGCCGTGGTTTGTCTTGTAGAGTTGCAGTAGAGGAGGAGCCATGCAAGCGTTGCGTGAGCATGTGGCGGTCGCTATAGATGGCGGCGGCATTCGCGGCGTGATGGTCACTCGCGCGCTGTCTATTCTCGAAGAAAAGCTGGGCAAGCCAGCCTACGAGATCTTTGAGCTGGCGGCCGGTACGTCCACCGGCTCGATCATCTCGGCAGGCATTGCCGCCCGGCGCAGCGGCGAAGAGATGTTCCGGCTTTACAAGACCTTGGGCAATGAGGTGTTTCGCCCCAGTTGGCGCAGCGCCCTGTGGCCGCTCACCGCCTACCGTTACCCCCACGATCCGCTAGAAAGCGCCATCCGCACCCACATTGGAACTATGACCATGGGCGAACTATGGGCCAACGACAAGCCTGTGGACATAGTCATCACCGCTTTTGACGTCGTCACGAACCACACTTGCTTCATCAAGCCCTGGAAAACCGAGTACACCTCGTGGCCGGTCTCGCGCGCGGTGTTGGCGTCGTGTTCGGTGCCTACTTACTTTCCGCCTGTCGAAGGGCGCTTTGTGGACGGCGGCGTAGGGGCCTATGCCAATCCTTGCTATCTTGCCGCTTACGAGCTATGGCGTGTTCTCCAATGGGACCCCGCCGAGACGACGCTTATCTCATTGGGCACCGGGCGCGAGCCTCACACTCTGCTGCCCGGCCAGGCAGATGGTTTTCGCGCCTGGCATTGGCTCTCACCTATTCTCAGCGCCTTCCAGCAATCGGCGGATGACCAGCAGATTCACCTAGTGCGCACCTATTTTGATAAGCTGGACTTTCGCCGCTTCCAGGTAGATTTGCGCGAACCCATCGCCATGGATGATCCCAGCCAAATCCCGGCCCTGGCAGCCTATGGCGATGAACTGGGACGCAAGCTGCTCAATAATGAGCAAGATCAAACTATCGAGTTCACTGTGCCCCGCCCGCCGCAATCGGCGCGCGGTCTGACGTTAGAGGCTGGACGTAATCGTTAAAAGGAGGTGGACAATGGCGTCGCAATATCTCGAAGCGGTCAGACTTTGGGTAGAAGAAGGCTTTAATCGGGGTACCTTGGATGTCGTTGAGCATGTATTTGCGCAAGGCTGCGTCTCGCACAATATCAGTTCGAGCGCGGCCGAGCGACGCGGCCCCGAAGCCGAGCGGGAATGGATCAGCGCGACGCGCGCAGCCTTCCCCGATTTTCACGTCAGTCTGGAAGACACTATGCTTGCTGGCGACAAGGTGATTGTTCGTTGGCTGGCCAGCGGCACACAGCGCGGGATGTGGATGGGCATTTCCCCGACGGGTCGGCATATTACCTGGGGCGGCATCACCATCTTGCGCTTGATGGGGAACAAAATCCAGGAATGCTGGGTGGCGGCCGACACTTACCATGCCACGCAGCAGTTGGGGGGCATGGCGTTAGCGGCCCAGGCGGGCGCTATCCGCTAGGGCAGCAACAAGGGGCGACTGCATGTCGCCCCTTGTCCTAATATGTGGATTCTAGTTTAATGCGCCGCCGCCTCGTAAATGGCCTTCTGTCGGTCAAAGATCGCGATGTTCTCACGCATGATCTCGCGGATGGGCAGTTGATAGGGGCAGCGCCCCTCGCATTCGCCGCAGTCGGCGCACTGTTTGGCCTGCTCTACGACATCGCCCCAACGCCCGACATAGAGGCGCTCGGGTGGGAAGCGCTTCATAAAGCTTTTCAGGTTCATGATCGTTGTGATATCAATGTTCTGGGGGCAAGGTTGGCAATAGCCGCAGCGGGGACAAAAGCGTTTGCCCAGCTCTTGACGCAACCTGTCCATCTCGGCGCGTTCCTCGGCAGTCAATTCGGCAGGCCCTTGCATAATCGCAATGATCTCTTCGATCTCCTCGGCCCGCTCGATGCCTGGGATTGTCACCGTATCGGGGAATTGGCGCAAATACTTGAACGCCACCCGCGCGTTTTCCAACATGCCACCCGCCATCGGCTTCATCACGATGAAGCCTGTTTGCGTCTGCCTACAGAGAGGCAATAACTTTTCGATGGCTTCGTCGGCGATAAAGTTGAATGGAAACATCAGCGTCTCGAACAAGCCGGTCTGCACCGCCTTGAGCGCCAATTCCAACGAGTGCGACGTGACGCCGATATGCCCGATGCGCCCCGCCGCTTTGGCCTCGCGCGCCGCTTCCATCGCGCCGCCAGGGGCTAGTACCTCCGCCAGTTGTTCATCGGCGCTGATATTGTGAAACTGGTACAGGTCAATGTGCCGCACGCCAAGCCGTTGCAGGCTGACGTTCAGGTGCTCGCGAAATGTAGCGCCGTCGCGGGCAGGACTTTTAGAGGCCAGCACCAACCCTTCGCGTCGCCCGGCGATGGCGCGCCCGATGCGCTCCTCACTGGTGCCATAACCAAAAGCGGTATCCAGGAAGGTGACGCCAAGGTCGAGGCAATGGCGAATGATGCGAACTGCATCATCATCCGACACTCGTTGAATGGGGATGCCGCCAAACCCTACCTCCGAGACCCTGAGCCCCGTCCTTCCAAGTTCCAATGTATGCATGATATGTTCACCTTCCGTTGTACTGGTTCGATTGTATCTACCAGTATAAGATGCAGCAAGCGATCATAGCGCCACGGCAACACCGTGCCTAGCCCCTGCTTCCACGATTCGTTGCCAGGCCGCGTCGGGCAGATACAGTCCGTCTCGTAGATTCTTTTCACGAGCATACCACTCCGGCTCGCCGGGGACCAGAATTTCCTCCACACCCGGCGCCCGACGCGATGCTTTGGTGGCTGCCACTTGTTCATCCACCAGCCGACGGAATTCATCCAGCGGCTGAAACGCGGCGATGTTGACCGCCATCAACACCATCGTATAATCGGGCGCATAGCCAGGCAGCATCCCGCTCCGCCCGCCGGTAAGCCCAGCGCTCAACAGCTCAACAAGAAAGGAAAGGCAATACCCCTTGTGTTTGCCAAAGGGGAGCATCACGCCGCCATTGCGCTGATCGTTGGGGTCGTTGCTCGGATTGCCTTCCGCATCAAGCAGCCAGCCGTCGGGGATCTTGGCGCCTTTGTCAATGGCGGCTTGAATCTTGCCCTGAGCCACTACCGAAGTCGCAAAATCCATAAACACCGGTGGATGTTGATCTGCGGGCACACCCCAGGCGATGGGGTTGGTGTTGAACACGCGACCAATGCCCAAATACGGGGCTACCGCCGCTCGCGACCCGGCGCCGAATACCATGCCCATGAACCCTTCTTGCGCCGCCTGCACCACGTATTCGCCCATGCGCCCGGTGTGACCGTTGTTACGAATGGCGACCATGCCCAAATCGTGGGCGCGAGCCTTGTTGATCGCACGAGCCATGGCTTCGCGGGCCACAAGGTTGCCAAAGTTGCGCCCCCCATCGAGCACAGCAGTAGTAGCAGTCTCGCGCACGGTGGTGATCTGCCAATGAGGGTCAATGCTGCCGTTTTCGATGCAACTCACATACCAACCGACGCGCAAAACACCGTGGGATGTGTGCCCAGCCAGATCATTTTCGACGAGCGATGAGGCCACTTGTCGAGCGCCGGACTCCGGGGCGCCCGCTCCGATGAACACCTGGCTGACCACCTCGCGTAGCCGCTCGGGGGTGATGTGAATCATGATGCCCTCCTATGTGGATGTGTGTTGCAATTATAACACGCGATTGTAGCATGAACGCAGCCATTTGTCAGAATAGCGCGTCGGATTCGCGATATGGTTACTAAGTATTAACAAATATAAACCATTCTGCTACCCCCTTTGACGCCACACCATGATATAATTGAATGTATACAGGTGAGAGGCAATCATCGGTTGTGCTGTGTGTTGAGCAGGTGATCATAGAGCTGTTGAGAAGGGCCTGCGAGTATGAATCGTTTGGATCAGCATGGTATAGCTGCGCCCATCACAGGTGCGGTGTTGGCCATTGCCGTCGTAACGGGGCTATGGTCAGCGGCGACGTCGGCTGCAACCCTAGCCACTGACCCCGATCATGTCGGGCCGTTCGCCGTCGCGCAGCGGACGATTGTCACCACCAATCCCGATACCGGCAACCAGATCCAGACTGTACTCTACTATCCTGCTAATGGCGACGAAGTAGACCCCGCCGGCGCGCCTTATGCGGCGTTGGTTTTCGCTCACGGTTTCATGGCTACTACCAGCAGTTATCCAGGCGACGGCGAACACCTAGCCAGCTGGGGTTACATTGTGGCCATGCCCAATTTCCCCAATGAAAACACAGCGGTGAGAGCTTCTGATGCGCAGCACGTGCTCGATTACTTGGAAGCTGAGAACACCGAGCCTTCGTCTCTGTTCTATGGCAAGATAGACGCCGGCCGTTTAGGGATTGCCGGCCATTCGCTGGGCGGGTTGACTACGCTGATGGTATCCGCACGCGATACGCGCATCCGGGCGGCGGTGGCGCTCGATCCCGTGAACCCACCTGACTTTGTGGCAATGGAGTGGGATTACGAAACTGAAGCGCCCCAAATCACCGCCCCTGTCTTGGTAATTGGCGCGCCAGCGCAATATTGCAACTCGTTCGCCAATTACAACGATATGTATCCTCTGATCGGCTCGGAGCATAAGGCCAAGATCGTGCTCACGAACGGCAGTCACTGCGATTTTATGTTGACCGACAACCAGGCGTTCTATACCGCGTGCTACTGGATGTGCGGCGGCAGCTACAATGCAAATCGAGTGCGCTTGCCTGTTGGCTATATGACGGCGTGGTTCAACTATTACCTGCGCAGCCAGACTGAGTATTACACCTACCTCTATGGCGCAGAAGCCCAAGCCGATGTGCAGGCGGGCCTGGTCGCCAGCGTTGCCCACACAGCGCCCCGTAATGTGACGGCGGAGAGCCTATCCAATGGCATCCGATTGGGCTGGGATCTTTCATCCTATGAGGTTGTGGCCGGGTACAACGTGTACCGCAGCACGGTAAGCGGCGACTATCCGGGCGCACCCTATGCAGAAGTGGGCCGCCAAGCCTATTATACGGACAGCGCAACCGCACTCGGCAACAGATACTATTATCTCGTCAAAAGTCGCGATGCAGCAGGAAACGAGCACGCAAGTTCAAGTGAGGTAAGCGCCGTCGCCGGACAATTATCCACACCTACCAGCACGCCCACACCGACGATAACGCCTACGCTCACGCGAACACTAACGCCGACTCGCACCCCCGACATCACATTCACACCCACGGCGGTATCGCCAACCGTTGAGGCAGAGCGTTGGATTTATCTCCCTCTCAACCATAAGTAATCATTTGTGGTCGCGTTGCGTACAGAAAAGGGGATACGCATGGCTGAGATTACTCTGAACCTCGACATGACCGTGGATAGCGCGCTGGATGCGGTAGTAGCGGCCTATCCAGAGCGCGAAGCGCTGGTATTTGGCCCCACCCATGTTACCTTTCCGGAACTGGGCGAGCGCGTCAACGCCCTTGCCGCCGGCCTTCTTGCATTGGGCCTGCGTAAAGGCGACAAGGTCGCTCTCATCATGCCCAACTGTTTGGAGTTCGTCTATGCTTTCCTCGCCATCGGCAAGGCCGGTGGAGTGTTGGTGCCCATCAACCCTCTCTACAAGCGGCGCGAAATGCAGTACATCCTCAACGACGCCGACGTGACCATCGCGCTGATCGCTCCGCAGGTATGGGGCAATGATGTGTTGGGTATCTTGCGCGAGGCGCGCCCGGAGCTGCCTTTGCTGCGTCATATCGTCGTCAATGCGCCCACGGCGGGCGCGACCGATATCGTTGCGTGGCAAGAGGTGATGGCGTCCGGCCAAGGGCAAGTGGTGAGCGGGCTAACCGTCCCCAGTGATTTGTATGGTTTGATCTACACGTCAGGCACAACGGGCGCACCCAAAGGGGCCATGCACAGCCACCACACCATGTTGGCGCCGGTTGTATCTACTCAAAAGATGCGGCGCGAAATGTTTGAGTCGCCATCGCCCGTGCAATTGGCGCGTATGATGCGCACCTTTGCGTCGCACGCGGTCCGTTTTGTAAAATGGGCCGGCAAGCCGCCGACAACGATCAGCCCATCCGCTTTTCATGCCGTGGCGGGCTATGCTATCGTGATCGGCGGCATACTGGCGGGCTACCGCACCGTCATCGTGGAGCGGTTTAACCCCACCCAAGTGCTCGAATTGGTTGCGCGTGAGCATATCAACGTCATTGTAGCCACCCCCACGATGTACTCGATGATGTTGAGCGTGCCCAACTTTGAAAAGTACGATAAATCATCGCTATTGTATTGTTCTATGGCCGCCGCGCCTTGCCCGCCGCCCCTGGTGCGCGAAGTGCGCGAACGTTTTGGATGCCCCGTCATGATCGCCTTTGGAGCCACCGAGACAGCGGGTTTGGGCCTAATGACGCGCTTTGACGACCCCGACAAGATGCAAGTCGAGACCGTGGGCAAACCCAGTGACGATGTCAAGATCAGAATCGTGGACCACGAGCATCGCGAAGTGCCCACGGGGCAGATCGGCGAGCTGGCGGTGCTGGTAGATGGTATCATGCTGGGTTATTATCACCAGCCAGAAGCCACCGCCCAGGCGCTCGACGCCGATGGTTGGTACTATACCGGCGACCTCGCCGTGATGGATGACAAGGGCTATGTCCGCATCGTCGGGCGTAAAAAGGATATGATTATTCGCGGCGGGCAGAATATCTATCCCGTAGAGATTGAGACCCACCTCCTCACCCACCCCGCCATCCAGGGGGCCGCTGTAGTGGGGGTGCCCGACCCAGTAGGCGGCGAGAGCGTCTGGGCCTTCATCGTGCCCGAACCGAACGCTCAATTGACGATCAAGCAGGTGCTGGATCATTGTCGCGGCAAGATCGCCCCCTATAAGGTGCCTACCGAGGTGCGCATCGTGGCCGAGTTGCCGCTGACGCCGACAGCCAAGATCAAAAAGTTTGAATTGAGGGAAATGGCAATCAAAGAGCTTGAGGCCAAAGGGATCAAGCTCGAGGGCAAGGATTTCGTCATGGAAGCCGAATGACGACATCGCAACATCTATCCCAGCGGGCGGAGGAGCAGATGACTATTCTGGAAGCCAAGGGGCTTCGCAAGACATACGATCTGGGCGAGCACCAAGTGCAGGCGCTGGCTGGCGTAGATTTCGTCGTCGAGAAGGGCGAGTTCGTGGCGATCATGGGGCCATCGGGCAGCGGAAAATCCACGTTGCTGCACATTTTGGGCGGCCTCGATAAGCCCAGCAACGGCGAGTTGACCCTGGCTGGGCAGCCGTTGGCCCTGATGAGCGACGATCAGATCACCCTGGTGCGACGGCACAACGTCGGCTTTGTGTTCCAGTTTTTTAATCTGTTGCCCACGCTCACGGCTGAAGAGAACGTAGCGCTTCCGCTCATTATTGACGGTCAGGATTTGCGCAAATACCAGGAGCGGATCGTCGCGCTGTTGCAATTGGTCGGCCTCGCCGAGCGTCGCGGCCACAAACCCGACCAGCTCTCCGGCGGCGAGCAGCAGCGCGTATCTATTGCGCGTGCGCTGGTGACAGAGCCGGCCATCGTATTGGCCGACGAGCCAACTGGCAACCTCGACTCCAAAACGGGCACGGCTATTATGGGGTTGTTGCGTCGCTCGTGCGACGAGTTGGGGCAAACGATCATCATGGTGACGCACGACCCGCGTGCGTCGGCCTACGCTGACCGCGTCGTGTTCCTAGCCGACGGCCTAATCTGCGGCCATCTAGAATACGACGGCGTCGGCGACATGGCGCAGCGCTCGCGCTTGACGCTGGAAGCAATGGAACGATTCACACAAAAGTAGCCATCACACCATCCCGCTCAGAGGCAAGATATGTCTCGTCTGACTTTGATGGCCTTGAGATCACTGCGCGCCCGGATGACGCGTACTTTGCTTACCATGTTCGGCGTGGTGCTGGGCGTGGGCGTCATTCTGGCAGTGAGCATCACCAACCAGAGTACGATGGAGTCCATCACTGTCGTGTTCACCGACGCTTCGGGCAAGGCCAACTTGGTAGTAACCAGTTCGAGCGCCGACGAGCAAGGCTTTGCCGAGAGCGCCATGCCCCAAGCAGCCAGTATGCCCGGCGTCCAGGCAGTTGTCCCCACAGTGCAAGGGCAAGTGTTGCTGGCCGACGAAGTGACCCAAGAGATGGGCGTCAGCTTTTTTGGCGCGGTCGGCGGCGGGATTACGCTCTACGGCATTGACCCCGCGCGCGATGTGCAAGCGCGCGATTACAAGATCGTGGAAGGTCGTTTCCTCACCAACGAACTGGATGCACGCGACATCGTTTTAGTCAAGGACTATGCCGACGACAAATCGCTCCAAGTGGGGCAAACCATCGAGATCATGACCTCTGACGGCTCCACCATGCTCCGCATTGTAGGGCTGATGTCCAAAGAGGGGCCGGGGCAATTGAATAACGGCGCGTTCGGCGTTGTGCCGCTCAAAACGGCGCAAAATATCTTTCATCGTTCGGGCGCCCTAAATCAGCTCGACCTCATCGCCGCCCCCGAGATTGCGAGCGGGGCCGAGATGGATCAGCTCAAAGCGGCCCTACAGGAAAGGATGGGTGACGACTATAGCGTCATCTATCCGGCGTCTCAGGGCAAGCGCGTCACCCAGATGCTCGACACCTATCAGATGGGCCTCAATATGATGAGCGTGGTGGCGCTGTTCGTGGGGGCGTTCCTGATCTATAACGCCTTTTCGATGACGGTGGTCGAGCGCACCCGCGAAATCGGTATGTTGCGCACCGTTGGCATGACCCGCCGTCAGGTGATGGGACAGATTCTCACCGAAGCCGGCGCGTTGGGCATTATCGGATCGCTGCTAGGAGTGGCGCTGGGGATCCTGCTTTCCCGGGGACTCATCCGCCTGATGGAGATCGTGATGGCGCAGGATGTGAGGCAGGTCCACATCCCTCTGGATGGCTTGCTCACCAGCCTGGTAGTGGGGTTCGGCGTGACGTTGGCGGCGGCCACGATCCCCGCCTGGCAAGCCAGCCACGTGTCGCCGCTCGAAGCCTTGCGCGTGCGCGGCAACCGCCGCGAAGGCTGGATTATTCGCAAAGGCTGGCCGGTAGGGTTAGCGCTGATGCTCGTCTCGACCGGCATGTTGATTGCATCCACCTCGTCGCCTACATTCCAGGCGCGCTTTGGCAAGCTGGCGATCTTTGGCCTCTATTTGGGCGGGACATTGCTCATTCCCGGAACGGTTGGCGTCTGGGAGCGCATCGCGCGCCCCTGGGTGCGCCGGCTGTATGGTGCAGAGGGGCAACTGGGCAGCGGCAACATCCAGCGCGCGCGGGTGCGCACCACGCTCACTGTAGCGGCGTTGATGGTGGGCGCTTCGATGATCCTCACCATGCGCGGCATGACCACCTCTTACGAGCATGACATCCGCACCTGGGTAGATTCTTATATCGGCGGCGATCTGTACGTACACTCGAACCTGCCCATGCGCACTGACCTAGGTCGCCGCATCGAGGGCGTCGAGGGAGTCGCCTCGGCAACGCCGGTGCGTTACCTAGATATAGATCACATCAAGCCCAACGGAACCAAAGAACGCCTAGTATTCATGGCGGTCGAACCTGAATCATATAGCCAGGTCACCAGCTTTGTGTTCGCCTCCAACCAAGGTGACGCCAATCTTCTATTCGAGCGTCTGGCCGAGGATAACACTGTATTCGTGTCAAGCGTCCTGGCCGAGATGTACGGCTACAAGCAGGGCGACGTTATTCGCCTTGAGACGCGGCGCGGCCAGCAAGATTTCACAATCGCCGCAATTGTGGTAGACTTTTATAACCGTGGGTTCGTCATCGAGGGTAACTGGAAAGATATGCGGCGCTACTTTGGGCTGAACGATGTGAGCGCCTTTTTGCTCAAACTTGAACCGCGCCAGACCGTGGAGCAGGTGCAGGAGCGTATTGACGCCCTGTACGGCCAGCGTCGCCATTTGACCATCGAATCCAACAAGTCCCTCAAGGCGCGAGCGCTCAAGTTGACGTCGCAGGCGTTCACGCTGTTCGATGTGTTGGCGCTCATCGCCATGATCGTCGCCTCTTTGGGGGTGGTCAACACACTCACCATGAACGTACTGGAGCGCACCCAAGAGATCGGCATGTTGCGCGGTGTGGGTATGACGCGCACCCAAGTGGGCAAGATGATTCTCGCCGAGGCCGGCGTAATGGGTCTGATCGGCGGGGTGTTTGGCATCGCCTTTGGGTTGTTCATGTTACAGCTTTTGCTAGTAGGCATCACCGAGACTCAAGGGTACGAGCTAACTTTTGTCTGGCCGGTGCAAGGCATCATCGTCAGCCTCATCATTGCATTGGTCATTTCGCAGATCGCCGCGCTCTGGCCCGCCAAGCGAGCGGCTAGCATTAGCATCATCGAGGCAATCCACACCGAATAGGAGGAGATATACATGGATCGTCGCTGGAGAATTGCTTCCGTGTCCGTCATCGTCCTGGCGATCAGTCTGGGGTTGACCGCGTGCCAAAAGCCAAGCAGCTCCCCACAGCCGGCATCAACCATACCGCCTGTGGCCAAAGCTAACGCTGATGTCGTTTCCGCTGAGGCGTATATTGTGCCGCTCAAGAAAGCTGACCTGAGTTTCAAGACGAGCGGGAGCGTCAAGGCAATCCTGGTGGAAGAGGGCGACACAGTCAAAGAAGGGCAGGAATTGGCCCGGCTCGACACGCGCGCACTAGAGTCCGCCGTCCGCCAGGCAGAAGCAGAGGTCAAATCGGCCCAAGCGCAATTAGCCAAAGCCCAAGCGGGCGCGCGCGCTGAGGAGATCTCTGCTGCCGAGGCCGCTGTAGCCATTGCACAGGCAGGGGTCAAGGCTCGCGAGAACGGCGTTGAGGTTGCCAAAGGCAATCTCGCGTCGGCGGAAGCGGCGCTGAGCGACGCTCAAGCCGGAGTCAAGATCGCCGAGAGCGCTGTTGCGACGGCGCAAGGCAATCTGGCGTCGGCCCAAGCCAGCCTGAGCAGCGCCCAAGCCAGCCTCGACAAACTAACCGCCGGGGCCACCGAACGAGAACTACTTATCGCCCAGAAACAGATCGAGGCCGCCAAAAATGATCTGTGGGGGCTGCAAGCCCAGCGCGACGCCATCGGCGGAACGCGCAAATATGGCGGCGAGGACGAGTATCAGGCCGCCCAAGGCCAGGTAGCTGCCGCCGAGTCTCGGGTTGAGATTGCCCAATTGCAGTACGATGAACTGAAAGCGGGGGCGCGCGCCGAGGATGTGTCCATGTCCAAGGCTCAGGTGGAGCAAGCCAAAGCCGGAGTTGCCACCGCGCAGGCGCAAGTGAAGCAGGCCCAAACCCAAATCGAAAGCGCCCAAGCCAAAGCGTCGCAGGCTAAGGCCAGTGTGCAGATCGCCCAGGCGCAGCTTGCACAGGCGCAATCCGAAGTCGAAAGCGCCAAAGCCCAGGCGCAACAAGCTCAAGCGCAACTCGACCTGTTGCGCGCCGGCAGCCGCGCCGAGGATATCGCTGCAGCGCAAGCGACAGTAGCCCGCGCTGAGGCTGCCCTGGCTGCCGCCCAAGACGCGCTTGATGATGCGACGCTCAAAGCGCCCTACGACGGCGTCGTTGGCGCTATCCTGCTGGATGAGGGTGAGACTGCCCTGCCCCAGGTAACGGCCATCCGCATCGGCGACCTGACCCAGTTGCGCGTCGAGACCGAGGACTTGAGCGAGGTGGATGTAAGCCAGGTAAAGGTTGGTCAAGAGGCGAACGTTACAGTGGATGCTCTGGAGGGCAAAAAGTTCACCGGCAAGGTGGTACGGATCGCGCCTATCGCCGCCGACTTGCGCGGCGACAAAGTCTATACCGTTCTGCTAGACCTGGACGTTGACCCCGATTCGGGACTGCGCTGGGGGATGCGCGCTTTTGTTGAGATCAATGTACATTAATAGTGCGCCGAGGGGAGTAAGTAGGAGGAATTACCATGTCAGAGGCCAATGTATTGACCCTGGATGAGTTTCGCGGGTTTCTTTCGGAAACTCTGGAGGTGTCGCAAGATACGCTTCATCCCGAAGCCTCGTTTCTGAACGATTTGGCCATTGATTCGCTCAAGATGGTCGAGCTGGTGTTGCGCATCGAATCTCGGCTGGGAGTGAGCATTCCTCCCGACGCCGCCTGGAGCATCCAAACGGTCGAGGACGCTTACAATTTCTACGCCGAGCGAATGCGTGAAGGCGAAACCGCGTAGCCAGATCCCGAACAATGCCACGGGGACCGCGAAAGCGGCCCCCGATCTGTACTCCGCAAGGGCGCGGGAAATCACGGCGCAAGGTCGTTCTTGATGCAATTCAAGAGGAGCTCAGGGCATGAAACGGATCGGCAAAGCGCTGCGACATCTCGTCGCCAATATCCTCAAGGTGGTGTTCGTCTCTCCGCTATTGCTCCTTGCGGCTGCTTTTCGTTTCTTGTATCGCTTTCGCGTGCAAGGGGTGGAAAACATGCCCAAGATGGGGCCTTTCATCGTGCTGTTTCCTGAGATCAGTGTGATCAGCAACATCTCTGCTAATTGGGCATTCTGGATGACATTGCGCCGCCCTTTGCTCAAGACCCCCGACAAGGTGCTAAGCTTTGCCCAAGAGCAACTTTGGGCGTTGCCTTATTTCCGAACGATGATGGAAAAGGTGGGCAATCTGCGTCCATTGGCTCCTCACGGAGCGGGGCAGTTTTCGCTTCATCTCCTGGAAGGTTACAAGATATTGAAGGAGAAAGGCATCGTCACCATGAATCCCGAAGGCGATATGCCCTGGGATGGTCGGCCTCTGCCATTGGGTTCGGGCGCGGCCTGGTTGGCGCTCCATACGGGCGCCCAATTGGTGCCACTGGTGTGGTCGAACGATGTGTACGACATCTGGCCGCGATGGGAGATGCGCCCACAACTCGGCGGGCGAGTGACACTGACTGTAGGCGCGCCCTTTTCGGTGTGCGACGCGCCTCTGCCCGAGACCAGCGAGACTGATATCGCTCGCGCCAACGCACGTATTCGCGCCGAACTGGATCGTTTGGCCTACGGAGAGAAGGGAATAATAGGCTGGACAGGTACCCCCACCCTCAAAGGCCAACATTTGGACAAAGCGCCCGAGATCTGGTTGATCCACGAACCTCCGCCGGAACATGAGCCTCTTGCCGATGGTCAGGTCGCCCCCATTTGGAAGCGTGGAGTGGCTCAGTTGCTTTGGCGTTGCCCGGTATGCCACACGGATGACGCCCTCGTGCACGAACATCGTTCGCGCCCCCAGACGTTGCGCTGCCGCGTATGCCGAACAGTCTGGGCCTTGCGCCGCGTCCGCGGCAAAGACTTTCGTTTGGAGGTGCTCGAAGGGCCGGCAGAGTTGATTGGCCTCGATATGGCCCTCTCGACCTGGTACGACGAAATGAAACGTAATTTCGCGCCCAAACCGATCTCCCTGCCAGACGTGACGCTGAACGAGGGGGAGATGGCCTATCTGACCGCCCAAGAGGTCGCCTTTGCGCCGGCGCCCCCTAACCCGCTCTATGAACGCTGGGATGGAAGCCAACCGCCCCGCACTCAGATATTGGGTAAGCACAAATTAGGCGCCTGGCGCGACCTGGATTGCGGACGTCTGACGTTGACCAATCAGCGCCTCCTCTTCCAAGGCGCGCGCGGCGAGTTGCACTTTGAGATGAAGTATTTTTACGCCGTCTCGATCTGGCTGGCGAACACGCTGGGGTTGCGCTACGGCGCGGCGCCCTACCGATTTTCATTGAACCAGGAGAACGGGTTGAAATGGTTGGCTTACACTGGCACGCTCGCCAGAGAAGCCGCCAAGCTCGACGGCCACAAGGTATCTATGTCGAGCTTCTGAGCGCCTTGTCGTGCATTCCCGCTCAACGGCCGCCCTCGCCATGACAGGCGAGGGCTTTTTGTTGTCCCCACTCCTTTGCCAACCAGGCAGCACATCGATTCTTGACATCCGTCAGATATTTACATACTCTTTATGAGATCGTCATAAAAATATCAAGAATTATCAGATAACCTGTGCCATAATAGGACTAGTTTACACATAACTATGACATCACTGCCACATTGCGCCTCTTGATTGTAGCCGTGTCATGAAATTGTAAGGAGTTATCACGATGGCCTTGGAGGGTCTCGACATCGGTCAGGCGTTCTCGCGTGTGGGAATATCGCGGCGGCGATTCTTGCAGTTCTGCGGGTTGATGGCGGCTACGCTGGCCCTGCCCGCCTGCGAGACGGAAGTCATCGCCGAAGCCCTAGAGGCGACGACGCGCGTCCCCGTCATCTGGCTCGAGTTTCAGGATTGTACTGGCGACACGGAATCCTTTTTGCGCGCATCGCCTCGGCCCGACCCCTTGGTATCGGGTGTGACCGATCCCAGCATCACCGATCTCATCCTGGACAAGATCTCGGTGAACTATCACGAGACAATCATGGCTCCCTCCGGATACATGGCCGAGAAATCGCGCGCCGACACCTGGCGCGATTTCAGCGGCCAATATCTGTGCATCGTGGAAGGCTCCATCCCCACGGCGGCCAATGGCATCTATTGTACCGTCGGCGGACGCACGGCGCTCAGCATTTTACAGGAAATGACGGGACGAGCTGCGGCTACCATTGCTCTAGGCACATGCGCTTTCGACGGTGGGCTGGCAGGGGCCGTCCCCAACCCAACCGGCGCTATGGGAGTGCGCGGAGCCATCCCCAGCATCAGCAACCTGGTATCTTTGCCCGGCTGTCCGGCCAACGTGGTCAACCTGGTGGCAGTGATCGTGTACTATCTCACCTATCGCCAGTTGCCGCCCCGCGATGGCTCGGGCCGACCCAGTTTCGCCTATCACGAAGAGATTCATGAAGAGTGCGAGCGCCATGACCACTATGAGCACGATCGCTTTGTGTGGGCCTGGGGCGATCAAGGTCACCGGCAAGGGTGGTGCCTGCGCAAGATGGGCTGCCGCGGGCCAGACACCAAACACAACTGTCCCACCGCCAAATGGAATTCCGGCGCCTGTTGGCCCGTGGCCGCTGGCCACGGCTGCGTAGGTTGCGCCCAAGGCCACTTCTGGGACAACATGACGCCCTTTTACACAAGCCAAGGCGGCAACGACGATGATTAGTCGTCAGTAGATCGTTATAAACGATGAATGATTGGTTGTAGCACTCGATTAGGAGGGCCTCATGCCCCAGATCAATATCCCTGTTGTCTCCAATGGAAATCCCGATACGTTGGCGCCCACGCCGACGCAAAGATTGGTCATTGATCCCGTTACCCGCATCGAGGGTCACTTGCGCCTCGAAGTGCAGATCGGCGACCGCAAAGTCAAAGAGGCATGGAGCGCGGGCACCATGTTTCGCGGCATCGAGTTGGTGCTGCGCAACCGCGACCCTCGCGACGCCTGGATATTTACACAACGTCTGTGTGGCGTATGCACCACGGTACATGCCCTGGCCTCGGTGCGAGCGGTGGAGAACGCGCTGGGCATCACCATCCCCAACAATGCGCGTATTCTGCGCAATTTGATCGAGGGCGCCCAGTTCATTCACGACCACGTGATTCACTTTTATCATTTGCACGCTCTCGATTGGGTGGATATCGTCAACGCCCTCTCTGCTGACCCCACCGCGACCAGTCGCCTGGCGCAATCCATCTCGCCCTGGCCCAACAACAGCGCCAGCTACTTTGCCCAGGTGAAAACTCGCTTGCAGACCTTTGTGAACAGCGAGCAACTGGGATTGTTTGCTAACGCCTATTGGGGGCACCCGGCCTATCGCCTGCCGCCTGAGGCCAACCTCTTGGCCGTCGCCCATTACCTCGAAGCGTTGGATTGGCAACGCGAATACATCAAGTTCCAGGCGCTGCTGGGCGGCAAGAACCCCCATCCGCAGACCTATCTGGTGGGCGGGATGGCCATCCCGCTCGACGCCTCCAGCACAGCGGCCATTACGCCACAACGCATCGCTACTTTGCGGCAACTATCTACACGGGCGCTCGATTTCGTCTCGCAGGTCTATCTGCCCGATTTGCAGCTCATCGCCTCATATTACAAGGATTGGGCCACGCGCGGCGGGGGGTATGGCAACATGCTAGCCTATGGCGATTTCCCCGCCGATACCAGCGGTGACCCTACGGCGCTGTGGCTTCCGCAAGGAGTATTGCCGCGCGACTTGGTTGGCGGCCAGTTGCTCCCTTTGGAGCCGGAACGAATCAAGGAATATGTCGCCCATTCCTGGTACACGTACACCGACGGCGACGCAACCGGCAAGCATCCTGCCCAGGGCGAGACGCAACCTAACTATACCGGGCCGCAGCCGCCTTACACGGCGCTCGATACCGACCGGAAATACTCCTGGCTCAAGGCCCCACGCTACGGCGAGCGCCCGATGGAGGTTGGTCCGCTCGCGCGGGTGTTGGTGGCCTACGTCACCGGCCATCCGCGCATCCGCCAGCTTGTGGATGGTGTACTGAGCGCCCTCAGCCTGCCTTATGAGGCGATGTACTCTACCCTGGGGCGCGTGGCCGCGCGGGGGATCGAGACGCTAGCTATCGCCGAGCAGATGGGCAGTTGGCTCGACGAGTTGGCGACCAACATCAACGGCGGCGCCCTAGCCATCCATGACGGCGCGCGCTGGGAGCCGAGCACCTGGCCGGCTGAGGCGGTGGGTTGGGGTAGCACCGAGGCCCCTCGCGGCAGCCTGGGCCATTGGGTGCGCATCCGCAACGGGCGTATTGACCTATATCAGATGGTTGTGCCCACCACGTGGAATGGCTCGCCGCGCGACGCTCGCGGCCAACGCGGCGCGTGGGAGCAGGCGCTCATCGGCACGCCGGTAGCCGATCCGACTCGTCCGCTCGAAATCTTGCGCACAGTACACTCTTTCGATCCGTGCATGGCCTGCGCCGTCCACCTGGTGGACCCGGAACGGCGCGAGCTGACCCACGTCGAACTGGATACTTTCTGATGACAAACCCTGGCCAGGTGTTGGTGTTGGGCTTGGGCAATATCATCCTTCAGGATGAAGGGCTAGGCGTATGGGCGCTGGAACGGCTTCAAGCGCGCTATCAGTTCGCCGACCACGTGCGGCTAATGGACGGCGGCACGTTGGGGCTCGACCTGTTGCCCTATCTGGCCGAAGCCGCCAACGTGCTGTTGCTGGATGCTGTGGATAGCGGCAAGTCGCCGGGCGCGCTGGCGCGACTGGAAGGTGACGCCGTGCCAGCGCAATTGGCGCTCAAGCTTTCGGCGCACCAGATCGGCCTGCAAGAGTTGCTGGCCGCAGCGCGCTTTCAAGGTGTATGGCCCAGGAGACTGGTGCTATGGGGAATGCAACCCGCTGTGCTCGACTGGGGCGCCGAGCCTTCCGCGTTGGTGCAAGCCGCGCTGGATAGCCTGGTCGAGGCAGCCGCTGGCGAACTGCGCGCATGGGGCGCGCTGCGCTGAGCGTTCAACATCGTTGACAGCGTCTCCTTAGCCGAGTATAGTCCACCCAGACTCGGAAAGGACGCTGCGATGGCCCCATCCCCACACCAACAGTTCTTGGATTACGTGCGACGCGCGCCCGGCGCTGGGCCAGTGATCTCACCCTTCCTTCCAAAGCCCGACGTAATCGAGGCCACACTCCGCTACCAGGGCTTGGCGGCGGGCGATGACGAGGTCGAGAACGAGATCAGGCTGTCTCGCGCGCTCGACTATCAGCCCATGTTCATGACCGATTGCCACGGATTGATCTTTCCCTGGCAAGAGGATTCCCATCGCTCGGATGAGCGTTGGATCATTTCTACGCTAATGACACCCCAGGGTGAATGGACGCGCCGCATCTCGCGCGCTCTCGGCGAATGGGGCGATGATTCTGGCTTTCCCGTGCAAACCGAGGCTGACCACGACCTGTTGGCGCTAGTCTGCGAGCAGGTCGCCGTTCGCGAGCCTGCTATTCGGTCCTATTTCCGTCGTTGGCGCGAGCGCGTAGGCGACGACGGCGTGCTCGTCATCGGCCACCCCCACATCACCTGGCTGGCCTATCAGATCGGCCAGCAAAACCTGATCTATCACGCCCTCGATTACCCCCAAGCGTTTGAGCGCAGCATGGCGGCGGTCTATCGAGCGACATTGGTTGTGTTTCGCATCGCCCTAGAAGAAGGCATAGATTTCATGAGCGACTCGACCTACGGCCTGGAGATGACTTCGCCAGAGGGTTTTGATCGCGTGGACTTGCCTTACTTGCGCCTATTAAGCGATTGGACCCATGCCCACGGCGGCTTGTTCTGGTATCATAACTGCGGACAGACGCGCGCACTAATCCTTTCGGGACGATTCAACCAGTTCGCCGCCGATGTGATCGAAACCATCGCCCCGACCCCCGAAGGTGACAACGATATCGTGGAATCGCGTCGCCATTTGGATACCCGGATTTGCTCCAAAGGCAACCTTAGCCTGCGTACGCTGCACGATGGCGATATCGCCGATGTGCGCCGCGAGACGAGGGCGCTGGCCGAGGCAACGCGAGGCTTCCAACATATTATGTCCACCGCCGACGCTGTTTTGCCCGGCACGCCGCCCGAGAATTTCGTGGCGTTCATCGAGACAGCGCAGGAGGCTTGCGCGTGAACACTCGCATAATACGCGCCAGTGCGACGCTCCTCGTTGCGCTGGCGCTAGCGACACAACCGTTAAGAACTGGCGCAGAGTCCGATACAAACCGGACAATTAGCGCCACCTTCACGTTTAGCGCGCCGACCATCGAGCAGACGCCGGATAGTTGTGCTCGCGTCACATTGGGTGACTTGCCGCGCCTTACGGAGCCGGGCTTGCCTGCCCTCCCCTACCGCCTGGCGCACCTGGTGTTGCCCGCCGGAGCGACGGTGCGCGAGGTACTCGTCGAGACAGGCGAGCCGACTTGGCTGCCTGCGCCGGCTGCGCCCGAACTGGCCCACCCTCAAGTTCCCATTTCACTAAGCCAATCGCCGGTTCCGAACCGACCCGCTCAGATAGCGTTCGATCAGACGCCGTATCCTTCCCGCAACCATGATCTGCTATCCGAGCAATACCTAGACGGCTATCGTCTCTTGCGCCTGCGGCTTTATCCGGTGCGTTACGATCCGGCGCGCCGTGCGTTTGGTTATGTCAAAAACATGCGGGTCGTCGTCCACCTGAGCGAGACAGCGGCAGATTCGAGCGCGCCCTCCCCCAAAGCCCACCAACGCCGCGTCTCGGCGCTGGTGGACAACCCGCACGATCTCGCCTCTATTACGCCACGCCTCGCTCTACTTGGCAGGGCGAGCGCCAGTCTGGTAGATCCGGCCCAGCCATGCGACTATCTCATCGTCACCAGTCGCGCGCTGCACGCCGCTTTTGAACCGCTGGCCTCCTGGCGGCGCGGACAGGGTTTGGCCGCAGCGATTTATGACATCGAAGATATTCTTGCCATCTACGATGGCGTCCGCCCATCGGGCGGCAGCGACGACGCCACGTGCTTACGCGAATTCCTCGCCGACGCTTACACCGCCTGGGCCGATAGCGCCCATCCGCTGCGCTATGTGTTGCTGAGCGGCGATAGCGAGATCATCCCTGCCCGGCAGGTATTCGTGCGCGCCGGCATCTATGAGACCAGCGATTCGTTGCCCCTGGTGAGCGACGCCTATTATGCCGGATTAGATGGCTCGTGGGATGCCGACGCTGACGGTCTCTATGGCGAGGGCGCGACAAGCGAAGGGGGCGCCGGGCAAGCGGGCGAGGAAGCCGATCTCTACGCCGAGTTGTACATTGGGCGCGCGCCCGTCAACGAGCTAATCGGCGATGACGTAGATCAGCAAGCGCGCCAGTGGGTAGCCAAAGTGCTCGCTTACGAAGCCGACCCCACTGCCGAATATCTGGATCGCGCCGTGTGGCTGGGCGAAAAGTTGGATAACACCACCTATGGGGATGATTCGGTGGAATTGACGGTAGGTGTAGCGCAGGCACTCAATATCCAGCGGATGTACGATAGCGTTGCAACATGGACGGATGACGATTTGACCACCGCCTTGAATGCAGGCGTACACGTCGTCAACCATCTAGGCCACGCCAGTGCGACGCGAGTGTTGCGCATGAACAGCGCCGATGTCGCGGCGCTTACCAATGAACGCCCATTTCTGGTGCATTCGCAAGGTTGCCTGGCGGCGGCGTTCACCACGCGCGCGGGAGAGGCCATCGCCGAGCAATTCGTTACCGCCGAACACGGCGCGCTGGCCTTTATCGGCAATACCAGCTACGGCTGGTACATGCCGAACAGCACTAATGGCGCCTCACAGATATTCGACGATGCTTTCTTTGACGCCTTGTTTCGCGAAGGCATTGCCAAACTCGGCCCCGCGCTGCAGGATGCTAAAGAGGATTCGTTGGCCCTGGTAGGGGCCGTCGGCCCGGAGCGTTGGGTGTACTTGGAGCTGACGCTGCTTGGCGACCCATACACGCCAATTGTGAACCGCTATGCTGATCCGCTGGTGCACATCGCCAGTCCCAGCCGTGCAACCAGACTAGCAGGCAGCGTTGCGGTCAATGGCAGCGCTCGCGTGGGCAGCGCCGAGAGCGCTACCTTTGAGAGCTATGGCCTGTACTGGGGCGAAGGATACCAACCTGAAGCATGGACAGCGATCACCCCCAATACATCAGCGCCAGTGAAAAACAGCTTGTTAGGCATTTGGGATACAGGGTTGTTGAGCGATGGCCGATACACATTACGTCTGGCGGCCAAAGATACTCATGGTTTGCAGAGCGTCGAGGATCTGGTGGTGGAGGTAGATCACACCCATTTGATCGCGCCGCGCGCTAACGCCTACTATCGCGCAGGCGATACGCTGAGCATCTCGGGCACAGCCAGTTGCGCGAGCTTTGCCCAGTACACACTTTGCTATGCCGCGCCCAACGCGCCGGATGAATGGACGACTATTGCGATCTCGACGGCGCCAGTTGTCTCAAACACGTTGGCTGAATGGGATACCAGCGCCATCAGTCTGCCGGGCGAATACAGGCTGCGCCTCGCCGTGCAAGGTGGAGATTATGAGGGCGAAGATGAGCTAGATTTCGTCCTCGACCCTGCGTACACATCTGGCTGGCCGCGCGCAATCCCCAACCGCCTCTCGAACGAATCGCCGGCCATCGCCGATCTGGATGGCGACGGCAGCGTCGAGATTGTGGCCAGCGAGGGGATGCGCGTCTGCGGCGGCGCTTTGGAGGGCGGTCGCTGTGGGGGCTATGGCATGATGGTGTACGTCTGGGATACTCTCGGCGACCTGCGCCCGGGCTGGCCGCGCATGCCCGGCTCGGACAATTGGCTCACTGCGCCCGCTCTGGCCGATCTCGATGGAGATAGAACGCTAGAAGTCATTATCGGCTCGGTAGATGGACGGGTGTACGCCTACCATCACAACGGCGAGTTGGCGACGGGTTGGCCTCAATTCACCTCGGCTGAGATATTCAACGCCCCGGCCTGCGGCGATGTGGATGGCGACGGACAGGCCGAGGTCGTGGCGTGCGATAACGCCGGAAAGGTCTACGCTTGGCGCGGCGACGGCAGCCTACTCCAAGGCTGGCCGCGCGCCGTCCTGGGCGCGGGCGCATCGCCCCTGCTGGCCGATCTGAGCGGCGACCCCGCGCTGGAAGTGATAGTGGCCGATGCGAGCGGGCGCATCTCAGCTTGGGGGGGCGATGGCAGCCCTATGGTGGGTTGGCCCGTTGACGTTGGTAGATCATTCTTGGCGGCGCCAGCCGCCGGCGATCTGGATAACGATGGCAGAATAGAGATCGTAGCCCCGGCGGAGGATGGCCTCTATGTGTGGCGCGCCGATGGCTCGCCCGCGCCTGGCTGGCCGCAGCCGGGCGCTATGGGCAGCCAGGGATCTTCGCCCGCGTTGGCCGATCTGGACAGCGATGGCAAGTTAGAAATCATCATGGCGGGGCGGGCCGGCGGCGTGCGCGTCTATCGGTACGATGGACAGGTCATGCCGGGTTGGACAGGCTACGAGCCGCTGGCCTCTCGCTCCTCGCCTGTAGTAGGCGATATGGATGGCGACGACGACCCCGAAGTAATCGTGGTGGGTGACGACACACAGCCATGGATCTATGCCTTTCACCATGACGGCTCCGCCGTGTCGGGCTGGCCGCGCCGCATCCCCAAACGCGAGATGCCCTACCCCTATTGGGATCGGCGCTCCTCGGCCACCCTGGCCGAACTGGACGGCGATGGCTTGCTGGAATTGGCGGTAGGGGTTGAGCGGTATGTTTTCGCGTGGGATTTGGCGGGAGCGTCCGACCATGGGGCGCTCTGGCCCACTTTTCGCGGCAATGTGCAGCGAACGGGCAGCCTGGCCGCAGATGCGGCGATTGATACGGGTTATTTGCCTCTGCTGATATCAGGATCGCTTGACTCGGATTAGCCCGTAGCCTTGCCAGGCTATATCCAGATTGTTATAATCGCGCTGATTATCGTTCCAGGAGGATGGAATATGACGGAAGCAATCGTTGGCGTCATCGGCGGCAGCGGCCTGTACGAAATCGAGGGCCTCACCGATATCCAAGAAGTGTTCCCCGACACCCCTTACGGCAAACCCAGCGACGCTATCGTGCTGGGCGCGCTGGCCGGGGTGCGCGTCGCCTTTTTGCCGCGCCACGGGCGCGGCCACCGCTTCAGCCCCAGCGAGGTCCCTGCCAGAGCTAATATCTGGGCCATGAAAACTCTGGGCGTCACCCATCTGCTCTCGATCAGCGCTGTGGGCAGCTTGCGCGAGCACATGGCCCCGCGCGATGTGGTGATCCCCGATCAGATCCTCGACCGCACCAAGGGGATTCGCCCGGCGACCTTTTTCGGCGAGGGGATCGTGGCGCATATTTCGTTTGCCGAGCCGTACTGCCCCGAGTTGCGCCAGATCGTGTTCGGCGCGGCGCGCGAGGCCGGGGCTACCGTCCACGATGGCGGCGTGATGGTGGTGATGGAGGGGCCGCAGTTTTCCACCAAAGCCGAGTCGTTCTTTTATCGTCAGATCGGCGGCGATCTCATTGGCATGACGGCCCTGCCCGAAGCCAAGTTGGCCCGCGAAGCCGAAATTTGCTACTGCACCGTAGCGATGGTGACCGATTACGATTGCTGGCACGAATCGGAAGAGGCTGTCACCGTCGAGATGGTCGTCGCGAATCTCCAAGCCAACGTGGGCATGTCCAAACAGATCATCAAGTTGGCCCTGCCGCGCATCGCGGCGGCGGAGCGCCGCTGCGCCTGCGGCAGCGCGCTGGCCACTTCGATTCTCACTCGCCTCGACGCCATCCCCACCAAGCGCAAGCAAGAGCTAGCCCTTCTTCTTGGCAAATACCTCGGCTGACACAAAAGGGGCGACCCAGTCGCCCCTCCCAGAATCACAATCCCTGATCAGTCATCTCTCTCGATGGTAACACAAAAACGTTGTGCCTGTCGGTCAGCGCATCTCTTCTTTCAGCGCCCGCGCAATATCGCGCGACGATTCGCGCTCGGCGATAGCCTCGCGCTTGTCATAGGCGCGTTTGCCGCGCGCCAGGCCGATTTCGACTTTGGCGATATTGTTCTTCAGATAGAGTCGCAACGGCACGATGGTATAGCCGCGCTGCTCGGTCTTGATGCGCCAACGCATGATCTCGCGACGGTGCATCAAAAGCTTGCGGTCGCGGCGTGGATCGTGATCCTGATAGCTGGCCTCGGCATAGCCCGCCACGTGGCTACCGACCATCCAGGCCTCGTTGTTGCGAATCGCCACATAAGTGTCGCGCAGGTTCACCTGCCCGGCGCGGATGGACTTGATCTCGGATCCCACCAACGCCAGGCCCGCTTCCAGCGTTTCGTCAATGAAATAATCGTGGTAGGCTTTGCGATTCGTGGCGACCAGGCGGTCGCCGCTATGGATCTTGCTATCCTTATCCTTCTTGGCCATCTGGCTCTCAGGCTCCGTTCAACAGATAGGCGACGGCCCGATCCAGTTGCGGGTCGCGCTGGGCGGCCAAATCTTCGGGGGTCAGCGGCACTTCGATATCGGGCGTGATGCCATTGCCATCGAGGTTATCGCCATTGGGCAGATACCACTTGGCAATGGTGACGCGCAGGCTCGAGCCGTCATCCAGCGCATGGGTATTTTGCACCGACCCCTTGCCATAAGTTTTCTCACCGATCAACACGCCCCGCTTGTGATCGCGGATGGCGCCGGCCACAATCTCGGACGCGCTGGCGCTGTTGCCGTTCACCAGCACTACGAGAGGGATATCGGTGGCCAAACCATTGCCGCGCACGCGGAATTCTTTTTCCGGCTTGTCGCGCTCGCGATCGGTGAGCACTAGCGCATCGCGCGGCAGAAATTCGCCGGCGATCTCGACCGACATCTGTAGATATCCGCCCGGATTGCCACGCAGATCGAACACTAATCCACGCGGATCGTTCTTGAGTAGCTCCTGGAGAGCCTCGTGCACTTTTTGCTCAGAGACGGCGTTGAACTCGGACAGGCTCAGGTAAGCGATGTTGTTGTCCAACATCCGCGATTCCACCGTGAGGAGTTCTACCTTGTCGCGCGTCACCTCCACGGTGAATGGCTCAGCGACGCCCTCGCGTTGCACCAGCAGTTTAACAGTAGTACCTTTGGGACCGCGAATCAGCGTGATCGCCTCGATGAGGGTCTTGCCTTCCAATGAGACATCATCTACTTCCAAGATAATGTCGCCTTCGACCAGCCCTGCCTGAATCGCCGGGCTATTCGGCAAGGGCCGGACCACCACTACCTTGCCCTCGATCATGTTCTCCGTTTCACCAATGCCCTCGAATGAGCCTTGCATATCCTCGTTTAGGATGGCCGCCGGTTTTGGCTCGACAAAGGAAGTATGGGGGTCGCCGATGGCCGAGACTAGGCCCGACACAGCGCCATAGCCCATCTTTTCCTGATCGAGCGCCTCCGGATCAACATATTCCTGGTCGAGAATGCTCCATACCTGGCGCAGAAGCGCCACTTGATCCTCACGAGAAGGAGCAGTCGTGTTGGCATCCGGCTTGCTTTCGGCGCTGGCCACCGCCTCACGCACCTGCGGCCCGATGACCCACATCACGCCCATGCCAGCCGCAAAGCTAACGACCACTAGTACTGTGACCAGAGCTATACCCGCGAAAACCCGCCACGCCCGCTCGCGTTGCTGACGCACAGAATCACTCTCAGCTAACATTGCTCTCCCCGCTAGAGATTATTCTGCCAAATCTTGAATCCCCAAGTCAAGAATGATTATAGCACACTCACAGGTTAGGGCAAAACGTTGGCGCGCTTGACAGCCCAGCTATCTCGATTAAGCTACGGAGCAAAGGTTGGTCTTTGGTGTTTATCATTTCGGCGCAGCGAGGTATCTGATGGATCCTACTACTCAGACCGACTTGGCTTCTCTGATTTTGTCGCCCCCTGTGCTGGTGACGTTCATCCTGTGCGCACTCCTAGCGGGGATCGTCATCTGGCTCGTAAACGCTTGGCAGCGCAAACAGCGCGCCGGCGCGCTGGCCGAGCAGCGCAGCCAACAAGAGGCTACCATCCAACGCCTATTGGATTCGTTGACACAGGACAAGGAAAAGCTCGTAGCCGAATACGAAGCCCGTTTGCGCGAGCGCGACGAGCGCATCACTGCCCAAGAACGCGAGTTGAGCCGCTTGCGCGACCGATTGTCCTCGTCGGGAGTGTTGGGTCTGTTCGGCGGGCGCCAACGCGATGTGGTGAGCGCCCTATTGTTGGAAAACGAGCAGCTTCACGAACTATTAGCGCAAAAGCAAGAGCAACTACGCGATTTGATGGCCGATATGACCGCCAAACTCGTGGAGCGCCTCGATGAGCAAGCCCGCGAGAGCGCCCAAGCGGTGCGTTACAAACAAGCGCTGCTATCAGCGTTCTTGCAACAAGAAGAAGCGCGTCGTGCGCTTGACCATTTCATCGCGCAAAGTCAGCCGACAACAGGGGGCGATACACCCTCATTGCCCCCCCAGTCTTAATATTGTGTTCATTGGTCTGACCCAGATTGCATCGGAAAGGAGAAACATGCGTCGCTCTCGCTGGCTGATTGGATGTATCGTTGCGAGCTGTATCGTCTGTGGCATATTCCTGACAACGAGTGTTCCCCCTTCTGCTGAGGCATCCTCTCCCGTCGGGCAACTCGAACAGGCGCCCACAGTAATCTGGAATCCGCCGCCTGCAGATCCCGCGGATCCTCACGGGCGAGGCTATGTCCCAAGCTCGTTCGCCCTCACGCACCTCAGCGCACGGGTGCCGCAGCGGGGCGCGGCGCCGCTGACCAGTCGCTTCGATTGGCGCGACCAGAACAAAGTGACCTATGTGCAGAATCAGGGGACATGTGGGTCGTGCTATGCGTTCGCTTCGCTGGCAACGTTCGAATCGCAATTGCTCATCAAAGGCGGGGGCACTTTTGATTTCTCCGAGAATAACTTGGCCGAGTGTAACTACGAAGAGACCGGCTGTAACGGCGGAAACATGTGGCAAGCGGCAAACTACATGGACACTAAAGGGGTTGTGGCAGAAGCGTGCGCCCCCTACAACCAGGCAGACGACAGCTGCAAAACGACTTGTACTCCTCTTAAGAATGTCACCGACATGTGGGTGCTGTATGGACATGCGGTGCCGCCCGTGGATTCCCTCAAAACGTGGATACAGACCTTTGGCCCAATATACGTCACCATCAACGCTGGCGGCAACGATTCCTGGGGACAAGAGTTTTCCAACTATAATGGCTCCTACACTCTCTACAATCCATCTTCGGATCCCAGCACCACCAACCATGCCGTGTTGATCGTTGGCTGGGACGACAGTCTGACACATGCTGGAGGTACGGGGGGATGGCTCGGCAAG
>CAZYPJ010000003.1:38230-51060 GCA_964649365.1 uncultured Anaerolineales bacterium | reverse complement strand
CGCATGTTCCAGAGCAACATCTATATGGATTAGGGCGCGATCTTGGCCATCTCGGTAGTGGCGCTGATCCCGCAGCTCGTGGTGTTCTTTTTCGCGCAGCGGCACTTTGTCCAAGGCGTGGTAATGACGGGAATCAAAGGATAGAGGAAAGGAGATGCATCCTATGCAATTTCGTGTGGGCCACACGGGCATCACCTGGGGCTACGACCTGGCCTCCGTCGAGCCAGCCGTGCGCGATGTGGCCGAACTGGGCTACGCCGCTTTTGAAACCTTTGGCTGGATCATCGAGCCTTACGAGCGCGACCATCAGCCGGGCGGCTTTCAGGCGTTGCTGGACAATTACGGCATTGGCCTCGGCTCGGTCTATTGCAACACCAGCTTTATCGACCCAGCCGCCTCCGCCGATGACGTAGCACAGGTGTTGCGCTGGGCGCGTTTGGCCAAGCAGCTCGGCGCGCAGACGATTGTGCTCCAGGGGGCGGGCCAACGCCCGCCGGCGAGCTACGATTACAAGGGCTTGGCCGCCGTATTCAGCGAGATCGGGCGGCGCGTCCAGGATATGGGCCTCATCGCCGCCATCCATCCGCACACCGGCACGTTGATCGAAACGCGCCAAGAGATCGATGCCGTGATGAGCGCCGTGGATCCACGGGCGGTGTTTTTTGCGCCCGATACCGGCCAGATCGTCAAGGGCGGCTCGGACATCATGGAGGTGCTGCGCGCCTACGGCGCGCTGGTGAGGCACGTTCACCTGAAGGATTACATCGGCGGCCCCGTGCGCCGCGACGCTCAAGGTCAAGAGATTGACCCAACCGGTTATGTGGGCTACACGCCCATCGGCTCGGGCGCGCTCGATATGCCCGCCATTTTCGCGTTCCTGGAAGAGATCACCTTCCGCGACCTGGTGATGGTGGAGTTGGACGCGACGCCGCATTCGCCGCGCCCGCCCCGCGAGGCCGCCGAGATGAGCAAGCGTTACCTGCGCGACCGGCTAGGCCAGGTGTTCCGCTGAGCACATTCGCAGCGGCGCCCACCAGGGGCTAAGCTGCTCTCACCCAGCGCGCGCATCGCCCACGGGCGCTAGGGCTGCTCTGTTTAGCGTTCGTGCGCGTCGCTTTTCAGCAGTTTGGCCTCTGGTGGGCGCTGCTGTGACCTGTGGAGCGGTGAGCCACCTTACCAACACGTGTTCGTCGGCCAGCCTGTACGGATGCGGGGATTCTTGGTCCTACGGCGACCTGACTGGAGCGATCATCTTGCCTTATCATCGCCCAGGCCGAGGGCAGGGAAACCCCGCCCGTACAGACTGGCCGACGACCTGTTCTTTCAGGCTCTATCGGGGGCTAGTTATGAATGGCCTCCGCCGACATCGTTCCAGATAGACAGAGGAGGATACCGTGGACGTCAAAAAGACAATGCGCATCGGTTGCTGCCCGTTCTATCCCGTCCCGCACGAGATCGCCGAGGATCAGCAGGCCGAGTGGTTCATCAATCGTATGGCCGATCTGGGGTGCCGCGCAGCTCAGACCTTCGGCATCAAGGACGATCCCGATCTGCTCAAGCGGATCAAGGATCTATGCCAGGAGAAAGATATCGAGCTAGATTGCTACGCCGATGGTGTGTTCGGCCTAGTGGGAGCCGGCGCCAAGATCGCGCGTGAAAAGCTGCTGACCAGTATCCGCATCGCCAAGCAAGCGGGGACGAACATCGTCCGCACCGGCTACGGACGCTTGAACATGGATACCAGTCGTTTTGCCGTGGATCGCCCGCTGGCTGAGCACCTCAAGCTCCTCGTGGACAACCTCAAAGAGGCTGCCAAGATCGTCGAAGATCAGGGTATGCTGCTGGCTATCGAGAATCACTGCGATTTCACAGGCCGCCAGTTCGCCCAGGTATTCGGCGAGGTGGGCAGCAAGTCGGTGGGATGCGCCCTCGACACTGCCAATGGCTTTACCGTCTATTCCGACCCCAGCGACGACATCCGCGCGCTGGCGCCTTACACCATCACCACCCATATGAAAGATATGAAGGTGGTAGACTCGCGGTCGCTATCCTACCTCAAGGTGGATGGGCCGATGATCCCGGTGCTGCCCATCGGCGTCGCCTGCGGCGAGGGCGATGTGGATTTGCAGCTGGCCATTGACGAGCTGGTGGCCCATTGCCCCCACGCCGAGGGTCTGCACCTGATTATCGAGGTGGGTTGGGACCCGGCGCTGCCGGGCATGGACGAGCGCCAGACGCGCTACATCGAGTTTCACCGCAGTGTGGCCTATCTCAAACGGCTGATCGGCGTCGCCTAGCAAGGGCGTATCCTGCGAACCAATCACAATTCAGGAGCGTGAAAATCATGGTTCAGAATGTTCTCATCACCGGCGGGGCAGGGAATGTCGCTCGCCATGTCACTGACGAGTTGGTGCAGCACGGCTATCGCGTCACTCTGTTCGACCGCATGACGCCGCAACAAGCGCCGCTGCCCTGGGCCACTGAACTACCCTTTGTGCTGGGCGACTTGACCTCCTTTGCCGATTGCATGCGCGCCATCTCGTTGGCCAAAGCCGACGCCATTGTGCACCTCGGCGCCATCCCATTCAATACCGAGCGCCAACCGTTCGACAGCGGTCCCTTCCGGGGCACGCAACGCCTGCCCGAAGACGAAACCATGCGCGTCAACACGATGGGCACCTACTACCTGCTCGATGCTGCGCGGCGGTTGGGCGTCAAAAAGGTTGCCGCCGCTTCGACTTACTATGTATTGGGTTTGGGGTTCCGCATCAGCAACAAGCCCTTTGTGGTCGAATACCTACCCATTGACGAAGAGCACCCGTTGCGCCCCGAGGACACCTACAGCCTCTCCAAGATGTTGAACGAAGAGACGATGGCGGCCTTTAGCCGGGCTTACGACATGCAGTGCGTCGCCTTTCGCTTGATGGGCGTCACCTTCCCGCACCGTGAAGTGGGCTGGTTCAAGCCGGGCGAAAAGCCCGAGGCCCAACCCAATCATGTGGGCGGCCCGCTGGGCGGCACGCTACAATATGTGGACGCCCGCGACGTGGCCCAGGCTTGCCGCTTGGCGCTGGAGGTCGAGGGGTTGGAGCCGTTCGAGGCGTTCTACCTCGCCACCGACACAGTGTTGGCCGAAGAGACCCGCATGGTGGTCGAGCGCTGCTATCCCGACCTCAAGGAGATGGCGGCCAACTTGAAGGGCTATGAGGGGATCATCAGTATCAAAAAAGCGCAGCAAAAGCTGGGCTACAAGCCGCAATGGTCGTGGCGTGACCAAAAGTAAGTGGGACGACCGCGACAATCGGTAAGGGCGGGGAAACCCCGCCTTTACCGGCCCGCCGCGCTTGATCTTGGCCGCCGAAGGGCGGCCTCGTAGTAACCGTAGCCTGCCGCTTTAGCGGCCGGCGTTTTTGGGGCTTGCGGACGACGCAGGAGGAAACCATGAAAGCCTATTGCCCGCCGATGCGGCTTCAAACCACCCTGAATTTTATGGGGCAGCAGTGCGTCGTCACCGATCTGAGCCAAACGCTCAGCCCCGACGACCCCACCTTTGGCGGCCATCAGCGCCTGGTGATGTGGGATCACCTCACCCACGAGGAGACCCAGCGCTTTGGCCTCACCAAGCCCCCCTACTCCTACCGCGTGGTCGCCTTTACCATGTGCGACCATTCCGGCACCCACGTGGACGCCATCAATCACGTCGTCCCCGAGCCGGGAGCGCGCTCCATTGACCAGCTCCCGCTGGAGTGGTTCATGGCTCCTGGCGTGTGGCTCGATTTCTCGTACAAGGAGCCAGCCGACTATATCACCGAAGGGGATGTGCGCCTAGCGTTGGCCGAGACGGGGGCAACGATTCAACCGCAATCGGTGGTGCTCTCATATACCGGCTGGTACAAAAAGTGGGGACGGCGCTTTGAGTACATCGTGGACTATCCGGGGCTGGATCGGGGGGCGACGGAGTATCTGAACGATCTGGGGGCGATCTGCATCGGGCAGGACGCGCCCAGCATAGACAGCCACGCCGAGGTGTCGCGGGTGAAGGTGCAGCCGGCGCACATCGTGTGTCGCGAGCGCGAGATCATGAACATCGAGAACCTGGCGAACATAGACCTGATCCCAAAGCATGAGTTCTGGTTCGTGGGCTTGCCGCTCAAGCTACGCAACGCCACTGGCTCGCCCATCCGCGCCGTCGCTATCACGCCGGTCGGAGATTGATCAGTCGGGGCGATTCCTGAATCGCCCCGCGCGTTTTTCGTTGAACGAGAGCCTTTAGGAGGTACACATGGCCAAATCACGAGTCGCAATCGCCCACGCCGACGCCGACCTGGGACAGCCCGGCACCTATTCACCCGAACAACTGGCGCGCGTCCGCGAGATGGTGCGCCAGGTGGTGGAGGGATCGGTTGGCGGGATGCAGAACGTGGTCAAGCGCGGCCAGACGGTGCTCATCAAGATCAACACTGTCATCCCCTCGCCGCCGAACGCCGGCTTTACCACCGACCCGCGCTTGTTGGAGGCGCTGATCCAGTTGATCGCCGAGCAGAACCCGGCGCGCATCCAAATCGGAGAGCGTTCGGCGTTGGGCGGCGTCACCTTGCAGGCAATGGAGACCTGCGGCATCGCGGCGGTGGCCGCGCGCACCGGCGCCGAGCTGACGCCTTTTGACGATGTGCCCTTTGACATGGTCACATTGGCCGATTCGCCGACCTTCAATCATTTCCCCGTGCCTCGGCCCGTCCGCGAGGCCGATGTCTATATCGGTCTGCCCAAAATGAAGGTGCACATCCATACTGTGCTCACCTGCGCGCTCAAGCTGCAATTCGGCAACCTGCCCGATTACAATTGGATGAACCAGGCGCACCGCGATGACATCCACCAAAAGATCGTCAACCTCACCCGCGCCGCCAAGCCCAAATGGTTCCTGGTGGATTCGCTCTACGCCTGCCAGGGCAATGGCCCCTTTAGCCCTTATCCCGAGGATCTGTTTGTGGATTTCAACACCATCCTCGGCGGCGCCGACCCGGTGGCGGTGGATACGGTGGTCGAGGCCATGATGGGTTGGGACAATCCGGGCGGCAACGCCCCCTACATCCAGCTCGCCGCCTCGCAGGGATTGGGGACTAACCAGTGGGATGACATCGAGCTGGTGGGCGCGCCGTTGTCCCAGGTGACGCGCAAATTCCGCAAGCCTGATACGCGCCTGCAAGGGATGTTCCCCAATGTCAACGTGTTCGTGGGCGCGGCCTGTGTGCCGGGCGGCACGGCGCTGGTGCGCATGGCGCTCGACACGCTCCTGGTGGATGGCACCCTGCAACGACTCAAGCGACCGCTGACCATCTTTACCGGCAAGCAGTTCGAGCCGCTGGTGCGAGATGTAGAGGGTGACGTAATCGTCTATGGCGATTGCGCCGAGCCGATGCGCGACCTTTACCCCCAGGCCGCCTACTGGGGAAGCTGTGAAGAATACCCCCACTGCTCGCCCGTCTGGTCGAACCGGGGCGACGTGGGGCTGGTGGCCCACGTGCACAAGCTGGCCGCCGCGCAAAGCTAGATGGCGTTATGGGGCCGGGGCCATACACATTCAATACCATGCTTCCAACAGAATCTATCGATTCGTCATACAAACAGCCTTCCATCGGGAAGGCTGTTTGCTTTGTGTTGTCCCTTAGACCTGGTGAGCCTGAAATTCGCTCGCCACCCCCTTGTGTTGACCGAACACTTGTGCTATGATGAAAGTGTTGGCATTTGCAGAACGCCAGCGCGGCGCAGACTTTTTGGTCGCCATATGAGGCAAAATGATGGAAAACACATTGAGAAAGAAGGAATCGGCACAGGAATGGCAAGCGCACGTAGTCGAGGCGCAGCGCGGCGACCTGCAAGCTTTTGAGCGCATCGGCCAGCGGTTCGAGGATATGGCCACCGCCTATGCCTACTCGATCCTCGGTGACTTTCAATTGGCCGAGGACGCAGCGCAAGAGGCATTCATTCAGGTGTACCTCGATCTGGCGACGTTGCGCGAACCCTTGGCCTTTCCAACCTGGCTGCGACGGGTGGTGCTCAAGCAGTGCGACCGGTTCACGCGCAAAAAGCGTTTTCCTGCCGTCTCGCTGGACGCTGATTGGGAGATCGCTGACCCCGCGCAGAACCCCTACGATGCTTTCCAGCAACGCGAGACGCACGACGCAGTTCACGCCGCGATGAACGCCCTGCCCGAACACGAGCGCGCCGCCACCGCCCTCTTTTACATCAACGGTTATTCCATGGCCGAAGTGGGCCAATTCCTCGATGTGCCAGTGAGCACGGTCAAGAATCGGCTGCACTCGGCGCGCAAGCGGCTCAAAGAGAGAATGGTTGGCCTGGTAGAAGAGACGTTGAAACAGAATGCTCCGGGTGACGATTTCAGCCGGCGCGTGCGCCACGTGCTAGAGGACGTGCCTCAAATTGGATTCTATCGTCAGGGCGACATCTGCCCCGAGGACATCCCCTTTCCCAGCTCGCTGGCGGCATGCCTGCGCTTTATGGGCGAGGAATGCCCCTATCTTTCCATTTGGGCGCACAACCGCGCCTGGCGGCTCAACTACATGAATGTGTATCTGCTGGGCGTATCGGGGTTAGCCTTTGGCTTGCTCTGGAGGTCTGGCTGGCATGCCAACAATGCCGACTTGATGCAGATCGCCCCCGACCCACGCGAGATCATCCATCGGGCGTTCGAGGCCGTTGGGCATGACTATGAGATCGTGGCCAAGGCGCCCGATGGCGATAATGAGGAGTACCTGCGGCGGCGCATCGTCGAGAGCCTACGCGATAGAGGTCGCCCCGTGTTGGCCTTTGGCGTCGTCGGGCCGCCAGAATGTTGCATCATCACCGGTTACGACAAGGATGGCGATATCCTCGTCGGCTGGAGCTACTTTCAGGACGCGCCCGAGTTCTGCGGCGAGCGCGAGCGGTCGGGTTATTTCCGCAAATGGGATTGGTACAAGGATACCTGGAGCCTGATCCTGATCGGCGACAAGCGCGCTAAACCCGCGTCACATATCATCTATCACCAGGCGTTGGCCTGGGGCTTGCAGATTATGCGCACGCCATCGGTGAACGGGCGCCATAGCGGCCATGCCGCCTATCGCGCCTGGGCCGAGCATCTATTGTGCGATTCAGATTTCGCTGTGTCCGACGAGACTACTCTGCGTCAACGCTATGCCGTGCACAACGACGCGGCATTGAATGTGGCCGAGGGCCGCGCTTGGGGCGGCGTCTTTTTGCGGCAAGCGGCATTGGAATTGCCCAATCTGGCTGATGAGTTGGTCGAGGCCGGCAACTGCTTTTCCGACGAGCACGACCTGATGTGGAGGGTGTGGAATCTGGCCGGCGGCCACCACTCGCCCACAGCCTATCTAGAATTGGCCAAACCTGACGTGCGCCGCCGCATCGTATCTATCATCCAAGACGCCCTTCGCCTGGACATGCGCGCCGCCGATTTGATCGAATGCGCTTTGGCAAAAGCCGAAGAAACAGGGGTGTAGGTCAGATTTACCGCGCTCAAAGTCCGCCACGGCAACGAGGGTGGCGTCTGGGCATAACCTCCTGGCGGACAAGAAGAAATCTGCAAACCTTTCGGCTGTGAACTGGGTCTTGCAAGTAGAATCTCAGAAGGAGTGCAAAATGACCCACTCGACCGTTTCCCCGTCGCGTTTCGTGTTGCAGGGTGTGCCGCGAGTCCACTTTTACGAAGGCGGCCCACGCGGCCCGGAAGCCATCTGTTTTCCCTCGTGCATGAGAGGCGTGATCGAGTTCATGGCCGACCAGGATCTGTGTTGCAAGCACGCCCCCGGCTTTTGCGGCGATTGCAAGGTGATGTGTACCTACTCGTACATGGCGGGCGTCACTGGAGCGGCCTTCTATCTTTCGTGGGGCGAGGGCTGGCAGGGCGACAACAACGAGATCATGTACATGTCGGACGACCCTGGCGCGCCGTTCGCGTGCGCTTTTGAGGCGGCGGGCTATGGCTACGAACTATTGAGCCGCGAGCCAGGGCGCGACAACGCCGAGTACTTTCGCCAGCGGATTGTCGAATCGCTGCGCGACAAAGGGCGGCCTGTGCTGGCCTTTGGTATCATCGGCCCGCCCGAATGCTGCCTCGTCACCGGCTACGACGAGGGCGGCGATGTGCTGATCGGTTGGAACTTTTTTCAGGGCTTTCCTCCCTTTAACGCCGGCGTCGAGTTCGAGCCGACAGGAGAGTTCCGCAAACGCGACTGGGCGGCCTACGAGCCGGACCTGAGCTTTTTGCTCATCGGCGACAAGCTAGAGCGCAAGCCGTTCGACGCGATCTATCGCAGCGCCCTGGAATGGGGTCTGAAGGTGGCCCGCACGTCTGCGGTCACGCTCTATCCGGGCAAGCGTTATAACGGGTTGGCCGCCTACACGGCATGGGCTGAACATCTCCAGCGCGACGCCGATTTCGTCGCCGACGAGGCGCGCCTACGTGAGCTGCACGACGTTCATAACAACGTTGTGGGCCACGTGGCCGAGGCGCGCTGGTATGGTGGGCAGTTCCTTATCGAAGCGGTAAACCATGTACATTGGAAAATGGCTGAGGATCTGTTACACGCCACTGCCTGTTATGCCGGCGAACACGAATTGATGTGGTATCTCTGGGATCTGGCCGGGGGCAATGGCAACCCCGACGCCTATATCAAGTTCGCCGATCCCGCCGTTCGACGTCAGATGATCCCCATCATCCAGGAGGCGCGCGCCAAAGACGCCCAAGCTGCCAACTATATCGAGCGAGCGCTGGCCAAATAAGTTTGACGCCCCCTGGAATACAGGGGGCGTTTTTCGCCTTCTGCCCCATCCATGAGCAGGGATCAATCATACTGCCCAAAATGAAAGTGACGCTCCGGCTTTTCCTACAGCAGTTTTCGTCTATAATCCTCTATAGACGATCACCATGGCGCAGGCAAAGCCGGAGGTTTTTGTATTCCTCACTCTTGCGCCAGTGTTATGTTGTGACCGCCGATTGTTTTGGGCTGCTATCGCGCGGAGATCTGGCCCCTCGCTGCGCCCACTGTGACAAGCTGGCGCGATTCCAATAGAACGCGCGCAACGGAGGAACCAAATGGCGATCCGTTTCACGCCCTATGTTTTGCCTTTGCTGGTTTCATCGGGCATCCTAGTATGGCTGGCGATCTATGGCTGGCGCAACTGGCGCGAACCAGCCGCATGGGCCTTTGTGGGGGCGATGGTCTCCCTGCTGATCTGGTCGGCGGGCTATGCACTCGAGATCATCAGCGTCGAGTTGAGCGCCAAAATCTACTGGGCTAACTTGCAATTCCTGGGGATCGGCGCAGCGCCGCTGTTCGTGCTGATGATGACGCTCGGCCTTACCGGGCGCAAGCTCTTGCCGACGCGCACGCTCGTCGTGTTGGGCCTGATCCCGCTCATCACCAACATCCTGGCGTGGACAGACCCCTGGCATCACTTGTTTCGCGGGCAGCCCTCGATTGATAATTCGGGGCCAATCGCTTTATTGAGCGCCGACTATGGCATGTGGGTGCGGGGGGTCTTTAACCCCTACCAATACCTGATGTATGGCGCTACGCTGCTAATACTGCTGCAAGCATTGATAGAGGCGCCTCGTTTGTATCGCATACAATATACGTTGTTGTTCCTCGCCATCGCCTTGCCGTTGGCAGCCAGCGTCGTCTATGTGCTCGGAGTTCCGCCTTTTGCGAACCTGAACCCCACTGCGCCTGTCTTCAGCCTTGCTGGTATCGTGTTCGCCATAGCGATGTTCAGACACCGCATTCTGGATGTGATCCCAATAGCGCGCGACGCCGTCATCGAGCACCTCGACTATGGCGTCATCATGCTGGATCACCGCGACCGCCTGCTAGATTTTAACCCCGCCGCGCAACGGATTGTCCCTATCCTGCAAGAGAGCGCCATCGGCCAGCCGATCCTCCAGGCTCTGCTTGACGCCCAGGACAACGTGGCGCAACAAATCGCATCGGGGAAGCCCGAGACCGATCTGACAATGGCGCAGGGAGAGGCCAAGCGATACTATCAGTCGCGCCTCTCTTTGGTCCGCGATCAACAGGGACAGGTGTTGGGCAAGACGATCCTGCTCATTGACATCACGCAACAACTGGCGCTGCTGGCCAGAATGCGGGAAGTGGCGGCGACCGATGAACTGACAGGGATCGCCAATCGCCGCCATTTCCTGGCGATGGGTAATCTAGAAATTGGCCGCGCGCAGCGATACGGCCATGCTGTCTCGGTGGCGTTTCTCGACCTGGATCTGTTCAAAAAAGTCAACGACGTCTATGGGCACACCGTCGGAGATAAAGTGCTTTGCCATGTAGCCCGGCTATGCCAGAGCAACGTGCGCACCATTGACATCTTTGCGCGGTATGGCGGCGAAGAGTTTGTGCTGCTCTTTCCCGAGACGCCCCCGCACGCCGCCGTCCACGCAGCGGAGCGATTACGAACCACCATCGCCAACACCCCTCTGCGCCTGGATGACGCCGAAATCCATGTGACGGTCAGCCTGGGCATCGCGGGAACTGAGCGGTTAGGAAAGATGGGGCTTGCCGACTTGGTGGATTTGGCCGATCAAGCGTTAGCCCAGGCCAAAGCATCGGGGCGCAACCGCGTAGTGATGATTCAAGCCCCGCAGCAATAGCAGACCACACCCAAGAGGAGCACATGTTCGCCAACATCAACCTCGCAATCCTCCAGCGAATGACTGAGCTAGAACAACGAGACGCCCAAGATCGCCTCGACGGCACGCCACGCATGAAGCGGCTCCGGCAGATTACGCCCGATGTGGGACGATTCATCGCCCTATTGGCGGCCAGCGCGCCAGAAGGCGAGATCGTTGAAGTCGGCGCCAGCGCGGGGTATTCCACGCTATGGCTGGCGCTGGCTTGCCGGGCTACGAATCGCCACATCACGACTTATGAGGTATTGCCCGATAAGGCAACCCTGGCGCGCGAGACATTTCGATTAGCTGGCGTCGAGGATTGGGTCGAACTGGTTGAGGGCGATGCGCTTAGCCAACTGCAGCGCCATTCGCAGATTGCATTTTGCTTTCTCGACGCTGAAAAAGAGATCTATGGCGACTGCTACGAACTGGTGGTGCCGCGATTAGCCCCAGGCGGCCTGCTGGTGGCCGATAACGCCATCAACCACCGCGAGACGCTCCAGCCGATGCTCGACCGCGCGTTGAGCGACGAGCGGGTGGACGCCATGATCGTACCCCTCGGCAGAGGCGAATTGCTCTGCCGAAAAATCTAGCCGACTGTAGCCAAAGGAGAGCACATCATGCCGCAATTCAAGATCGGTTGTGGATCGTTGACCTGGCCGCGCGAGGCGCCGCACGAGCAGGTCTTGGCCGAGATCGCCCAGGCGGGCTATGCAGGCGTGCCCATCGGCCCCCGGCCGGGCGCGACGCCGGAGCAGGTGGTCGCCGAGTTGGCCGCGCACAAGCTCGTTCCTGCGCCCGGCTATCTAGGCGCCGAGTTCTGGGATGTCGCCAAAGAAGCCGTCATTCTGGAGCGCGCTCGCTCGCTGGCCGATTTGCACCGCGCCCTGGGACTCACCGAGATGTACGTGGCCGCCCAGGGCTTTGATAGCTATACCACCAGGCGGGGCCTTACCCGCTCACAGATCGCCGGGCAGGTGCGCCCCGAAGACGCCATGCCCGACGCCGAGTGGACGCAATTCGCCCGCGCGCTCAACCGCGTCGGTGAGATCTCGCTGGAGCGCGGCGTCAAGAGCTGCTTCCACAACCATGTCGGCAGCACCATCGAGACCCGCGCCGAGGTGGATCGGCTCTTTGCGATGATTGACCGCAAGCTGGTCTTTCAAGGGCCAGATATCGGCCACCTCGTCTGGGCCGGGGCCGATCCCGTGCAGTTCTGCCGCGATTACGCCGCCGACATCAAGACGCTCCACATCAAAGACATCAACCCGCGCGTGCTGGCCGAGGGCGTGCGCGAGGGCTGGGACTATGCCAACTTTTCACGACACGGCATCTTTGCCGAGCTGGGCGAGGGGATGGTGGATTTTCCCGCCTTGTTCGCTGTGCTGAACGCAGCGGGCTTTTCGGGCTGGGTGGTGGTCGAAACCGATGTCACCATGAAATCATCGGCGTTTGAAAGCGCGACGATCAGCCGCAAGTACCTAAAAAGCATCGGAGTGTAGGGTATCGGGAGGATCAACACATGCAATATCGCAACTTGGGCCGCAGCGGCCTCAAGGTCTCCGAGATTTGCCTGGGCACGATGACCTTTGGCGTCAGCGTGGATCAGGCCGAGGCCAAGCGAATCGTGGATCAGGCTTTCGACGCCGGGGTCAACTTTTTCGATACAGCCGATACCTATGCCGGCGGGCGCTCCGAAGAGATGCTCGGCGCAACATTGGAGGGCCGTCGGAAAAGCGTGGTGATCGCGACCAAGTTCACCAACCCCACCGGCCCCGGCCCGAACGACTCGGGCATGTCGCGTGTTCATATCATGAATGTCATCGAGGATAGCCTGCGCCGCCTGCGGACGGACTATATAGATGTCTATTATATCCATCACCTCGACACATTGACCCCGATGGAAGAGGCGCTGCGCGCGCTGGACGATCTTGTTCATCAGGGCAAGGTGCGCTACATTGCGTGCAGCAACTATCCTGCCTGGAGGCTGTGCGAGGCGCTCTGGATCAGCGAAGTAAACAAGCTGGCGCGCTTTGTATGCTGCCAGCCGCAATACAGCCTGGTCGTGCGCGACCTGTCCGCCTTTGTGGCGGCGATCATGCTCTCTAGCCTCTTCTCCGGCTATATC
>CAZYPJ010000003.1:21971-38220 GCA_964649365.1 uncultured Anaerolineales bacterium | reverse complement strand
TACTGCCTAGTCGTGCGCGTCATCGATCATGAGATTCTGCCGTTATGCGTGCTCAAAGGCGTGGGGATCGTGCCGTGGGCGCCGCTGGCCAGTGGATTCTTGACCGGCAAATATCAGCCAGGGCAGCGCTCGCTGCCCGGCACACGGTCGGGCGAAGGATGGCTGTTCCATCAGCGCTTTTTCGCCCCCAACGCCGATGAGACGTTAGCGACATTGTTGCAGGTAGCCGCCGAGATCGGACGTTCGCCGACGCAAGTCGCGCTGCGCTGGGTGCTCGAACAACCTGGCGTGAGCGCAGTGATCGCCGGAGCGCGCACCGCCGAGCAGTTCCGCGAAAGCTGTCTCGCCAGCGGCTGGCGACTGGAGGGCGAGCCATTGCAGCGCCTCAGCGATGTATCGCGCCTGCCGGACCGTTACCCCGAATCCATCGAGAAAGACGCCGACGCACGTCGGGCCGCCGCAATCAAAATGCCTTCGCTATAGGACGCTTGGCGCACACGGTGGGGGCGGATCGGAATCCGCCCCCACGCTTTTGATTACCCTACCATCGCCTGATACGTCAACTGCTTGAACTGCTGCGCCACAGGGTAGTAGGCGTTGGGCTGATGTTGGAGCATCATCAAGCCATAGAGCGCCTCTTTCGGGTCCACCCAAAAGTAAGTGCTGAAGGCGCCGTCCCAGCCGAACTCGCCCACCGAGCCGGCGATTCCTGTCTTGGAGACATCCATCAGCACGCGTGTGCCCAGCGAATAGCCATAGCCCGCGTGATAGAGATCGTTCTCACGGAATCCATACGGCAACGCCTGAGCGGGCGCGTGCTTGATGCTAAAGAGTGCGACCGTCGTGGGGCTGAGCAGGCGCACGCCGTTCAATATGCCGCCGTTGGTCAGCATTTGCGCAAAGCGAGCATAATCGTCGAGCGTCGAGACCAAGCCGCCGCCGCCCCACAACAGGCTGGGGCGCTCTGTCTGCGGCTCGATGGGCCGCCGCTCCAGTTTGTTGGCTTCTGTGGACCAGCCATAGATCGCTGCCTGGCGCGCTGCTTTATCTGGAGGGGTGTAAAAGTCAGTATCCGCCATACCCAGCGGCTCGAAGAGGCGCCGGCGCATAAACTCGTCCAGCTCCATCCCCGAAATCACCTCGATCAGATAGCCCAGTACATCAATGGCCATGCTGTAGCGCCATTTGGTTCCGGGTTGAAAGGCCAGCGGCAACGCAGCGAGGCTCTCGACCATCATTTTGAGCGTGATAGGCTGTCCCGATGCGCGCAGTTTGGCCTCCGCTTGCTGATAGGCTCGATCTACCACATCCTTCTCGTTCCAGCCATAGCTCAGGCCTGCGGTGTGGGTGAACAAGTGGCGGAAAGTGATCTCTTGTTCCAGCGGCGCGAGGATGGGCTTGCCCGCTTTGTCCTCGCCTACGCACACCGGAGTATCCTTGAACGCCGGGATAAAGCGCGAGATGGGCGTATTGAGGTGAAAATGCCCTTCTTCGTAGAGCATCATCAGCGCCGCGCTGGTGACGGGCTTGGTCATTGACGCGATACGAAAGATTGTGTCATAGGCCAGCGGCTTGTTCGCTTCGATGTCGGCGTAGCCGTACTTGGCGCGGTAAGCCGTCTGGCCGCGCCGGGCCACCTGGGCGCTGACGCCGGCGATCTGCCCGCGCTCGACATAGCCGCTGAACAGGGCGTCGAGCCGCTTGAGGCGGGGCGAATCGAAACCAACGAGTTCGGGTTCGAGAGTGTTCATCTTGTCTCCTTTGAGGATGATGAGGTGATTGTATGCCGCACGGCGTGCGTGAGCAAGTGTGATCGAGTATCGCTCCCTTGACGCAGCGGCCAATTCGCCGTAACTTCTGGGCAACGATGGGGCCAATTACACGAAAAGGAGGGGGCAATGGACCCGACCGGCGGTTATGTGGACTATGGCTTTGTCGCCGAGATGTACGATTATGTAGCACCCTACGCCGCGCGGCGCGATGTGAATTTCTACGCCGAGATAGCGCGCGAGACGGGCGGGCCAGTGCTCGAGATCGGCTGCGGCACGGGACGTGTGCTCATTCCCGTCGCGCGGACGGGCGTCGAGATCGTGGGGTTGGACCTTTCCCCCTACATGCTGGCGACTTGCCGGCAGCGGTTGGCTGGTGAGCCGGATGAGGTGCGCGCCCGCGTGACGCTGGTGCAAGAGGATATGCGCCAGTTCGATCTGGGACGCACATTCCGCCTAGTCACGACCCCCTTTCGCCCCTTTCAGCACCTGACGACAGTGGATGACCAGATCGCCTGCCTGCGCAGCATCCATCGCCATCTGGAGCCGGGTGGCGCGTTGATCCTCGATCTGTTCAATCCCTCGCTGTCCTTTCTGACCGACAGCAGCCGTTTTGATGAATACGACGATGGGCCGCCCTTCACATTGCCCGATGGCCGCCAGGTGCAGCGACGATCACGGATCGTGGCCCGTGACTATTACAACCAAATTCAAGATGTCGAGATGACCTATTATGTCATCTATCCCGATGGACGCGAAGAACGATTGGTGCACCGCTTCCCAATGCGCTACCTGTTCCGCTTTGAAGCTGAGCATCTGCTGGCGCGCGTCGGTTTCGGCGTCGAGGTTATCTATGCCGATTTCGACCGTAGCCTGTATGGCAGTGTGTATCCGGGCGAGTTGATCATCGTGGCCCGAAAGGAACCAGCGCCGTGACCGCCTCCCCGCAGGATCAGGACAGGGACATGGAGCAACGCGTGCGCGCGATATGGGACGCCAACGCTGCCTTTTGGGATCAGCGTTACGGCGAAGGCAATGACTTTCAGCGCCAGTTGATCGGCCCGGCCAGCGAGCGGCTGCTGGCGCTCCAGCCCGGCGAGCGCGTGCTCGAGATCGCCTGCGGCAACGGCGCTTTTGCTCGGCGGATGGCCGAGCTGGGCGTGCACGTCGTGGCGGTGGATCACAGCGCCGTATTTTTGGAGCGGGCCAGGGCCAGAACGAATTCGCCCAACGTCGAATATCGCCTGGTGGACGCTACCGAGCCGGCGCAACTTGCCGCCCTGGGCGCGCGCTGTTACGATGCGGCGGTGTGCAGCATGGGGCTGATGGACATGGTCGTCATTGAGCCGTTGCTCATGGCATTGCCCAAGCTATTAGCGCCTAACGGACGATTCGTGTTTTCGGTAATGCACCCATGCTTCAACATCCCCGGCGGCAGTACCAAACTGGCCGAAGAAGAAGATCGCGAAGGCGAGATCGTCACGACCTATGCGCTCAAGATCACGCGCTACATTACTCCCATCACCTGTCGGGGTCTGGGCATGATCGGCCAACCGGAGCCGCAATACTATTTCCATCGCCCGCTCAGCGTGCTCTTGGGGGCTTGCTTTGCCGCCGGGTTCGTGCTAGATGGCCTGGAAGAGCCGGTATTCGACGCCGCCACGCCGGCTAACCGCACCTTTTCACTAGCCAATTATCGCGAACTTCCGCCTGTGTTGGTGGCGCGGCTGCGTCCCCTGCCGATATAAGCCAGAACTCGACTTAGATCGAGAGGCGTACCATGCTCGTTACCGATTGCCATGCTCACATCTACAGCCAGAATACAGCGCGCTATCCGCTGATCGCCAACCCCTATTGCCCACCGAAGGGCAATGGTACAGTGGAGCATCTGAAGCAAGAGATGGCCGCCAACGGCATCGAACGAGTCGTAGCGGTTCATGCCACCACCGCCTACGGATGGGACAATCGCTTCTTGGCCGACGCCGCGCGCGCCAACGCCCCGTGGATGGTGGGCGTTTGCACGCTCGACGCCGATGACCCCGCCAGTCCCGACCTTTTGCGCAAGCTGGCGCGCGATTACAATGTGCGCGGGCTGCGCAGCTACTCCGCCGGAGCGCCCGAACGGTTGGATCATCCGGGCGTAGAGACTTTGTGGCGCGTCGCAGAAGAGACCGGCGTGACCATCACCGTGCGCATCCGCGTCAACCACGCCAACGACCTGGAGCGCCTGTTGCAGCGGCATCGCGAGTTGCCCGTGATCCTCGATCATTGCATGTATCCGCGCGGCGAGGAGGGCTTGCAGGGGGAGACGATCCAACGCGTGCTACAGCTTGCCGAGCACCCCAACCTCTACGCCAAGCTGACTTGGTTGGTGGAAAGCTCGGCGCAAGACTATCCTTTCGAGGACACTCACCCGCTGATGCGTGCGGTAGTGGCAGCCTACGGCGCCGAACGCTGCGTGTGGGGCAGCGATTTTCCTTGCGAGTTATGGATCCCAAAGGCCACTTATGCCCAACACTATACATTGTTCACGCAGGCGCTGGGCTTGACCGAGGCGCAAAAACAGGCTATTCTGATCACCACGCCCGGCAAACTCTATTTCAACGACAACGCATAAGCCCTACGGAGAAGAGATCATGCAGGTTCTTTCCGCTTACCAGACCGACGCTGGCCGTGCGCGCGAACTGAACGAGGACTATGTGTGGATTGACCAGGGCGCAGGCATTTATATCATCGCCGACGGGCTGGGCGGCCACGACGCGGGCGACGTAGCCAGCCTGTTAACGGCGACCCAGATCGGCCCGCATTTGGCGCAGCAACTGAGCGCTATTGCCGAGCTTGATGGCCAGCGCGCCCGCGCGCTGCTCACCGAAGCGATTGAACGGGCCAACAGCGTCGTCTGGGCGGCGGCAAGCCAACGCCCAACGCGCCGGCGTAGCATGGGGGCGGTGATCGTAGCGGCTATTGTGCGCCCTCCCCTCGCCTACATCGCCCATGCGGGCGACGCCCGCGCCTATCTCTTGCACGCTGGGCAATTCACGCGCCTGACCGAGGATCATTCCTTGGTGGCCACCCTTATCGCCATTGGCCACCTTACCCCCGAAAGCGCTCGCACCCATCCCCGCCGCCATGTCGTGACCAAGATCGTAGGGCAGAACGAGCCAGTCGAGCCGGCTCTGACCGAGGCGACGCTCGATGTCGGCGATTGGCTGCTGCTGTGCAGCGATGGCCTATGGAGCGAGATCGAGGATGACACCCTAGCCGCTGAACTGGCCAAACACTCCAATCCTTGGCTAGCGGCATCGGCCCTCACAGCGGCAGCCAACGCCGCCGGCGGCAAAGATAACATCTCGGTGATCGCAATTCGCGTGACCGGCGCTGCCAGCGCCGATGCGCCTGCGGCGCTTTCCCCTCAACAAGAGCTAGCCGATGACGAGGGCGCCGTATAACGGCGCCCTCGCTTCTTTCTCTCACCTCCTTTATCTTTTCGTTGCGCCAGCGCCCAAGTGATGCTACAATCCTCTTGGAGTATGAAACCCTGAGCCTTCGTCTTGCGTACAGTATGATGGTAGATTCGCCGCACTGAACGAGAGCGAAGGGAAGCTGCGCTTATGCAGACACAGACTTTGCCAAACGGCACAATCCTGAAGGGCAAATACCGCGTCCTCCGGTTGGTGGGCGGCGGGGGTATGGCGTTCGTCTATGAGGTCGAAGAGCAACGCCCCGATGGCAGCAAGCAATCGTGGGCGCTCAAAGAGCTGCGCGCCGACACCAACGACCTGAAGGCGTTGGAAGAGGGGCGGCAGTTGTTCGAGCAAGAGGCCAACATCCTCGTGCGCTTGAGCCATCCCAATTTGCCCAGCGTGAGCGCCTTTTTCGAGGAACAGGGACGTTCGTATCTGGTGATGGAGTTCATTCGGGGCGACTCGTTGGAAAAGCGCCTGGAGCGGGCCAACGCGCCTATGCTCGAGAGCCAGGTGTTGGATTGGGCAGTGCAAATATGCGAAGTGCTCACTTATCTGCACACTCGGCCCACGCCGATCATTTTCCGCGATATGAAGCCCTCCAACGTAATGGTGACGCTCGACGAGCGCGTCAAGTTGATAGATTTCGGCATTGCTCGCACCTACAAGGTGGGCAAACGCAAAGACACGGTCACGATGGGATCGGAGAACTATGCCGCGCCCGAACAATGGGGCAAAGCGCAGACCGACCCGCGCGCTGACATCTATGCCTTGGGCGCGACGATGTATCATCTGTTGACCAACGTGCCGCCCTTGCCCGCTTTCGTACCCACGCCAAGGGTATCTATCCAGCAGTACAATCCCGCTGTAACCGACCGCACCGTCGCCGTAGTAGAACGCGCCCTCGCGCAGAACCGCGACGCCCGTTTTCCCTCGGCGCACGCGATGCAACAGGCGCTGCTAGAGTGCGCGTCCAGGCAAGAGCGACGACGGATCGAGGAGCGTTTGCAACAGGTGCGCGCCGCCGCGAACGCGCCGACGGCCTCGCAGCCCAGGCAACAGCCGCAAGCTGCGTCACAGCCACAGACTGCAATGCCGTTACAGCCCGTAGCGCAGTCGCAAGCTGCGACGCCCACCCAAGTTACGCCCCGACCGGCGACGTCGCGCCCATCCCAGGCACAGACGACGCCTGGCAGCGGCCCAGCGCAGCAAGCAGCGACCATCACCGCGCCCCAGGGCAAGCTGTGCCCTCAATGTCGCACATGGGGGCGCCCCGAAGCGCGCTTCTGTCGCCAGTGTGGATACGTTTTCGTGCCGCCGTTGCCGCCAGTGCTTGCGATCTTGGAACCCAAGGGCGCGCGTTGGGAGTTGCCGCTGCGCGATCACATGACCCTCATTGGCAGGCAGGGGGGAATGCAACCAGTGGATCTCGATCTGGATTTCTACGACCCGGAGGGGTTCGTTTCGCGCAACCACGCGCGCATTGTGTCCAATCAGCGGCGTTTTCACATCATTGATCTCGACAGCGGCAACGGCACGATTGTCAACGGCCAGTCGCTTCAGCCCCGAGTTCCGTATCCGTTGCGTCACGGGGATTTGATCCGGTTGGGAAAGATCGTCTTGCAATTCAAGATTCGTTGAGTTTCCAGCCTCCAGAATAGGAGTACAGCCCATGAAATGTGCAGCGTGCGGGCGAGAGAACCGCGCAGTCGCCGGATTTTGCGCCTGGTGCGGCGCGCGTCTGACCGAACCAACAGCCAGCGCCGCAGCGCCCAGCGCTGAGAGCGCTCCAGTCGAAGCAGCCGTGGCCAGCAACGATCAAGCCGCGCCGCCGCCAGCCGTCGAAAGCGCCCCGGCTACATCCCTCGCTCAACCAGAGAGCGAGGTTGCAGCAATCAGCCCTGCGCCCGAGCCATCCGTCCAACCGCAGGAAACCCCGGCGGGTCACCACCAACCCGACGAGGTGGTGGACGGGCGCTATCGCATCGTTGAACTGGTGGAAAGCAGCCCCGACTCGAATCGCTACCGAGCGATTGACTTGCTTCGCTGCGCCGCCTGCGGCAACGAGGCCACCGATTCGGGGGACGAGTATTGCGAAAAATGCGGCGCGTCGCTCAAGACGCCGTGCTATGTCTCCGTCGTCGAATTGGTGCGCCGCCAGCCTGCGCAATACGATGCCCACTTAACGGTGGGAGATCGCGATTATTTCATCACGCTGGAGCCGCCGCCCCCAGCGCCGCAAACAGCCGTCACAGCCACGCCCGCAGAGTCGGCCCCCTTGCGGTTGCGTTGGGGCCGCGCCACCGACAAGGGAGTGCAACGCAACCAGAACGAGGATTATCTCGACGCCTGGCTCTACCTCAGCGACAAAAGCGGCGCTCTGGCGCTCTTTGTGGTGGCCGATGGCCTGGGCGGACAAGATTCGGGAGAAGTCGCCAGCCGCATGGCCACCGAGACGGTGTGGAAGGCGTTGCGCGAAAGCATCTGGCAGCCGGTGTTCCTCGGCGAGACTATCGAGCCGGCTCAATTAGAGGAGCGCGTCGCCGCTGCCGTGCGCGCCGCCAACCAGGCCGTGTACGAGGCGCGCGTCGCTCGGCATAGCGAGATGAGCACCACCGTTACGCTGGCGTTGCTGGTCAACGGCATAGCCTACATCGCCAACGTGGGTGATAGCCGCACCTACCTATGGAATGCCAGCGGCCTGCGGCGCATTACCAAAGATCATTCCCTGGTGCAACGTCTGGTAGATACGGGCATGATCCAACCGCAAGACGTGTATAGCCACCCACAACGCAACCTGATCTATCAGAGCATTGGCGACCGGCCCGATCTGACTGTAGATCTGTTCCAACACTCCCTAGCCAGCGATGACCATTTGATCTTGTGCAGCGATGGCCTATGGGAGATGGTGCATGATGAAGGATTGGAGGAAGTGTTGTTGGCCGAGCCTGACCCGCAGGCAGCGTGCGACCGTTTAGTGCGCGACGCCAACCTCGCCGGCGGCGAGGACAACATCACCGTCGTGATCGTTCAAGTCGTCTCCTAAGCGCGACGCCCTCATCGCGCAACAGCGGGTAGATAAGAGCACCCGATATGGATTGTGTAAAGGAGCAAGTGATGGCAGAAGAGTTGATCCTGAACGCCAAGCTGAACAAGAGCGCTGTGCCGCTCACCACCACGCAGCAATTGATCTATGTGTTGATCGAAGCCAAACCCAATGAGATCGTGGCGCACTCGCGCATGAACCTGAACTTTGGCTTTGTGCTCGATCACAGCGGCTCGATGCGCGGGGCCAAGATCGAGCGCCTCAAGGAAGCAATGATCCTGGCGTTGAGCAAGATGGCGCCCGATGACCTGGTCTCGGTGACGATCTTTCACGATGGCGCGCAGGTCATCGCCCGCAGCGCGCCCCTTTCCGCGCAGGGCGATCTGGCGCACAAGGTCAAGCAGCTTCAGGCTGGCGGCGGCACGCAAATGTCGCGCGGCATGAGCTTGGGCTTGCGCGAGGTCTATAGCCAGTTCAACGAGAGTCGCGTCAATCAGCTTTTATTGCTCACCGACGGCCAGACGTATGGCGACGAAGAGCAATGCCTGCGCCTGGCCAAAGAAGCAGGAGAGCACAAGATCGCCATCCAGGCGCTGGGTCTGGGCGACGATTGGAACGAGGATCTGCTCGACGAGATCGGCAAGCGCAGCGGCGGCGACTCGGATCAGGTGCAATCGCCCGACGAGATCGTACCGCTATTCACCCAGACGGTAGAACGTTCCCAAAAGGCCGTGGTGCGCAACGCGCAGATGACCTTGCGGTTGGTGTCGGGCGTCGTCCCCCGCCAGGTGTGGCAGGTGACGCCCTCCATCGTCAACCTGGGCTACAAACCCCTGGGTGAACACGATGTGCAGGTGCAACTCGACCAACTCGACGCCGAGCAGGGCAAAGCGTTGGTGATCGAGTTGCTCATCCCGCCGCGCAACGCGGGACGCTATCGCATCGCCCAGATCGAGATGGGCTATGATCTACCCATGCAGAATGTGACGGGAGCATCGGTGCGGCGCGACATCGTGCTCGATTATACCGCCGACGCTCAGGCCGCCAAGTCCTACGACGCCACGATGATGAATCTCATCGAGCGACTGACGGCTTACAAGCTGCAAACGCGCGCCCTCGACGACGCCAAGATGGGCAACGTGGCCGGAGCGACGCAAAAGCTGCGCGCCGCCGCCACGCGTCTGCTGGAATTGGGCGAGACCGATCTGGCTGAGGCCGCGCAGCAAGAGGCGAATAATCTGGAACAAAACGGCCAGATGTCGGCCAGCGGCACCAAGAAACTGCATTATCAGACACGCAAGCTCACCCAGAAACTGACGGATCTGACCAAATAGCTATTAACCCCTTTGCTCGAAAGGAGATTATCATGAAGTGCCCCAAGTGCGGTAACGACGTTCAGCCCGACGCCATCTTTTGCGATCAATGCGGTACGCGCTTGCAGGCTGCGCCTGCGCCCCAGCCGCAGCCGATCCCAGTGCAACCGGAGCCTGCCCCAGCGCAGCCCGAACCTGCGCCCCAGTCCGTAGCAGCAGCGCCCGCGTCACCCGCCTCGCAAGGGGTGGTGTGCGCCAATTGCGGCGCATCGGCCACGCCAGGCGAGATGTTTTGCAGCGAATGCGGCGCCCCATTGGCCGCGCCCCAACCCGAAGCCGCTGCGGCGCAGCCCGGCGCGCCGGTAGCTGCGCCTAGCCCAGCGGGCATTTGCCCCGCGTGCGGCGCCAAGGTGGCCCCCAGCGACGAATTCTGCTATGCCTGCGGCGCCGATCTCAAAGCCGCCGCGCAACAGGCCCAAGCGCCCGCAGCGCCCGCCGAGCCGCAACCTGCAGCGCCTGTGGTCGAGGCGACGCCCGCCCCGCAGCCCGTCGCGCCGCAACCCACAGCGCAGCCAATAGTCGCGCCTGTTGCGCAACCGGTTGCTCCGCAACCAGTCGCGCAACCCACCGTCGCGCCTCAGCCGACGGGTGTCTGCCCCACTTGCGGGGCCAAGGTGAACCCCACCGACGCTTTCTGCGAGTATTGCGGCGCCGCGTTAGTGGCTGAAATGGCCGGCGCGCCTGGCGACCAAGCTCCTGCCCCAACCCCGCAAGCCGCCGCGCCCGCGGCCAAGCCGCGCTTGGTGATAGCGACGAGCGGCGTCGAGATTCCTCTGGCGCAGGGCAAAGAGACGCTAGTGGGCCGCGAAGACCCACAAAGCGGCATCTTTCCCGATGTGGATTTAACGCCTCACGGCGGCGCCGAAGGGGGAGTCTCGCGGCGACACTTCAAAATCAGTTTTGTGGCCGGGCAATATGTGATCGAAGACCTAAACAGCACCAATTCGACGCTTCTCAACCGCCAGCGGATCGAGCCGGGCGTGCTCTCGAACCTGGCCGACGGCGATGAGATTCGCGCGGGTCGCGTGCGCCTCATTTTCAAGGTGAGCTAGTGACCGCAGTCTGTCCGTCTTGTCATGCCGAACTGAGAAGCCAGTCGCGCTTTTGCCCCAAGTGTGGGCAGCTGCTCGAAGCGCGACTGGCGCCCGGCGCGCTGCTCAAAGGGGGAGATTACCGCATCGTGCGCTCCCTCACCAAGGGCGGCATGGGCGCTGTTTACCTAGCGCAAGATCGGCGCGCCTTTGACCGGTTGTGTGTAGTCAAGCAGATGCTTGAGTACTATGACCCCGCCAACCCCGCCGAGCGCGACCGCGCCCAGCAACGTTTTGAGGTAGAGGGCCGCACGCTGGCGTCTCTCAGCCATCCGGGCATACCCAAAATCTATGCCTTTTTCTCGGAAAATGGACGTCATTATATCGTCATGGAATACATCCAGGGCGAGAATCTGGAGACGTTCGTTACGCACGAGAACGACCGGGGTGAGATCGTCCCCGCCAAGCGGCTGCCACAGGAAGAGATCGTGCGCTATGCAGTGCAAGGCTGCAATATTCTGCAATACCTGCATTCGCAACAGCGCCCTGTGGTGCACCAAGACATCAAACCCGGCAATCTGATCCTGGAGAGCCAACTCGGTCTGTTGCGATTGGTGGATTTCGGCACAGCGCGCGCCGAGATCCCTCGCGAGCTGCCGATGGGACACAGCGGCAAAGAGAGCGTCTATGGCACCGACGGCTATGCCCCACCCGAGCAGTACAAAGGCAAGCCCGGGCCGCGCTCGGACGTCTTTGCGCTGGCGGCGACGACCTACCATCTGCTCACCGACGATGACCCGCGCGATCATCCCTTCAAGTTCCCCAAGCTCAAGAACCTGCCCCGCGAGCTGGGACTGGCGCTGGAGCGCGCCTTGCGCCTGGAGCCGGAACAGCGTAGCAGCGCCAAAGAGCTAGGGCAAGCGCTAGAGGCGCTCTCCACGCCCCGCCGCACGCTAGAGACTTTTACGTTCCCAGGCGGCGCGCAAATCCGCAGTGTGACGGCCCTGCCCGCGCTGTGCGACGAGCACTGGGACGCGGCGCGCACCTTTCTCTACAACGGTGACTTCCAGCGCTGGTTGCGCGACATCAATCGCCATGATTTGGCTATCGCCGCCGACGAGACTGTCGCCCGCGCTCAGAACCATGATACGGGCTTGGAGACATTCTTGCATTTGGTGGATGACGGTTTGCCCAAGCCCAAAATCGTTGCCGACCCACCCAATATCGCTCTGGGCAAGGTGGCCCGCGAGTCGGCGCTGATCCGCCGGGTGACGGCGCTCAACATCACGCGCGGCTATACTTTGGCCTCCGTCACAGCCTCGCAACCCTGGATCGAAGTGTTCCCCAGCAAACTACACCTATGGGCAGGTATCCCGGTGGATATTCGCATCAACGTCCGCGCCGAGGGGCTGCCTTTCCGCAGCCAACAAAGCGGCGTGGTAACTGTGACTCCCGACGGACACGAACCGCTCGAAATCCCCGTCGCGGCCCAGGTATCGCTGACGCGCGAGGTGTGGCGCATCATCCGCAGGGCGCTCCTAGGCGCTCTGCCCGAGGCCGGGCGCACGATCAGCCGGGCGTGCCGCTTTCTCTGGCGCGCCACCCGCACCATAGCGCGCCCGTTTCTCGCTCATCCGTTGCTCTTTTGGTTGCTATGGCTGTCCAGCGGCGCGGCCTGCTACATGGCCATCCAGAACTGGCAGACTCTGCCTCTTCCCGCGTCGTTCATTGGCATCCTGGCGAACATCCAGAATGCTGGTTGGGAAAGCGCCGTTGCGCTCTCGGCGTTGGCTCCGCTGATGTTGGTGGCGGCGATTTGGTTGGCCTTGCTGATCGTTGCCCTGGTAGGCGGAGGTCTATTCGGCGCGCTGCGCGGCGCGTGGAAATCGTTTTTCCGTTAGCAGATTGACATGCCATTTGCCTCGTGCTATAGTGTAATACAGGCTGCTGGAGGCGGCTCTCAAGGGAGAGCCGCCTTGTGATGGCGGCAAAACGTCACAATGTTCGACATGGCCCATTACAAAGGGAAACCACAACGCAAGCGCGGGCTTGCGCCAAACTCGCCCATCACGAGAGAGGACATCATGAAAGGGATCTTACGAAGCAGCCTGGTCATTCTATTCGTCTTTATCTTTATTGTGGCCGCCACGGCCTGCGGCAGCAAGCCAGCCGCCGCCCCAACATCCGGGGGCAAGACTGGCTCCACCTACCGCATTGGTTTCATGGCGGCCATCACCGGCAACTCGTCGTTCCTCGGCGAGCCGGAACGCGACGTCGCCTTGATGATCCAGCAGCAGATCAAGGAAAAAGGCGGCATCGTCGGCCCCGATGGCGTGCTGCACCCCGTCGAAATCCTGATTCACGACACGGAATCTAACGGCGATGTGGCTGTGCCCGTCGCCAAAAAGTTGATTGACGACGAAAAAGTCATCGTCCTCATCGGCCCCACTGCCAGCGCCGAAACCATGGCGTTGGTTCCCATCGTTCAAGAGGCCCAAGTCACCATGATCTCGATGGCCTCATCCAGCGCCATCGTCAAACCGGTGGCCGAGCGCAAATGGGTGTTCAAGGTAGCGCAGTCGAACGAACATACCGCGCCCTGGCAGGTCAAGTATGCCAAAGCCAAAGGCTTGACCAAAATCGCCAACGTGTACGTCAACAACGCCTACGGCGAGGACGGCGCTCAAGCCATCCGTGACACAGCCAAGTCCGAAGGCGTCGAAATCGTGCTAGAAGAGACCTTTGGCGCCGCCGATACCGATATGACCGCCCAGATTACCAAGATCAAAGCCAGCCCGGCGCAGGCCGTGCTCGTCACAGCGGTCCCGCCGGCGGCGGCAATTTTCACCAAGCAATATCGCGAACTGGGGCTTCAGCCGCCGCTCATCCAGAACTCGGGCGTGGCGATGAAGTCTTTTGTGGATCTATCAGGCGCATCAAACGCCGAAGGGGTCGTGTTCCCCATCGGCAAGCTGATTGCGGTGGACCAACTCCAGGCCGATGATCCGCAAAAGCCGGTGCTGGAACAGTTCGTGGCCGATTACGAAGCATTCGCTAAAAAGTCGCCCAGCCATTTCGCGGCGCACTCGTGGGATTGCTTCCAGATCGTATTCAAGGTGTTGGCGACGCTCCCCGATGGCCTTTCCGTCGAAGAGCAACGCGCACAACTCCGCGACGGCATCGAGAACCTCAAGGGCTTTGTGGGCGCAGATGGCACGTTCAACTTTTCTGCTGAGGACCATGTGGGCCTGAGCAGCAAGGATGTCGTCCTCGCCATCGTCAAGAACGGCGAATGGGCCTATCTGCCGCCCGAACAGTGGTAAGCAGATCGCGCTTGCGCGATGAACGCGGCGCATAGCAACGGGCAGTGCCTCCCGGCCTCGTTCGGGCGACACTGCCCTTTTCTATCAGAGGTGCAAGGGATATGAAACGAGAGGATTTGCTGCTATTGCGGGAGGATCTTAGGATCCCTACCGGCATTTTTGCGTTTATGTTTTTCCTTATTGGTCTGGTTATTTTCTTCATAGCCAGTTCTGTCACAAGCCCGCTGGAACACCCGATTATATTTAGCATAGTCCTAATTTGCTATGTCTTTTCGCTTCTATCCTTGCTCCTTAACAGTTACTTTCCAATAATAGGGCGCTGCTTTATTATCGCAGCATCAATCGCTCTGATCTGGCTCCTCAATGACTGGGCTGGCATACGAGGATCGCTGGCTCTCTTGGGACTGCCGGTGATGTTGGCGGTACCCCTGCTAGGCTTTGCCGCCAGCGCCATCACGGCAGTCGTGGAGACTCTGATGGTCGCTCTGGCGTCGCAGAGTATCGTTGGCGATCCTCTCGCCTTGCTCTTTGGCTTGTCTGCCGTCTGGCTTTCGTTCGCAATCATGGTAGCGGCCTATCGGCCTGCTTTGGGCTTGAGTTACTGGTCATGGGAGTATTTTGAGTTCGCACGCGACGCTATTGAGCAAGCGCGCGACCGGCAAATGGAGCTGCGGCAGACGCTCGACGCGCTGGAACACGCCAATCGCCAGCTCACCCTGCTCAACGAGAACATGGCCAACTACCGCTTGGTAGCTGAACAAGCCCAGCGCACCAAGATGGCCTTCCTCTCCAAAGTCAGCCACGAGTTCCGCACGCCGCTCAACATGATCATTGGCCTAGTGGACCTATTGGTCGAGACGCCCGAGATCTATGGCGATCCCTTATCGCCCAAGCTACGCGAACATCTAGAGATCGTGCGACGCAACTGCGAGCATCTCTCTGGCTTGGTGAACGATGTGCTCGATTTGAGCCAAGTGGAAGCAGGGCGCATGGCGCTGCATTACCAGCGCTTTAGCTTGGCCGACGTTATCAATAGAGCATTGACGGTCGTACAGCCCTTGATGGAGAAGAAGCACCTGTCGCTCTCAGTGCGCGTGCCAGCCGATATCCCCGAAATAGATGGCGATCGCACGCGCATCGCCCAGGTCATCGTTAATCTGCTCAGCAACGCTGCGCGCTTTACCGATCAAGGGGGCATTCGCATCACAGTGGCCCGGCAAGAGCATAACGAGGTCATACTCAGCGTCGCCGATACTGGGCCAGGCATCCCTGAGGAGGACAAGGCAGTCATTTTTGAGCCATTCTGCCAGGGATTCAGCCGCTCGCTGCGCGACCGGGGGGGAAGCGGCTTGGGATTGAGCATCAGCAAGCAATTCATCGAGCTACACGGCGGGCGCATCTGGTTCGAAAGCGAACTGGGACGCGGCAGCACTTTTTACTTTACCCTCCCCATCGAACCGCCGGCTCAAGTTGTGGGCCGACCGGGGCATCAGATCTCAGAAACGTGGGAGCCGCGCGAACGCCGAGTGTTGCAAGAACCGGCTCAACTGAAAGAGCGCGTCTTGGTCTGCGACGCCACCCGCGTTCTCTATACTGTGTTGGCGCGCTATGCAGATGGCACGGAATATGTGCACACATCCGATCTACGCAAAACGGTCGAAGAGATCGAAGCGTGCCCTGCTCACGCAGTGTTGCTTAACGCCCCCTCGCCCGAGGAACTCTGGCCGCTGCTGCAAGAGGCTAAACAGGCTATTGCCGATGCTCCTCTTCTCGGCTGTTGCATTCACCCGATGACCGAGCGCGCCTCGACAGCCGGCGCCAAGAATTATCTTATCAAGCCCGTCAGATTGGCGCAGTTGAGCCAAGCTGTCGTCGAGCTGAATGCGCCAATTCAGCGCATTCTCATTGCAGACGACTCGGAAGATGATCGCCAACTGTTCAGCGCCATGCTACGCGCCATCCAGCCCGACTGGGAAATTCTCCTGGCGGAGAGCGGTGCGGAGGCGCTCGCCGCGCTACGCGAGCAACGACCTGACCTCATGTTGCTAGATATTTTCATGCCCGAAATGGATGGCTGGCAAGTGCTAGAAGCCAAAAAGCAGGATGCCAGCGTGAGTGAAATACCCGTGATCTTGATCTCGGCGGAAGACCCGGCGCAACGCCCTTTGGCTGCCGAATTCATCCTCGCCAGCACCAAAGAGGGATTATCTGTGAGCAAGTTGCTCGATTGCTCGCGTGCGCTA
>CAZYPJ010000003.1:0-21961 GCA_964649365.1 uncultured Anaerolineales bacterium | reverse complement strand
CTGCTTAGGAGGCCCGATTAATCGCTTGATCTAGAGCATGGATGAACTGTTGGCGGCGCACTGGCTTGGGCACGTAGAGCTTGGCGCCCAGGGCCAACGCCAGGCCTTCGTCGCGGATCACCGAGCACACGATCACGGGGATCGTTCGGGTGAGGGGATGCTCGCGCAGGTTTGCCAACAACTCCCAGCCATCCATATCGTGATCGGGCAACATCACATCGAGCACGATGATGTCGGGGCGTTCTTGTTGCACACGCTCCAAAAGCTGTGATCCCTCACGAATATGGGTGATCTCATAGGGTGTACCCGTAGTATAGGCGCGATAGAACGCCACGAGATCGTCGTTGTCATCCACCACCAAAACGTTCACTACCTCTGCATGACCTTCGATTGGCAATCCTATTAGAATGGCGGTCCCACCATCTTCCGTGGCGATACGCACCGTCCCACCGTAACAACTCACAATCTGCTCGATCAGCGAGATGTCGGGGGTGTGGTCATCAAGCCGAGCCTTGGCGGCGATCCGCAACGTCACTATCGAGCTTGCGCCAGGCTCGCTGGAGATACAAATCGCAGCAGGCGCCACAGCGTTGGCCAATTCTTCGATGGCTCGTAACAGCGCCTGCCTCAGAGCAGTGGGGTGAATCAGAGCGCGCAAGCCCAGCGACGTGCTATCATTTTCGATCATGATCTCGGCCCGCAAAGGCAAGGCCCGCGCCAGTCTGATGGCCGACTGCACGGCATCTTGAACGTCAACCTGGGCATTGGGGGCGCTCTTTTTGAGCGCAGCCAGCTCTTGAGCGATCTGCGAGAACGGCTGAGCTTCATTGGGCCGGTCTGCTGAGAAGGATAGTCCTAACGGCTCGATCTGGGCGTTGCCTTCTAGCGGCCGCGTCCTGCCGCGCCAAAGCTTTCTGGCTAGCGCTTGCACAGCCTGATTCTGTAGCTCGCGCAGATAGCGCGGAGAGATCCCCATCCGTTCCGCCGCCGCTTCCTGAGTCATATTTTCGACATAGCGATATAGCAACAGATCATAGTAGCGCCTGGCTGGCACCTCGGCTGGCACGGTTGGATCGGGGCAAAGCTGACGAATGGCATTCACCAGGGCAGTTTGCACTGGAGCAGCCAATTCAGGGTTGCTGCAATTCAACATCACGCCCAAATCGGTTGGCGGCTGGTAGAGAGGATTGTAAAGATTCACCAACGCATCGCGCAGATCGGTTTCAAAAGCTTCCAAACTATGATACATCCGCCGTTATTTCCTAATCTGTTCCTAATGCGTTCCTGTTCTCGACGCCCTCACTCTCATATAATGAGGGTAAGGGCGACATTGCTACACGCAGGGTCGTGTTTACACTGCGGCTAGATGGGCCTATTGTAAACTGCGCGCCGTTTTCGGTCAATTCATCGTCCGTACCTAGCACTCTTTCATTCTGCTTTGACGCTAGACCTACATGGCGAATTGAGCGTCGTCCATCGCCCGATCTCTCACAGAAAGGAGAAAAAGTATAGCGCCATAACAAAAGATACCTCTCCAAGCACGTCGAATGTCAGTCTTGCCATATTTCAAGGAGGAAACGAAATGGAACTGTCTCGTCGTGAATTTTTGCGTTTCTGCGCCGCTGGTGTAGCGGTGACCGCCTTGGCCGCGTGCGCGCCCAAAGCCACTGAGGCCCCTAAAGAAGAGCCTGCGCCCGCTGAGAAGCCCGCCGAAAAGAAAGAAGAGCCCAAGCCCGCTGGCGACAAGATCACCTTGAACCAGTGGTACCATGAATACGGCGAGAAAGGCTGCCAAGAAGCCGTCTATCGCATCGCCGAGGAATACTCCAACTCCCAAGACAAAGTCAAGGTTGAAGTGGGTTGGTTCCCGGGCGACTATGAGCCGAAATTAAACGCCGCGCTGGCCGCTGGCGACGCCCCCGATTGCTTTGAGCATCACTTGCCAATGGATTATGTGCGCACCGAGGCCGTGCTTAACCTGGACGAGATGCTCGACGCCGACACCAAAGCCGATTTCCTCGAAGGTGTGATGGAAAAGCTCTGCTCCATCAAGGGCAAAGTTTATGCACTGCCCGTCGTAGTGGACTTTCAGGGGTTGTACTTTAACAAAAAACTCCTGGAGGAAAAGGGCCTCAACACCGACCCCGAAAAATGGACGTGGGATATGGTGTTCGATGCCGGCGAAAAGCTCACCGATGGGCGCCGCAAGGGCTTGTTCCTGGGCAACGGCGGCGGCAGCGATTGCATGCGCGACTATGGCGTCAAGAACGCCGGCGTTGACATGATCAATCCCGATACCCTCGAGTTGGACTTTAATGTCGAATCCACCTATGCGGTGTTTGAGCAATTCCGCGAGTACCAGAAAAAGGGCACCCTGTTGCAGGGCGCGCCCACCGACTGGTGGGATCCCTCGGCCATCAACCAGGGCTTGACCGCTATTCAGTGGGGCGGCTTCTGGCAGATGCCCGGCACCGCTGCAGTATTGGGCGAAGACGGCTTTACCTTCTGCGTCTTTCCACCGCACCCCGCTGGCGCCGCCAAGGCTCGCTATCTGACCATCCTCGGCGGTTGGCAAGCTTCGGTCTATGCCAAGACCAAGTACAAGGACGAAGCTCTGGCCTATACCAAGTGGCAATGGATTGACAATAAGGACTGGCAGAACGAGTGGAGCACTGCCTACGGCTTCCACATTCCGGCGCGCAAGAGCGCGGCGGCGGCCAACCAGAAACTCCAGACCGGCAACGGCGCAGTAGCGGTCAAGCAGGTCAATGCTTACGGCCAAGTTACCCATAAGTTGTGGGGCGGCGCTGTCACCACGCCGTGGAACGACGCCGTGACTGAGATTTTCAAGAACAACGCCAACGTTAAAGAGCAGATCAGCAAGGCCATCGAGCTGTGCCAGAAAGAACTTGACATTCAGAAGAAGTACTGGGACGAGCTTCCTGGGTGATCGGTAGCGCCTACGTCATTCGCGCTATTCAGTCATGGGATGATCGTCGTCAAGGGTAGGGCGTAAGCGAAAGTCTGCGAGTTGCCTGGTGTTTGCGCCGTGGGCAATCGCGATTGCCAAATGGGGATCATCTCACCATGGGTCGCTCTCCCATGCTCACGCGCGGGAGAGCGACCGTTATCTATTATCTGGAGGAGGAGGATGAGCGCTGTCTCCGCTGACGGCAAGGCCTTGAGCGTGTCCGCTAGGCCTTCTCGATTAAGCCAGCGAACGCGCACGCAGCTCTCGTATTGGGTCATGGTTGGCCCCTTGCTCCTCGGCACCATGCTCTTTTCATTTGGGCCGCTGCTATGGGGCCTCGTCGTGAGCTTTTTCGAATCGCGGCTGCGTATTGATCTGGACCGCTTTGTTGGGTTCGGCAATTATGAGTACGTCCTCACCAACCAAGCGTTCCAAAAGTCGCTGGTGACTGTAGTTCTATTTGCAGCCTTCATAGTTCCAACTACCTATATCTTGGCCATGCTCCTGGCAGTATTGGTGCAGAACGCTGCTTTCGGGAAATCGTTCTTCCGCACAGTGTTCTTTATGCCAACCGCAATTTCGTATGTGGTGGCATCATTGATCTGGCGTATGTCCATCTTTAATGGGTTGCCATACGGCGTGGCCAACCAAATTCTCTGGATATTCAAGGCGCAACCTATCGCGTGGATTGGTCTGGCGCACCCGCCAGTCTATTGGCTTGTGCTGGTATCGGTGCGCTTGTGGCTGCAATTGGGCTTTCAGATGATCCTCATCATTGCGGCCATGCAAGATATTCCCGTCGAGCTATATGAAGCCGCGCGCGTGGATGGCGCTGAGAGCAAATGGCTCCTGTTTCGGTTTGTCACGTTCCCCTTGCTCAGGAACATTTCCGTGTTCCTCATCCTGCTCAATATCATCCACGCCTTCAATGCGTTCGCCGAGTTCTATAACATTTTGGGCGGCACGATGTCCTCGTCGGGCATGATGTCGCTGGCGCGCCCGCCATTGGTCTGGCTATTCCAAGTAGCGATGTCTGAGCAGCGTTACGGTGTGGCTTCGGCTGGCGGCGTCATTGTGGGTATCCTGATTATTCTCGCCACGGTGATCCAGAACAAGATCTCGGGCGGCTTGGGAAGGGAGATATAGGGCCATGCGCAAATCAGGTGCTATTCTCTCGCACGCGCTGCTGATCGTTCTGGCGATCGCGTTTCTGCTTCCGTTCTATATTCTCGTGCGCAACGCATTGATGACAGATCCCGAGATCACAGGCTTTGATTGGCTATGGTTCTCGAAAAACCCGCAATGGAAAAACTTTCCCGACCTGTTCGCGGACAAGTTCGTGCCCATGGCCAACAGCTTCAAGGTCTCGACTTTGATCGCAGTTTCCTCGACATTCTTCCAAGTGTTGCTATCGGTCACGGCGGGCTATGCCATTGCGCGCATCCCCAACAAGTACAATGGACTGATCGTGGGCATTTTGCTGTTCACGATGCTGATTCCAGGCACGGGATCATTGATTCCCAAGTACGTGATGGTGGCCAAAATGGGCATGGTCAACACGGCCTGGGGTCTAGTGGTCCCCAACGTGTTCAATGTCTTTAACGCCATCATGTTCCGACAGTATTTCCTGAGCTTTCCGCGCGACCTGGAAGACGCCGGGCACGTGGATGGCCTGGAATACTGGGGCGTGTTCTGGCGAATTGCATTGCCCAACGCTTGGCCGATCCTCATTGCGCTCGGCTCGCAGAGCCTGATCTATGGCTGGAACGACTTTCTCTGGCCGCTCTTGATCGGGCAAAAGCGCACTTGGTGGACGGTGCAGATCTCACTCTCGACCTATCTGACGGCCCAAGTCGTTATCTTGCGCTTGGCGTTTGCCTGCGCGCTCTTGGGCGCTCTGCCCAAGATCAATATCTTTTAGATCTTGCAAAAGCGTATCGCCCAGGGATACGTCACCAGCGGCATCAAGGGTTAACTGGCCGCAACTCTTCTCTCCTTATGTCGCCTCCGCAAGGTTGCGCAACCTTGCGGAGGCGCTTGCTTGTTTGACGCCCCCTCAGCGCCATGTTACTATAGCTGTTACTGTCTTGCTGAGGAGGCGAAATGAGCGCGCCTATTCTGCGCGGCCCTCGCGTCACATTACGGCCCCCCAAAGACCAAGATGCAGATGACCGCCTGCGCTGCGGGCGCGATGCGGAGTATGTTCGATCTGTGGGCGGCGACTATAGGACCATCCAATCCTTGACCGCCGATGAGGCGCAGCTTTGGCTGGAACAGTGTCGCGCTGAACCCGTCGGCTGGATGATCGAGGTCGAGGGTCGTTGCATTGGCGCAGCGCGACTGCACAGCCTGAACGAGACCGACCGCCGCGCGCGCTACGCCATCGGCATCTTTGATCCTTCTGCGCGGAACCAGGGGTACGGCGCAGAAGCTACCCGCCTGATCCTGGACTACGCCTTCGGTGCGCTCGAATTGCATCGCGTTGACCTGCGCGTGCTGGCCCACAACGCCCGAGCGATTGCATGCTACACCAAGTGTGGCTTTATGCGCGAGGGAATCGAACGCGAGGGCGCGTTCATCGCCGGCGAATGGCAGAGCGATGTAATGATGAGTATTCTCGAACACGAATATCGTCAGTCGTCTGCACATACCGAGACCGTCATGCCGCAAACGCGCGAACCGTAAGATACCGATTCTTTCGCCTGAGAGTTGCCAATGACCCCATCGCCGACGCCCAACATCCTGCTCATCATGGCCGACCAGCACCGCCTCGATTGCACCGCGCGGGGCGGCCACCCATTGGTGCGCACACCCGCTCTCGACCGCTTGGCTACCGAGGGCGTATGGTTCAGCCACGCTTTCACGCCCAGCCCCATCTGCTGCCCGGCGCGGCAAAGCCTCTTGTGCGGCCAATGGCCCGAGGCGCACGGCGGGCTGTGGAATATCGGCACGATGCCCCTGCCTCCTTTTGAGCGCCCCACCTGGACGCAGACGCTGGCTGCGAACGGCTATACGCTGGGACAAGTTGGCAAATGGCAAGAGCACGCCGCCAAGTCGCCGCTCGACTTTGGCTTCCACGATTGGATCTCGCCCAAAGATTATGCCACGTGGCGCAAGAGCCATGGATTGCCGCCCCCGCAGCCCGACGGCGAGCGCCTGGGCCTCGATCCACTCACAGCGCGCTGGTTTGGCGGGCGCGACCCGGCCCCGCTAGAAGCGACGCGCACCCATTGGATGGCCAAGCAGACTATTGCGCTCATGTATCGCTATGCGAAAGAGGGACGCCCCTGGCATATTCGCCTCAATTTCGAAGAGCCGCACTTACCCTGCTTTCCCGCCGAGCCGTTTGCCTCGCTCTACCCGCCCGAACATATCGCGCCGTGGGACAATTTCGACGATCCGCTGGCGGGCAAGCCCTACATCCAACGACAGCAACTCGTGAGCTGGGGGCTGGAACGCCTCACTTGGCGCGAATGGTCGTTGTACGTCTCGCACTACTTGGGCATGGTCAGCCAGATAGACGACGCCGCAGGGCGCATCCTCGCTGCGCTCGACGCATTAGGGTTAGCCGATTCGACCCTGGTCATCTATACCAGCGACCACGGCGACAACTGCGGCAGCCATCGCATGATAGATAAACATTATGTCATGTATGATAATATCGTGCGCGTGCCGCTGATCGTGCGCTGGCCGGACGTGGCGACAGCGGGCCTGGCGCGCGGCGAATTCACGCTGCACGCGCTCGACCTGGCCGCAACGATGTGCGAGGCGGCCGGGCTGCCCATCCCCGCCGATTACGCCGGGCGCTCTCTGCTGCCGCTCTTGCGAGGTCAAACAGTGGACGATTGGCGCCAAGACGTAACGGCCACCTACAACGGTGCGCAATTCGGCCTATTCATGCAGCGGATGTTGCGCGACCGACGCTTCAAGTACGTGTGGAACCCCACCGACGTGGATGAGCTATACGATCTGGAATCCGACCCCGCCGAGCTTCACAATCGCATCGCTGACCCAGCCTACGCCAACGCCTTGCGCGAGCTACGTCATCGCTTGCTGGCGCGCCTCACGGCGCAGGGCGATCCCATCGTGCGCTCCGAGTGGGTCAAGAGGCAATTGGCCGAGGGGCGCAAGGTGTAATGGCGTTTTTAGCAGCCTCGCGATTGACATTGGCTACGCAACAGCGTACACCATGTCCACAATGAAAGGAGATTGCGATGGCTATGACTGTTGCTGGTAGCCGTGAAGCAAGAGAGAAGTGGCGCAATCTGTTGGATGCCGTTTTCACAGGCGCTGGGGATGTCGTGATCGAGCGCAATGGCCAACGTATCGCTACGATATCGCCTATGCCGATTACAAAGCAATCCTCGATGAGCTGGACGATCTCCGCACCGTACGGCGAGCGGCTGTAGCAAGCTCACCAGCCATGACCTATGCGCATCCGTGTGGGTGAATGGCGCATCATCTATGCTATCGAAGAGGAGCAACTCGTTGTCTTGGTGATTGAAATCACATCCAGAGGCGGCGCACATCGCGCCCTCTAGTCGCCCGCTCGCCTAGATCGAGTCCGCCCCGACAGGCAAACTTAGGCAGCGCCCTCGAACAGAAACGGGGCTTGCGTAAGCCCCGTTTCCATTTCAGCTAAGCACTATCGCGCGCCGCACGCTTGCAAGCACGCCTGCATGTGGCCGCGCGCTTCTGCTGCAATCACGGCGCACTGCACGAGCGAATGCCCCTGCGACTTGGTCCCGATGATCTCCAAATCGAGCGGCCCGGTGTAGCCCGCCTGATGCAACACGCGGATATAACCCACCAGGTCAATATCGCCGCGCCCATTGGCTTGCAGTTCGGGCTTGCCGGGGCCTTGCTGTCGGCCCTTGCAATCGCGGATGTGCACGTGTTTGACGCGAGAGATCACCGCCGCAATGGCTTCTACCGGGTTCTCGTTGGCGCGATAGATATGTGAAGGGTCCATATCGATCCCAAACGCCGGCGAGGTGATGGCCTTCATAACCCGTAAGGTAGTGGGTGTGTTATAGATCGCCGCGCCTACATGGGCTTTGACGCACAGCGTGACGCCATACTTTTCGGCCAGCAGCGCCAGATGGCCTAGCGAGTCAATGGACTCTTGCAGGCTGGCTTCATCGCCCGACTTGCCGCCCGGACCGCAGTTGATGATCGGGATACCGATCTCGCTCGCCGCCTGGTAGGCCTTTTCCATTTTGTCAGGGTCTTGCGAGGGCTGTTCCATCGCCAATAGCTCCAAGCCGTATTCCTGGGCCAGGCGCTTGACTTCGGGAGCGATCTTTTGCCAGCGGTCGAGCACCAGATGCTCACTCATGCCATCAATGGCCGAGAGCTCGATTCCGTCGTACCCTGCCATCGCGATGTGTTTGAACGCCGTCTCCATATCGAACGCGCCGAACAGCACCGAGTTCGCGCCGAGTTTCATGGTTACCTCCTGTTTAGCTCTCGGCCATCAGCGATCAGCCATCAGTCGAGGAGACTTGCTGACGGCTGATCGCTGATGGCTATTTGACATACACGACCTGTTCCGTATCCAGCGATTCTATCGCCGCCGCCAACACCTTTTGCGCGGCCAGGCCGTCAGCGCCCGAGCCGTCAATCTCTTCCGGGTCGGCCTCGTCGTTCACCTGCTGCAAGAACTTGTGGATGCGGTTGCGGAAGGTGTCCTCAAAGTCGCGCATCCCGCCGAACACGGGGTTGGTATAGACGGTCTTTTCCAAGTTGCCCGCCGGGTAGAGTGTGGCCTCGCGCCACATATCTTCCAGCACAAAGCGGCCGCCCGTGCCCGCCACTTCGCATCGCTCCATGGGGTGGCCGCGCTCAATATCATAGCTGCCGGTGAGCGTACCCACCACGCCATTCTTAAAGCGCATATTGAACGTAGCGGTGGACCACAGCTTGCGCCCCGGCGCGTTGGCCGCAAAGCACTGCCCGGCTTCGACATCGCCGCAAAAGTAGCGCATCACATCCACCGTATGGGGGTGCAGCGCTTTGAGCTGGAAATAGGGCGAGCTTTCAGTGGGATTCTTGATCCACATGCTCATGTTGACGAACAGCAGATGCCCCAGCCGCCCTTCGTCCAGCCAGCGCTTGGCCACCAGCGCGGCGGGGGTGAAGCGATGGTTGAGGTCAATGGCATAGCACAGGCGCTTTTCACGCGCCTTGGCCACCATCTCCTCGGCCTTGGAGATGTCGTTCGAGATGGGCTTTTCGCCCAACACATGGCAGCCCGCCTCTAGCGCCTGCATGGTGGGCAGATAATGATCGCTGCCGTATTCATAGCCGCCTGTAGCGACGCTCACGACATCGGGCTTGAGCGCCTTGAGCATGGTCTCGACGTCATAGAACGCCGGCGCATGGTGGCGCTCCGCCGCTGCATCGGCCCGATCGCGGCGAATATCGCACACGCCCACCAGTTGGGCCAGCGGATCCTCGTTATAGATCATCGCATGGCGATTGCCGATCGGCCCCAGGCCGACCACACACACTCGCAACATGACTGCACTCCTCTTCAGTAGGGATCATCACTGAGAGGCAGAGGAGCAAAGACACAGAGCTTTTCGCCGTTCCTCTATAGAGCGGCCATTTATCTGTAGATCAAAGTACTTTTTTTCTCTGCATCTCTGTTTCTCCGCGTCTCTGCGGTTGCTTTTTATAGCGTGACGACCTGGCCCGTCTCCCACGATTTGATGACGCCCTCGATGATGCTCTGCACGTGCAGCGCGTCAGCGCCCGAGGCGTCAATCTCTTCCGGCTTGTCGCCGCGCAGGTTCTGCTCGATCCACTTGCCGATGCGGCTGCCGAACGTCTCGGAAAAGCTCATCATGCCGCCCACATAATCGTAAGTCTCGGTCTCGCGCGAAAAGCGCGGGTAGAACGTCAGATGCTCGCAAGCGTCGAGCAACACAAAGCGTGCGTCCGAACCGACCACTTCTAGCCGCTCCAGACCATAGCTGCCGCCGGCATCGTAGCTGCCCGTCAGGTGGCCGATGACGCCGTTTTTGAATTGCAGGTTCACCTGCACGTTCGACCAAATCTTGCGCCCCTTGCCCTTCTTGAAGAACGCCTGCACCTTGTCCACGTCGCCTGCGAAATAACGCATTACATCGAGCGAATGGGGGTGCAGTGCGCGGATGTGGAACCAGGGCGAGGATTCATTGGGATTGTTGATCCACATGGTCATGTTGATGATATTCAGCTCGCCCAAGCGGCCTTCTTGAAGCCATTGTTTGGCTTTGAGCGCCGCCGGCGTAAAACGGTGGTTCAGGTTGATGCCATAGCGCAAGCCCTTGGCTTTGGCTAGCGCCACCATTTCCTTCGCTTTGCTGAGATCGTTCGAGATGGGCTTTTCGCCCAGGACGGGGATGCCGGCGCTCAGCAGCTCCATCGTCGGCTGGTAGTGGTCGCCGCCATTTTCGACGCCCGCCGAGCATACGCTAGCGGCGTCAATCTGGATGCCGCTGGCCAACATCTCTTGGACCGAGTAGAACGCCCTGGCGCCGTATTTTTCGGCGGCCTTGTCGGCGCGCTCTTTGATGATGTCGCACACGGCGAGCAGGTTGCACTCGGGATGTTTTTGGTAGATGCCCGCGTGGATGTTGCCGATATTGCCCAGGCCGACGACTGCAACGTTCAATGGCATGATAGTCTCCTCTTGGACGTGAATAGGAAACGCCAGCAAGTTGTTGGCGCTCTGACAGTTATTTGCGCGATTCAGATTGCAACTTGGCCGCTTGGTTCGGATCGCCAATATGGAGCGTGTCGTAGGCCTGCTGCGAGGTCTTGAATGCCCCAACGCCCTCGTGGCCGTGCCAATCGCCCTGGGTGAGCATGGGGTTGACGAACCCCGTCTCGGCCTCGCGCTTGGCGATCCAGGCTTGCATCCGCTTCATCAGCGTAGCCACCATTTCAGGTTCCGATTCAGCCACATTGTTATTCTCACCCGGATCAGTGACCAAGTTGTATAGCTCGATCTCGGGTTTGAAATGGAAATCCGGCTCCAGCGCCTGGATGAGCTTCCATTCGGGGGTGCGCCAGCCGTGTTTGCGCATCCAAGTGCACTCGGTGATATAGAACTCGCTCTCATAGCTGGCGACCTCGCCGCGCGCCATCGGCATCAAGCTGTGGCCATCGAAAGTGATGCCCGTCTCGATCTCTGCCAATTCGAGCAACGTAGGAACCAGATCTTTTTGTTGGTTAAAGCCAGGCACGCGCACCCCGGCTGGAACTTTGCCCGGGTAGCGGATGATGAGGGGCACGTGCAGCGTCTGGTCGTACATCCCGTGATGATCGAACCAGCACTCGTGGTCGTAGAGCGTCTCGCCGTGATCCGAGTTGATGACCACAATGGTGTCATCGAGGATATCGAGCGTTTCGAGCGCGGTGAAAATGGCCTGAATCGAAGCGTCCATATAGGCCACCGCGCCGTCGTATTGGGCGATGACGTAATCCTTATCCTTGATTCCGGGCGGCATCCAGCTCGCAAAAAAGTCGCAGAACGGCTTGAACGACATCACCGGATCCATCGAATGGTTGCGCGGGTCGCACTCGTTGCCGTGGTAAAAGATGCGCTCAAAGGGGTACGGCGGCAAGTAGGGTGCATGAGGGTCCATGTGGCGCAGGAAAAGATAAAACGGCTCTTTGCCTTTGGCCAATCGTCTCAGTTCGGGAATCGCGACCTCGTTGAGATTCTCTGCTTTGGGGCTGCGCCCTTCGTTCCAGCTCCCCCAGCCGGCAAACGTTAGGTACGTATCGAACCCGCGCGAAGCGGGGTTGCCCGAAAAGCCCACACAGGTCGTGGCGTAGCCGGCCTCGCGCAGCATTTCGGGCAGGGTCTTGATCTCTGGGCGCAGCGGCCCCTTGTGGCGCAGGGCCACCATCTGGGTGCTAAAGGCATCCATGCCCGTCAGCATCGAGCCATAGCCGCTGGTGGTAGGAATGTGGGGACTGTACGTGCGCTCGAACAGCGCGCCGCCTTGGGCAAAGCGATCCATGTGCGGGGTCGTCAACCGAGGGTAGCCATAGCTGCTCATGTGGTCGGCGCGTAGGGAGTCGATCCCCAGGTGAACGATATTGGGCTTACGTCGTCGTGGCACAGTCGTTCTCCTCTCAAGTGTCAATTGATATTCACTATGCTGGCGAACCAGCGCCCTTATACACCCATCCGGGTTGCGCGACAAATGCGAGGCCCAAAGGTTGCCGCCGCACGTCTCGCTAGATATTCCACCCGGGCATGGTGCCAAAGACGCGATCCCACAGCGGCGAGGTGACGCCGTAGCGCTGGTTGGGCGTCTGCGAATGGTGCAACATATGGTAGCGGCGCAGCGATTTCATGTAGGGATGCTGCCAGCGAATATGGTGCAGCGCATAGTGGGTCATGTCATACAAAACATACCCGGTGATAAAGCCTGCAAAGAGCGGCTTGACCCAATTGTCCAGCGGCAGGATCACCCCTAGTATCAACACAAAAGCCCCATAGAAGAGCGCCGCCAATGGGACGCTGACCGGCGGCGGCATCACCAGGCGCGTCTTGATCGTCGGCTGGGCGTGATGCACACCGTGCATAAGGAACGATACACGCTCCTGCCACGGGGCGCGCGGCTTGAAATGGAAAAGGAAGCGGTGCAACCCATACTCGGCGAATGTCCAGAATACCAAGCCGAACAAATAACCAAAGATGACTTCGAATAGTGAGCTTGTATCGAAAGCCCACACAAGGAAATAGATTACGACAGGAATCCATATCACCAGGATTGCGATGGGGCTGATGTGGGTAAAGAACTCGAGCACGTCGGACTTGAACAGGCGGATTGGCTCTTTGCTGTGGATGATCTCGACATGGCCCATAAATGCTGCTCCTTGTGTGCTATCATCAAGATGGGGCAGAACCATTGCGAGAGAGATGATAACGCAAACGAAGAGGGCGTCAAGCCTGAAGCAGTTTCGCCGGCGCCGATTGTGTGGTAACATGGCGTCATTAGTGCGTTTTGCAAAAGGAGGCGATGCTATGAGAGTTTTGATCGTGGGGGGCACAGGGCTAATCAGCACGGGCATCACGCGGCGCTTGTTGGAGCGCGGCGATGATGTGACGCTGTACAATCGCGGCGTACACGACGCCTCTTTTGCTCCCGGCGTCCAAGTGATCCTCGGCGACCGTCAGCAATTCGCCGCGTTCGAGGCGCAGATAGCGGGCCTGGGATATTTTGACGCTGTAATTGACATGGTCTGCTTCCTTCCCGAGGAGATAGAGAGCGCCATTCGCGCCTTTCGCGGACGCACGGGGCAGTATATTTTCTGCAGCACGGTAGATGTGTACACCCGCCCAGCCAGCCGCTACCCCATCGTTGAAAGCGAGTCGCGCCACCCCCTACCAAGCTATCCTTATGCCTACGCCAAAGCGCACTGCGAAGAGCTGGTTTTCGCTGCCCATGCGCGCGGCGAACTGAATGCGACCATCATCCGCCCGGGGCACACCATTGGCGAGGGGCGTGCGCACATCATCCACTCGATGGGGGCCTCAACGCACCTGCTCGATCGCATCCGCAAAAACTTGCCGATCTTCTGACACGGCGACGGCCGCTCATTCTGGGGTACGGCGCACCGTGACGATGTATCAGGGGCCTTTGTGGGCGCCCTGGGCAACCCCCAAGCTTATGGCAAAGGCTATCACGCCGCCTCGGACGAGATGCTCACCTGGGATCGCTATTATCAAGGCATCGCTGAGGGGATGGGTTGGCCTGCGCCCAAGCTCGTTCACATCCCCACCGAATTGCTCATCCGAGTCGCGCCCCAATCGGCGTTGTGGACCTCGCAGAACTTTTGCTACAATAACGTGTTCGACAACACCGCCGCCAAGGCCGATCTGGGCTATCGGTTCACCATTCCCTGGGTCGAGTCGTCGCGGCGCATCATCCAATGGCTGATCGCACACGACCAGATCGAAGACACGGCCAAGTATCCGGTGTACGATGCCATCATCGCCGCCTGGGAACGCCACGGAGCGGCGATGGCGGATGAGTTAGCGGGGCTGGATCAGTAGCGTGCAGCTAGACACCGAGCGATTGCTGTTGCGCGAATTCGCCGAGGAGGATTGGGCCAGGGTGCTGGCTTACCAATCCGACCCTCGCTATCTGCGCTTCTACGAATGGGAAACCCGCACGTCCGACGATGCGCGGGCCTTTGTGGGCATGTTCCTGGGTTGGCAACACGAACAGCCTCGGCGCAGATGGCAGCTTGCGGTCACGCTGCGCGATTCGGGCCTGTTGATCGGGAATTGCGGTATTCGCCAGGCGCATGCCGACGTGCGCTGCGCCGAATTGGGGTACGAGTTGGATCCCGCCTATTGGGGCCAGGGTTACGCCACCGAGGCGGCGCGCGCTATGCTCGCGTTCGCTTTTGGCGAGCTAGGCATGCATCGCGTACAGGCCGAAGTGATTGCGGAAAACACGGCCTCGGCGCGAGTGCTGGAGAAACTCGGTTTCCGTATAGAGGGGCGGTTGCGCGAGAACCAGTGGTTCAAGGGGCGCCGGTGGGATACGCTGCTGTACGGCTTGGTAGAGGACGAAGAACGCGCCTTCCGATAGAATCCAGACAATTAGGAGAATACGATGACGCCCGAACAAACGCTAGAGCGCCAGATTCATGTGAACGTCAACGCCTCTCAGCGCGAGCCGTTGCGCCGCATCTGGCGCTATGTGGGCTATGACGAGGTGAATTACACCTACACCCCCAACGGGCGCGAACTGCTGGGCAAACTGGGGCAAATGAGCGGTGGACCTTATTTCATCCGCGCCCACTATCTCTTGTGCTCAGGCGACGGCGCGGGCCGGCCTAAGTGGGGTTCGACCAATGTGTACACCGAGGACGCGCAAGGCAACCCCATCTACTCGATGGATATCCTCGACCGCGTGCTCGATACGATCTTGGAAGCGGGCTGCGTCCCCTTTGTCGAACTGGGCTTTATGCCCGAGGCGCTCACCACCGCCCCCGCTGGAACGCCCTACGACACGTTGCTCGACGGCGGCTGGCGTTACCCGCCCAAAGACTATGCCAAGTGGCAGGCTCTGGTGCAAGCCGTAGCCGAACATTGCCTGCATCGCTATGGTTTGCGCGAGGTGGGCCGTTGGTATTGGGAGCTGTGGAACGAGCCGGACATTTTCTATTGGGCGGGAACGATCGAGGAATACTGCCGCCTCTATGACTACACCGTCGCCGCGCTGGAGAGCGCTCACCCGGCGCTGCACGTGGGCGGCCCCGCCACCACCAATCCCTACTCGGCCAAGGCGGGCGAGTACCTGCGCGCCTTTTTGGAGCATTGCGTCCATGGCGTAAACGCTGTCACCGGCGAGCGTGGTACACGGCTCGATTTCATCAGCTTTCACACCAAAGGCGGGGGCTATCGGCGCGACGTGGCCGCCGCCAAGCAGACGCCCACCATCCACGCCCTGGTGCGCAACGTCGTCGTGGGGTTGGAAATTGCGGGGCGATTCCCCGAACTGGCCGGACGCGAGGTGATCCTGACCGAGTGCGACCCCGACGGAATGGCCGCCTACGGCAGACATGACAACGCCAACCTTCAATTCCGCAACACCGAGTATTACGCCAGCTATGTGGCCTCCGCCGTGTGCCAGATGAGCGACCTGGTCGGCCCATCGGGATTGCGGGTAGATGGCCTGCTGACGTGGGCTTTCCAATTCGAGAATCGCGAATATTTCGAGGGGCTGCGCACGCTCAGCACCAACGGCATAGACAAGCCGGTGCTTGGCGTGTTCAAGATGCTTGCCAAGTTGGGCGGCCTCCGTTTGCGCGCCAATATCGAGAACGACAGGCCGATCAGCGCCGGCCCCGATTCGTCCACAGATCTACCTCGAGTCTCGGCGTTAGCGGCCATAGACGAGGATGGGCGCATCCAGGTGTTGCTGGCCAGCCATCACGATGATTGGGATGTACATACTCGGTCGCTGGCGCGCGTCGAACTGACGGGCTTGGAGCCGGGATGCGCCTATCGGGTGCAACGTTATCTGCTGGACGCATCTCACAGCAACACCTGTACAGCCTGGCTCGGCATGGGCGCGCCGCAACAACCTACGGCGGACGAGTTGCGCGCCCTGCGACGCGCCGCCGAGATCGCATGTGTAGAGGAAAACAATACAGTCGTCCTCGATGGGCGCGCAGCCATAGATGCACCGCTTGATACGCATAGCGTGTGTTTGTTGATCTTATCGCCGGCATAGCGCTTTCAGAACGCTTTCAGAACGCTTGACAACGACACAGCAGCGCGATAGCATTTCACTGTGGGCTTTTGCGCGTCACGCGTGTTGGTCGCAGATCGGAGTGTGCAGTGAACGACAGCGACGAAACCCGTGAAGATTTCCCCCCTCAAAGCCAGGGCTTACTCGACTCTGCCTCCGCTTGCCCCGACGATCTCGCAACCCATGAGAGCCTCGCCGCCGAGATCGCACAATGGAGGCTGTTGGTTGAGCTTTCCCCTCACCCGGTTTTGCAGATAGATGAACATGGCATGGTCTTGTATTACAATCGAGCCAGCGCCCCCCTCATCGAGGCCTGGGGCGATGGAACGAGATGTCGTGTTCCCACTGATTTGCAGAATCTTGTCAGCGAAGTGCTCCTCAGCGATATCGCGCGGATCACGACAGTGCATCTCGCCGCTCAACGCGTCTTTTCTCTGGTCATTCACGCAGCGCCAGCCACGCACAGCGTGCAAATGTACGGCCTGGATATCACGGGGCAAATCTCGATTACCGAGGATCTGCTGCGTGAGAATCGTCTGATGAATATGCTCATGACCCACATCCCCGATCACATCTATTTCAAAGATACCCAGAGCCGATTCATTCGCATCAGCCATTCACTCGCAGCCTACTTTGGATTGAAGCATCCACGCGACGCGATCGGCAAGACCGATTTCGACTTTTTCGGACGTGAACACGCTGAACAGGCTTTCAATGACGAACAACAGATCATTCGCACGGGCCAGCCCGTGATTGGTCTTGTAGAAAAAGAGACCTGGCCCGACGGAAGAGTTAGCTGGGTCTCGACCACCAAGATCCCAATGCGCGATCATACGGGCGCTATCGTGGGCATTCTGGGTATCTCGCGCGATATTACGCAGCGCCACCAACTGGAAGAGACGGTGCGGCAACAAGAGCGCCTCGCCGCGTTAGGGCAATTAACCGGCGGCATCGCCCATAATTTCAACAACTCGCTCATGGCTATCTATCTCTACGCCGAGATATTGGCTGAGGATTCGGCCCTGACCGAAGAACAGATAGAATCGGCCCAAGCGATCTTGGAGGAGGCCAAAGATGCCAGCCGGCTGGTGCGCCAGATCCTTGATTTTAGCCGGCAAACACCCGTGGAGACGCAGCGCATTAGCCTGGGTGAGTTCATCCAGGGCAAGAGCGATATGCTGCGCCATACCTTACCTGAAAACATCCGCTTTCTCATCGAAGTGCCGCTTCGGGAGATCGTCGACGAAGCCGATTCCACTCAGCTACAGGCCCTCATGATGAACCTGGTAGTCAATGCCCGTGATGCCATGCCGAACGGGGGCGAAATACGGATCAGTGTACAGGGCTTAGTCATTGAGCAAGAAAAGCAATTAATCTTGGGAACGTTGACGCCGGGTGAATGGGCATGTCTATCCGTGGCCGACACTGGCGTAGGCATACCAGCAGAGATCGTTCCCCATATCTTTGAGCCTTTCTTCACCACCAAACCCAAAGGAGAAGGCACTGGGCTAGGTCTTTCCCAAGTTTACGGTATTGTGCAGCAATACGGCGGGCAGATCGGCATAGAAACGGAGGTGGGACGAGGCACCACAATGAGCGGCTATCTGCCCGTTATCAAAGAGGCCCCCAGACCAACCAAGCTCCAATCCACTTCGGCGGCGGCTACGGCGCACAAGGGCCGCGGCGAATGTATTTTGGTCGCCGAGGATGAGGATAGCCTGCGCGCAGCTGTCGAGCGCATGCTCAAGCGTTGGGGCTATCACCCCATTATGGCGGCCAATGGCAAGGACGCTCTCGAGGTTTACCGCTCTCGCGACGACATAGATCTTGTGATCACCGACTTGGTGATGCCTGGAATGGGTGGAATCGAGCTGGGCGAGGCCATTCATGCGTTGAATCCACATATTCCGATCATTTATATGACCGGCTACTTTCTCACCAGCGACCTAGAAGCATTGAGCAAGCGTCCCAACTCGCGCATTGTGTACAAACCGATCAACCGCGAGGAGATGCTGAGAAACGTTCGAGAGTTCTTGGAAAAAAACGAATGACACCATCATCAATTGACCCTGAGCGCAAACCTTGTGTTTTGGTGGTGGATGACCATGAACGCATTATCCGTGCGATCCAGATCGTACTGGAGCGGCGAGGATACCGCGTCGTCGGGGCCAAAGATGGCGTTGAGGGATTGGATAAAGCTTTCGAGGAAAAACCGGATGTCATTATCCTTGACATCATCATGCCGCTGCTGGATGGCTATGAAGTCGCAAAACGGCTCAAGCGTCACCGCGTCACACGACGCATTCCTATTATCATGCTTACCGCCACCGGGCGACTGGACGATGTTCCCCCTGAGGAAAAGCGAATACTGCATCGGCGCGTTGAGGAACAGCTCAAAGGATTCGACGCCGGCGCCGTCGAATTTCTCACCAAGCCCATCGAGGCCGGCAAGCTAGTCAAAGTCGTGGAGGCAGTCCTGAAACGCTATGCCGCCCCTATCGAAGAAGAGGAAACAACGTGAGTTTTTACTCTAGGATGTCTGGCGTATTGTGAGACCGCACTGAATCATATTCATACAGAGATAGGAGCCAAAAAAGTGAATACCAATCCAAAACCTGCTTATCGCGACCCTTCTCTGCCCCTTGAAGCTCGCGTGAATGACCTCATCGGACGCATGACGCTCGAAGAAAAGATCAGCCAGATGGTGCATGACGCGCCCGAGATCGAGCGCCTGGGCGTGCCTGCCTACAACTACTGGAACGAGGCGCTGCACGGCGTAGCGCGGGCGGGGTTAGCCACAGTCTTTCCGCAAGCCATCGGTCTAGCCGCTGCGTGGGATGTGGATTTGATGTACCAAGTGGCTGTGGCGACTAGCGACGAGGGCCGCGCCAAGCACCATGCTGCGGTACGCAATGGGTCGCCGGTGGCCTACACGGGGCTGACATTCTGGTCGCCCAACATCAACATTTTTCGCGACCCGCGCTGGGGGCGTGGACACGAGACCTACGGCGAGGATCCTTACCTCACAGCAAGGCTGGGCGTAGCGTTCATCAAAGGCATTCAAGGGGATGACCCCAAGTACCTCAAAGCCTCGGCTTGCGCCAAGCATTATGCGGTGCACAGCGGGCCAGAATACAATCGCTTTACGTTTGACGCCCAAGTCAGCCAAAAAGACATCCGCGAAACTTATCTCCCCGCCTTCAGGGCCGCCGTCGTCGAAGGCAAGGTCGAAAACGTCATGGGCGCTTACAATCGCCTCAATGGCATACCCTGTTGCGCCAACGAGTGGTTGCTAGGCGATGTGTTGCGCCAGGAGTGGGGCTTTGAGGGCCATGTCGTCTCCGATTGCGGCGCAATCCAACTGCTGCATACTACCCATGGCTGGACGAAAACCGCCGAGGAATCGGTGGCGCGCGCCGTCCAGGCGGGGTGCGACCTCAACTGCGGCGAGACCTATCTCTATCTGCGCGACGCCGTGGCGCAAGGGTTGGTCAGCGAGGCCGATCTCGACCGCGCGCTGCGCCGCGTGTTCCGGGTGCGCTTTCGCTTGGGATTGTTCGATCCCGACGAGATGGTGCCATTCGCATCGATCCCCGAAAGCGTAGTGGATTGCGCTGCGCACCGGGCGCTGGCGCGTAAAGCGGCGCAAGAGAGCATCGTCTTGCTCAAGAACAACGGCATTCTGCCGCTCGATCAAAAGAAACAGAAATCGCTCATGATCTATGGCCCCACCGCCGCGCGCGCGGATGTGCTGTTGGGGAATTACTATGGCCTTAACCCGCGCTTAGTGACGCCGTTGGAGGGCATCCTGGGCAAGCTCAGCCCTGCCACCTCGGCAGTCTATTGGGGTGGGTGCAACTTGACGGGCCAGGCGCGCAAGGAATACGAGGTGTCACTCAGCTATGGGCGCGCCAGTGACGTGCTCATCGTGGTGATGGGCCTGGCCCCCGAGATGGAAGGCGAAGCCGGCGACGCCAACCCCGCCGAAGGCCCCGACCGCCGCAACCTGGAGCTGCCCGCCTCGCAAGAAGCCTTCTTGCGCGAGCTACACACCACAGGCAAGCCCATCGTGTTGGTGTTGACCGGCGGCAGCGCGATGGCCGTCTCCTGGGCGCAAGAGCATGTGGACGCCATCTTGTGGATTGGCTATCCCGGCGAGGAGGGCGGCAATGCTCTGGCCGACGTGCTCTTTGGCGACGTCAGTCCATCGGGCAAGCTGCCGATCACCTTCTACAAGTCCACCGACGATCTGCCGCCCTTTGAGAATTACGCCATGAAAGGGCGCACCTACCGCTATTTCGAAGGCGAGCCGCTCTACCCCTTTGGCTATGGACTGAGCTATACCCAATTCGCCTATCGCAACCTGCGGCTTCCGACAGCGCTCAAGGCGGGTGAGGCGGCGCAGATCGCGGTCGAGGTGCAGAATGCGGGTCAGCGCGCCTCGGATGAGGTCGTGCAGGTCTATCTCTCGGCGCTGGAAGCCCCGGTCGCGACGCCACGCTATCAGCTTGTCGGGTTCAAGCGCATCCATCTGGGCGCAGGCGAAGCACAAACCGTAGCACTCACCATCGCCCCGGAGCAATTGGCCGTCATTGGCGAGGACGGCGTCGCTCGCTGCGAACCGGGTCGTTATCGCGTAACCGTGGGCGATTGCTCGCCCGGCGCACGCGGCTTGGCGCTGGGGGCGGCGCAGCCGGCGGTGGGAGAGTTTGCGATAAGATGACAAATCGAGTGAATCATCTCTTTGCCGATTATTTTGCCCCATGGTCTATCACGCTGCCCGACGAGGCGTCTGTCGGGCGGCAAGCAGGGCGCATTCAGCAGGCGGGGTGGACGATCCAGTATCAATGGGGCTGTGATGAGCGCGGAGAATACCTAGACTTCTACGCCGCTCACCGCATGACCAACGACCGACACGTGCGGCTACGCGCATCGGGTGAGATCGAAAGCCTGCCATCTTATCAGGAACATATCATCTATGCCCCTAACGCCTCTCCCGAAGAGATTGCCCGCGTCGAGCGCGAGTGCTATGAGCACAATCGCGCTGTTGCCGAGATGCTCCGCCGGAAGGGGTTTGCGTAGCGCTTGACCGTCGCGCTGCTTCAAGTATAATGAGCTTACTTCGCCGGTGAGGAAACCAGGTTTCTGCGAGGAAACCTGGTTTCATTTGTACCTCCGACCCGATTGGGGAGCTGTTGTGAACGTCAAGTTGCCTACCCTGTCTCGCTGGAATCGCGAGACCAAGATGTTGCTGATCGCCTTGGGCATTCTGGCCGTCAGTTTTCTCGGCATCGAAGGCCTGCTCAAGATTCTCTATGTGTTGCGTTTGGGCGTAGGGCCTGAGTATCTGGGTTATTTCAACGCATCCGGAGCGCTTACCTATATGGCCATGAGCCTGCCGGCCGGGGCGCTCGGGGCGCGTTTTGGCCCGCGCAGGATCATGTTTCTGGGCGGCGTGGTGTTCGTAGTCGGCTTTGCGCTTATGCCCCTGGCTGAGTTCGTCCCGCCCTGGGCCAAAGAGGCCTGGCCTATCGCCATGCAGATGCTCTTGACGGCAGGGTGGTGCATGTTCAACGTCAACATGGTGCCTACCCTCACTTTGGCCACCACTGTAGAAAACCGCAGCAGCGCCTTTGCTTGGAGCGGCGTGTTGCGCGGACTAGGTACCTTTCTGGGCACGACGTTGGGCGGGTTTCTGCCCGCTTTTTTTGCCTTT
>CAZYPJ010000002.1:11262-56682 GCA_964649365.1 uncultured Anaerolineales bacterium | reverse complement strand
AACTCCCTGGCCTAGCGCCTCGAATATTTCCAGGTGGGCGGCCTGGGGCATAAAAACCAGACGTAGATAGATACCATTGTAGCAAGGATAAGCTGGCCATAGACAATGGACCACACGCCCCAGCCCAGCAGCGCTAACACTACCGAGATAGACGAGGCGATGACTTCGGCGATCATCTCGGGGATGACCTTTTTCTTGAACCCCATCCCCTTGGCCATGAGCGTGATGGGCACCTGGCTAACGGATGAGATCACCATCGTAAGCGACAGCACCCGCAGCACATCGGTGAGCGCTGGGTTGCGGAAAAAGTCAGCCACCAACGGCGAGGTGAAAAAGGCCAAGATATAGAGTGACACGCTCGTCGCCAACACAGCTACAAAGGTCGTGTTGGCGGCCTCTTCTACATCGTCCCGCCGGAAAATCAGGGCCGAGCTGAAGCCCAGTTCCTTGAACAACTCGAATACGCCGATGGCCAACGAGGCGTAGGCCACCAGACCGAAATCCGCCGGAACGAGCAGGCGCGCCAAAATCAACTTGCGCAACAGCGCCAGCCCTTTCGACCCGATGGTAGCCAGAGCCACCCAGAACAGGCTCAAGCCCACATCTCTTCTCAGACTCATCCCATCCCCCAGTTATACGATGTAGCAACGACGAACGACAGAGTTTACTGCTTGACGCCCACCAATACAAAATCGCGCCCAAACATGGCGGGCCAGACCTTGGCTAACCACGTAATCAGCCCGCGCAGGCGGCGCTTGCGCCACAAGGGCGGATAGAACTCGCGCGCCCACAGGCTGGCGCTGCCTTCAGCGGAGACGATCCTGAGTCCACGCTGGCGACAAAGCGTCGTCGCCTCACGCACAGTGAAAAAGCGAAGGTGCATAGCGTCGGTGGGCGAATTGATGATGTAGGGAAAGCGCCCAGTAAGCAGCCACCAACGACAGATGATATGGGCAATATTGGGCAAGCAGACAATAAAGCGCCCGCCAGGTTTGAGCACACGCACGCACTCGTCGAACACCTTTTCGTGGAAAAAGCGATGCTCAATAGCCGAGTTTGAGACGACCACCTCAAAGCTGGCATCAGCAAAGGGCAATGGTTCGTTGTCTATAACCACCTGAGTACAAGGGATGCCCTTGGCCCGCGCCCGTTCCACCGCCACAGATGAAAGGTCGGTGGCGGTGACGATGGCCCCCTGGTCGCGCATCTTGGCAGCCAAGACTCCGGGACCACAATCCACTTCCAGCACTGTCTCGCCGGGGTGAACGTGCTTGGCCAGCAGCGCCAGCCGATCATGGTCGAAGGAATCATCCGCTTGGCGCCAGTAGGCGTCATAATAAGCCACAAGGTTCATGGTTAGGCTCGCGATCTCGATAGGATACGACGACGCAGCCTGCGCAGCGCAACCAGATGGCGCTGCAAGCGAGGCGCATCGTCGCGATAGAGCTTGAGCAAAAGGGTGTACAGTCGGTGCTTGAGCGGGCTGGCGCGCTTGAGCGCCAATTCGGATTTGAGCGCCTCGAAACGCGCGTACCCCTCGGCCAGTTGCTTGTCGGTCAGCGTGGGCAGGCGCAGCACGCTCTCTTGACTATAATAGCTGGACAGCTCAGCGCCCGGCTTGATGAGCGCCTGCTCCACGCAGGTATCATACAGCTCGGTCATTGGGTAAGGATAGAACACCGAGAATTGGAACTCGTCAGGCGACAGAGCGCGGTTCAGATCAATAGTGGCCTGAATGCTCGCGGGCGTCTCGCCCGGAATGCCAATCATATTGCAGGTATAGGCTTTCAGCCCATAGCGACGCACCAGACGGAAAGCGTCAATGATCTCTTGGTTGGACATCCGCCGTTTGAGCACATTGGCGCGCAGCGTCTCGTCGCCATTTTCGACCCCCACGCGGATACCGGCGCAATGGGAATCGGCCAACGCCTTGACCAGCTCTTCATCGCCCAAGATGCGCTCAACGCGGGTGTTGATCCAATATGGATACTCGAACTCAGCGGCATAGGCTCGGCAAAAAGCCAATGCCCAGTCGCGGTCCAAAGTAAAGGTATCATCCTGAAAATTGATGATCTTGATCTTGTAGCGTTCGCGCAACGCACGGATTTCGCCGACGACGTGTTCCACTCCGCGAAAACGCACGTATTTGCCCAAGCCGCCATAGCGTTTCTTGAGTCCTGGGTTACAACAATACGAGCAGTTGTAAGGGCAACCCCGCCCGGCAATGAGATCTACCCAGCCATCGTTGGCCGCCAGTATTGCGTCATAATCGAACAACTCGCGGTCGGCGTAAGGCAATTCGTCGAGGTTGGCGATCAGCGGGCGTAACGGGTTGCGGATAACCTCGCCATTGCGCCGCAGCCACAGATTGGGGATGTCGGCGTAGTCCTGTCCGGCAGCCAATCGTTCGGCTAGGTCGCGCAGTGGATATTCGCCCTCGCCCACGCAGACGATATCGAAACTCGGGCTGGCAACCACTTGCTCCGGGACGAGCGTGGGATGCGTGCCGCCGCAAACCAAAGGTAAATCAGGCCACGTCTCCTTTATATATCCCGCATAACGCTCGATGTAGGGATATTGATGGGTCGTGGTCGAAAAGCCCACCATTCCGGGCGAGACCGCCTCGACCTCGGCCAAGAACGCTTCGCGGTCGAGTTGGCGCTGCAAATAAAGCAGGCGCGTCTCATGGCCCGCTGCTTTCAACACCGCCGAGATGGACCCCACGCCGGAGTAATATTTCTTGGCGCCGTAGTGTTCGGCGCCGCTGATATCAGAATAAATCAAAAGGATTCGCATCTGTCTTTCTCGATTACTGCATGACCCTATTTCACGATCGCGGGCAAATAGACGCGGCCCGCATTCGTCGGCGTCGGCCTTTGCGTCGGCGTGCGTGTGACGGTGGGCGTCGCTGTGTACGTGGGCGTCGGTGTGATCGTCGGCGTGGGCGTGTTAGTGGCTTCGGTGTAATAGATAATCAGTTCAGGCTTGTACGAGGCGCCCTCGCTCGAATTGAGCGTGAACGTGCCCAGGCCGGTCTCGCCACGGATCAGCAACCCGTGGTTGTTCTGCGGGTTAGCTACCCATTCGCGCACCAAATCGGTTACATTGTAGCGATACCAGGCGCCGATATTGGCCATCTGGTTCGACGATACCAGCGTCGGATCATAATCTTCGCCCGATCCCAGCGCCCCCGCTTGGTTCCACGATGCGCCGCTGAAGCGCTCATCCCAGGTAGCCTGAGTCGAGGTCCAGTCGGTCAGCACCTTGTAGATGCCGGTAGTGATGCTGTCGCTCGAATTCCACTTGGCGGTGCTATACACGCCAAATTGCGCCGATTTGATCACAGCGCGTTCATCAAAGCGCCCCGCCAGGTCAAAGCGCAGCAAAGGCGTGCGGTTGCCGCCAAAAGACACGCGCAGGCCCTCGGCGTCGTGGTTGGCGTCACGAACATAACTCTCGATATAAGTGTCCACCATCCCCTGATAGCCCCCCTCGCCCTGACGCAGCGTAATGGATTGAGGCGCGGCGGCTGTGAAGGGATAGATCGTCAAGCGATGGCGGTCGCGGGGCACAGTCAACACCAACGTCGAACTAGCCTGCGTCGAGTATTGAAAGAACTCGCCTGTGGTCAAGTTGGCGTCCTCGACCGTATAGGCTACGCCGGTTGGCAAACCCATTCTGGTCAAGTCGAGGGTAATATCCACCGAGGCAGGCGTAGCGCGTTCGTCGAACACCTCCAGAGTGACAGTCTGCGTATCGGGGTTGAGGTAGGCGCTGGCTTGCGTCCAATGGTCCGAGACACCGTGCGATATATTCATCCAGTAATATGACTTGGGCTCATCGGTGCGCACCGTCACAGTCAGCGGGTTCGCGTTCAAGGTATGCTCGGCGAAAAAGCCCATAATCTGGTCGTTGTTCCAATTAGGGTGATCGTCGCTGTGCCCTCCTGTGAATGGATACAGAGCCACATCCGTAGCGTCACTAGCGACCATTGCTGTGTATAGATCTTCGGCGTGATGATAAGGGACTGTTACATCGTTCAGTCCGTGAATGATAAGGGTTGGGACATTGCGCAAGTTCCTGGCCATGGCTGCCGCCGAAGCTCGCTGATAACTAAAAGGAGCGTTGGCTGGCGAAGTTCCCATTTCGGTGTAAATCACAGCTTGCCGCCAGGCTTCTATTTCGTAATACCAGGCATCCAGGCTGGTAGGGCCTTTGAGTTCCGCCAGCGCCGCAAAACGGTCGGGATATTTGGCAGCGATAGTCGCCGCCATCATACCGCCCATCGAGCTGCCGATGAGATAGACTCGCGAAGCGTCCACGTTGTATTCGTCGCTGCCCAGCATATAGTTCAGCAAATCCATCACGTCGTGCTGTACAGCCTTAGAGGCGGTGTGTTGGTTGTCGTTGCGCGTGTCGGAACAAGCCAACAGCCAACCACGATTGTTGCAAGCCTCTGCCAACCAGGTCATAGCATCATAGTCGCGCCCGCCCCAACCGTGCAGACCAAGCACCAACGGCGTGGCCACGCTGGTCGAATAGCCGATAGGCTTCTGGATCATCGCCCGTTGTGTGGTGCCATCGTAACTAGAAGTCAACTCGACCACACTGATGTCGGTTCCCTGAACGTAACCGCCCAATTGAATGCGGGGATTCTGCAAACTCCAACTGTTAGTCTCGCCGGGCACATCGGCCAGAATGCTGATCTTGTTTTCGCCGCTCACCACCAACGCGGGATCGAACGATAGCTGAGCCGAGCTGCCCCCGGTGCACACCGATTGCCAATTGTCGCCCGGCAGCGCGCCGATGATCTGATCGTTGACCAGCACCGAATGGTGGCGATTGTTATTGCCCGAATAGAGAAAGCTCAATTTCGCAGTGGTAGCCTGGCCCTGCCAGATCAACAGCACCTCAGTATTATCGGGGTTCACCGCCGATGGTCCGGCTTCGATGCAGTTCGGGTATGAAGTCCCAAAAGCCTCGGTCAAGCCTGTAGAATAAATGTAATTGGCCGGCGTGGGCGTCGGGCTGGCGTCAGCCGACGGCGTGCGGGTAGGTGTAGCAGAGCGAGTAGGTTCGGGCGTATAGTCGGAAGGCGCGTCGTAGGTGATAACAAGACGAGGGCGCTCGCCTTCGCGTACATCTTCGGAACTCCAGACGCGTAAGTCAATGGTGCTGCCCATGAGCAACAAACCATAGTTGGCATCAGGATTTTGCAGCCAACGTTCGACGGCGCTTTTCACGTTGATGCGGTTGTAAGCATATGAAGTGCTGAACGCGGCGGAAGCGGCGGCGGTCGCTTCATAATCCGATCCGGCGCTGCCCGCACCTGGCGACGCCCAACCTTGTCCAGTTGAAGCTACGTTCCAGGTAGCAGAGGCTTCATCCCAGGGTTTAAGCAAATAATAGGCAGTGACCGAGGCCGGATTGGCGGGATAGCGGTAGCTCACAAATAACTCGAGCCAGGCTTCGGTAATGGTAGCGTTGGATGGAATCCCGGCGGCAGCCAGATCAAAACGGATGAGCGATCGCTTGGTGGCATAGGCGCTCTCTTTGATGTGGAGCGTATCTTCACCGCCGTGCGGGCTGACGGCGCCCTCATTGGCCAAGAGATACGTATCAGCGACGCCATTGTAACCATTCAAGCCGCGGCGAAGCTCTAGGGTAGTAGATACGGTGGTCAGCAATCGGGGAACGCCAGCGCTTGGCCCGGGCACCGCCCCCGTAGCAACTACCGGGCTAGAGCCGAATTGCCCTACAACAATCGCCGCAACAATCAACGGCAAACACCACAAATACAAAACATAATGTCGTTTCATCGCAACTCGTAAACATAGACTTTGTCAACCAGGATGGGTACGACGGGAGGGCTGCCATAGATGATCCCCGAGACGTGCTCGTCGCGCCAGAAAGGTTCGTCATAGGTGACGCCTACTAATTTGAGGTTTCGGTTGGCTTCGATCTGGGCGCGCACTGTTTCCCACGTCTGACCTTGTTGGTCGCCCCAGCCGGCGTCATAGGCTTGCGAGCCGACAGCGATGTGCGTGACGCCCCATGATTTCAGCAGTTTGAGGCTCTCCTCGCTGGGGAATGTGGCCAATGTAGGCATGGCTTTGAGATACTTCTGCGGATAGAATGTGCCGTGGCCATAGGCCACCCTCTTGCCATGAAACTTGGTGCGGTAGAGGCTGTCGCCACTCAGGGCGCGAATAGTAGGGAATTGCATTAGCACCACATCGTCGGGATGGGCGGCTAACCAGCGATCCAGCGGCTGCGGCTTGATGTCTGACATGCCATAAGGCAACGGCACGCTACAAAAATCGAACAGAACCAGCCCCAGCAGGATGGCTGTAGCAGTAGCGATACTGGGACGACTCTTGCGCCTGACTTCAGGGGCAGGCATCACGTCGTACTTGCCCTTTGGCCCAATATCGGGCGCCCTGCTGCCTCCCAAGATATGGGCCGCGCCTATGCCCGCCAGCACCGACACAGCAAAGATGGTGATGACGCCAAAACGGTAAAAGGTGCGCATAGCATTGCCCAGAGGCACAAAGAGGTATAAAAACAACGCCGGTAAAGGGATCGGGACTGTTCCTCGCTGAAAATCGAAATCATACAAAGAAGCCTTGTGCCAGGCCAGCTTGCTCATCAATGTGGACATGATGCGCACGTACCAGGTTTCTACCTTTTCCGGCACCGGTATCGTCACTACCCGGTTTCCCCAGTGCAACACCAGTCCCAAGCCGATCAACAAAAAGAGAACAGCCAACCAGACGAATGGCCTCGTGATGTCGCTAGCGCCGCGCTTGCGCCCTAACGCGCCTGCCGCTAGTAACATGGCCACCACGCCGAGATAGACGAACCCAGGCGCATACCAAGGGTAGCGTAGGGTCTCGGCGCGCAGCGAGAGGAAATATTCGCCCCAAAAGGGGTGATAGACATTAGGGATGAAGAAATCCTCGGCGCTGGCAGCCCATTTTTCTACATCCGCCACCGACCAGCCCATCGAACCCGATTGTTGCATGACGACGGGCAGCGCTACCGGCAACACCATGACCAGTATTACCAGGCCGGCAAACATCAGGTTGCGGGTGAGCTGGGCGCGATCAATAGATCCTTTGAGTCTGCTCATGCGCATGAGCAGGTAGAGCAAAACTGCTGGGCCGACGATATAGAGATAGTACCACGACGAAAGAATCGTGAGCGCCATGAACAGGCCCGTCACCAGGGCATAGCGCGCCTTGCCGTCGCGCAGGGTACGCTCTAGATACAAGAAAGTGAGCGGGATCCATTGCGTGGCCATCAAGGGCAACCAGCCCGCAGCCATGGCGTGCATACGGAATGGGCAAAAGGCAAACACCGCCGCACCAACGATGGCGGCGTAGCTGTTATCGGTCAGGTAGGCAATCAGCAAATAGGTAGCATAGGCCGTCAGCACAAAGCTGAGCAACAACACGGCGTTGTAGGCCAAGATTTCATCGCCCCAGAACAAAAAGGGGGCGGCCAGGAGCTTGGTGGCCAGCGTCGTCTCGGACAAGCGCAAATCGTAGCCGAAGGGGTAAAAGATGGTCGGGTTGATGGTAGGCCACTGCTGCAAATCTACGATGCTGTGCCGAAACCACCAGAGGTCGTACAGCCAAACGAAATTATCCCATGGCGGGCCGGGCACAGCGGTGCGCAAGTTCAGGATAAGTGGATAGGTCATGCCAACAGTGAGGATGGCGAACAGCAGCAATACGAATAGCTTGGTCGTCCAAGAGCCAAGCCGTAAATTCCACGCTCGAGCCTGGGGAATCGCTGCTGGTTGAGCCGTCATACCTGCATCCTACTTGTCATCCATCGCTGTGGCCGAGATAACCGGCTGAAAACCGCGTCGCCGCCTCACAAAGCCAAACATCTGCCAACGTTTATGAAATAGGAACAACAGATTCCTAAAACCATCTTTCCATACATTGAGCTTGCTCTCGCCCAGGCGCGCGCGATAGTAGATCGGCAGTTCGCGCGCCTTGATCTTGGGATTGGCGAACGCCTCGATTTTGATCTCTTCTGAGAGAGGCATCCCATCACTGGTCAATTCGATCAGCGGCAAGATCGAACGCTTGAACCCCCACATCCCCGATTGCGAATCGGATACGCGCTGCCCAAAGAGTACCGTCTGCACTACACTCAACACCCAATTGCCAAATACGCGCGTGGGTGTGCCTGATCCTTTGCTCTTGTAGCCCGTGCGGTCACAGGTGATGAAATCGAGTTCTTCGACGAGCAGCACATCTACCAACGCGGTAATAAAGCTGCGCGGATAGGTGCCATCGCCATCCATTGTCACGATTATGTCGCTAGTGGCGCTGCGAAAGCCCTTTTTGTAGGCCGCGCCGTATCCCTGGCGCGTCTCGCATACCACTGTGGCCCCCAGGCTGCGCGCCACTTCGGCCGTGCGATCCACACAATTGTTATCCACCACGATCACTTCATCAACGATACTGGGCATATCGGCCAGCGTCGCGCCGATGGCCTTTTCTTCGTTATAACAAGGTATGACCACCGAGATCGTGTGCCCCTTGTACACAGCCTACCCCTTTTCCTTGCGCTAATACGCGTTCGGCATCGTTAGCTGGCCGGGCCATCCAATGGCGTCGCCTCAACGATTTTGCCGCCCGCCAGCCGATGGCGCAGTTTGGCCCCTTTGAGTTGAAGGTATTCCCACCCCACTCGAGGCAGAACTAGTGGGTTGAACAGGATATTGACAGTGAGGAAACACTCATACGTACAAAAACACTTGTTGCAGCGAATATCGCGCCGATACTCCTCGGCCTTGGGACTGCGCCAGAGCTTCATAAAGTCATAGTCCACGTCGCGCACGTTGCCGATCACATCGTTGTAGCGCAGCTCGCAAGGCAACACCTGGCCATGGCTAAACATCGCCGCGCCCAATGTGCCGCCATAACAGGGGATTTGGAAACGATTCTCGCGCACCGTCTTGGCGATGATGCGTGGCCGCACGATGCGCTTGGCATTGAGCACATCAGAAAAGGGCATCTTGTAGTAGCCGCTGAGCATCAGCTTCTTGTTGTCCTCTTCCAGCACGCGATGAAATTCCTCGTATTTGCTGATGTCGAACCCCTTGGCGGCGGGGTCGCGCGGCTCGCCGCGCGTGAGTAGGCTGAACACGGTATTGACGCCTACGCCGCGCTTCAAATAGTCATACAGTTCGAGCAATTGGTGCTGATTATAGGCCGAGACTGTCACTTGAATGCAGGTGCTAAACTTGGGATAGTGCTTTTCCAGCTCGCGCAGCGATTGGTAGGTCTCGATGGCGCGATTGAACAAGCCGGGTACGCCGCGAATTTCGTCGTGCAATTCGGGCAAGCCGTCAATCGAGACGTCAATGTGCAAGTCGAGATTATCGTTCTCTTCCAGCATCTTGGTCACCGAGCGCATTACGCGCGCAGTCATGCTGCCATTAGTGGGGATACCCACATTCAGTGCATGGTTGTTGGTGTGAAAGATCTTGACGATCTCGGGCAGGTCGGCGCGTAAGAAAGGCTCGCCGCCGGTAGGGGTAAAAAAGAGCATATCATCCATGCTGGCCGAGACCTTGGCGATCTCGTCAATGGTCAGCTCGCCGGTCACACGGCCTTCGCGCTGGCCCAACAGGCAATGTTTGCAGCGAGCATTGCAGTTTTCGGTAACGAAATACACAAAATAGAGAGGAGAGGCGCCGCGCTTGTAAAGGATGCGCTTGGCGTATTTCATATAGTGAAGAGAACCCATGCCGTCCTCCGAAATATTTAGCGATATTGTATCAAAAACATTATAGCGAATCCTTGACAAAGCGTGAAATCGTAATGCGTTCAGTAGCGGCGCCCGCGGAGCGCAAAGTCGCAAATCCCCAGCGCGATGCCCAGGCCCGAGGCGAACAAATCGGCCAATAGGAACGTCACGCTCTGCGCCAAAAAACGCGGCCCACGCCAGCGATACAGCGCGGCGAGAAAAGGCGCGTTGAACGCCAGCGCCGCCGCAACCATGGCCAGGGCGGCCCACAATAGCGCCGCGCTCCAGAATGCCAACGCCAGCAGCGCCAGAAGCGTTCCCAATCCCAACGCCGCCACTCCCGCCCCAAAAAACCAGGGAACCGAGGCATAATGAGCGCGCTTTTCTTGCGCCAGGCGATTGCGCAGCCAGGTCTGGATCAGCCCACGCGCGCGAAGCACATCGGTACGCAACACTTCACGCCCGGAATAGCGCTTGTCGTGCGTCACCATCAGGCGTTGATCCATGACAACGGTATAGCCCTTGCTCAACAACCGCTGGCCGAATTCGATGTCTTCGGTAATACTGGCCCCAGCATAGTGGCTATCAAAGCCGCCTTCGTGCAGAAACAACTCGCGGCGGATACCGGCCGCACTGGTAAAGAACAATCCTACCCGGCGCGGCTGGCGACGGTAGGTATAGTGCATCCACAAGTTCTTGAATTGGCTGGCAAAGTTGGGGTGCGGGCAATCCGGCCCTAACAGCCCCACCACGCCATCCACTTGCGGATCGGCGAGCGCCTCAGCTACATAACCAAGCGCCTGGGGCGGCGCGTAAACATCATCATCCGTGAAAAAAAGCAACTCGCCCGTGGCCTCGCGCGCGCCGGCGTTCTTGGCTCGGGCAGCCCCCATATTAGGCTGGTTCAATAGGCGACAAGGGTAACGCGCAGCAATCTGGGGCGTTGCATCGGTCGAACCATCGTTGACGACAATGACCTCGAAATTCTCGTAATCAGAGGCAAAAAGGGCTTCCAAGCATTTGGCCAATGTGGAAGCCCCATTGTACACCGGCACTACTACCGAGATGCGCCTATGTTCGCCCATGCGCCCCTTTCAACCATCTTGTATTCTAAAGGGTCAAGATGAAGCTCTGCTGAACCGCGCAGTGTGGTCTTATGACAATATCTTCATATAGCGCGCGGCGACCCATTGGCCTCGCCGCGTCGCCGGATGACCCGCGCCGGCACGCCCACGGCCACGGCGTTGGATGGCAGACTCTTGGTGACTACTGCGCCCGCCCCTACCACTGTGCCCGCGCCGATAGTGACGCCGTCGAGCACCTGCACGCTGAGGCCCAGCCAGACGTTATCCTCCAATACAATGTCACCCGCCGTAACGATGTCCTGCTCGCGAATGTTGACGTCCAGATCATCGAAACGGTGTTCATAAGGGCTAAAGCCACAATGCGGCGCGATCTGCACGTTGCAACCAATACGCGTGCTCGCCAAAAAACCCTTGATGTTGCAGTTGGCCTGGATATGGGTGTGGTCGCCGATGATGACGCTGCCGCCGCGTCCGACTTCGATGATTGTGCCGCGATAGATGTGCACCCCCTCGCCCAAGCGCACCTCGCCGCCATCGTGATGGGAGAAAATCGTCACCCCTTCATCAATAAAGCACTGCGGGCCGATAGTTAGCTTCGGACACATGATTTGCGCCTTGGGTGAGATATAGGGATGGCGCGTCAAATGCGCCAGAAGGCGTTTGTCCTTGTATGGTCCGCGCAGAGCACCCGCCAAGCGTAGGCAAGCGCGCCCGATCAATGGCTTAGCAGAAAGCTCCATAAAGGAACGAGCAAGGGATCGTTTGAGGCTGAAAACTAGGGACAACGGTTACTCCTTATACTGTATAATGAGAACGCCATCTTTCAGGCGGCAATCTTGCCGGCTGGAAGACGGCGCCCCCGATTAGGCATAGCCGTTGGCGCGAAACCAAACGATTGCTTGGCGAAAGGCAACCTCCAGCGGCGTCTGTGGCAAGCCTAATTCGTGGATGGCGCGGCTAGGGGCGGCGGTCAGCGCCTGCGGGCGATAACCCGGCGCAGCAAGCTGAGAGCGCGGGTCGCCCCGCAGCCGCCGCAGCGCTGCCCGCAAGACAGCAAGTGGAGTACTCGCATTCGCCTGGCGAGGTTGGGGCAAGCCCGAGACACGCTCTAGTAACACGCAGAAATCATCCAGCGTCAGGTTGCCCTCGGCATGGCCCAAGATATAGCGCTCACCAGCGCGCCCATGGCGCGCCGCTAGTAGATGCCCGGCGGCCACATCTTCCACGCTCACGAAATTGATCCCCCCCGGTAGGTACGACGGAGTGCGTCCCATCAGGTAAGCGATGATCCGCGCGCCGCTGCTGGAGGGTTTGATGTCGCGGGCGCCGACGGGCGCACAAGGGTTCACCACCACGATAGGCGCGCCATGCGCAGCCAATTCTAGCGCAATACGCTCGGCCTCTAGTTTGCTACGGACGTAAGGACTGGCGTTAGCCCAGTCGTCAAACAAGTCGCTCTCTGTGGGAAGACGGCCATCGGATGGCCGCCCGATGACGCCGATGGTGCTGGTGTGTACGATGCGCTCCAAACCCAATTCTAGCGCCGCTTGCAAGATATTGCGCGTCCCCTCAACGTTGATTGTAAACATCGCTTTGGCATCCTCGGGACGCGTGCTGTAGAAGGCGGCCACATGATAGAGTTGCCGGCAGCCGCGCAGCGCCTGCCGAAGTGAGTCGCTGTCGCTCAAGTCGCCCTCAACCAGGGTTACATCCAGTCCCTCTAGGTTCCTTTGGTTACTGCCGGAACGAATCAAACACACCACCTGTACGCCGTTGGCCAGCAAAGCGCGCACCACCGCCGAACCGACAAATCCTGTGCCGCCAGTTACCAGGGCGCGCATCAAACCCTCCTCTCCGAGAACGCCAACACAATGCGGCTCCACGCCCGATCCAATCGTCGCCGCCAACGTGATCCCAAAGGCGCACCAGCCCGGGCGATGGCCTGTTGCGCCTCTAGCAATATCTCCATTTGGGCACGCGTCTCTTCCGCTGATGATTCCGACGCCATCGAAAGCTGACAGCCCGGGTAATACTTGAGCGGACGGATAGAAAACGCCGCCGGGCGGATGCGCTGCGCAAAAGCAGCTGTCTCGCACGTAGCCTCCAGAGCCTGGCCGGGCAAGCCCGCAATGACATATAACCGGCAGGCGATCCCTCGGTGGGCGCACTCGCGCGCGAGCATGGCGATATGCGCCAAATAGTCATCACGATCGGCGCGCAACAGCCGTTGTTCGCGTTCTAAAACGGCGGCGTCTGCCGTTTCCAGCCCGATCTTGATGCCCACGCAGCCCGCCAGCCCCATCCAGCGCAAGAGCGGCGCGCTGAAATGCTCGGGGTGCGATTCGCACTCCCATAGCAAATTATCGCCGGGCTGCAACACGGGATCGCGCAAAATCAAATGACAAATCGCCTCCACGCGCTGAGAGTCGTGGGCAAAGGCCGGATCGCGAAAAACGATACGCTTGGGGTGATAACGTTGCACGATCTCGCGCAGTTCACCCACCACCCGTTCGGGCGACTGCGAGCGAAAACGCCGCCCTTGCGCCACGACATAAGGACACCAGCTGCAGCGCGCCTCGCAACCCCGACTACTGAGCACGCTGAGGAACGGATAGCGTGACACAGGCCACAAATCCCACGCGGGGACGGGCAGCGCATCCAGATCGGCGATGAGACCCTGAGAGTCGTACCCCTGCAAGCCAAGTGATGCTGGCGTAACGATTCGCGGTAAGCTAACGCGATCCCTATCTAGCGCATCAGCTAATGCGGCTATGGCCAGTTCTGGCTCCCCCTCTAGCAGATAGTCAGCAGCGGCCAGATCATCGTGCATCCAGGCCACACTAATCCCTAGAACGATTACAGGCACGGTTAGCCTGCTATCGCGCAGCGCCGCGAGCAAAGCGCGATCTCCCTCGCGGGTGGCCCACGAGACGAACACGCCAATCAAATCAGCGCCAGCCGCCCAAACACGCGCTACGCAAACGGCGACATCGAGTTGCGTGGCTGGCGCATCCAGCGCCTCGACCGAATGCCCCGCCGCGCGCAGGGCCGATGCCGCCGTCGCCATGGTGTGCGGCGGATAGCGAAACGCCCCAGCGCCAGACTCTAAGGCGCCTAAACCCGAAGAGCCTTCGTGGTTGGGCGTCACACCCGGCAAGCCCGGTGGGACGATCAGCAAGATACGCATCGCTACACTGCCTTGCAGATACAAGCTACCGATAGGCCAATGGGCGGACGCAGCCACCTTTCCAGGCGCGCCAGGATCGGCGTAATCCGATTATACAGACTGTATTGGCCAGTGGGGATGATCTCGCGGCGCAACACGCGCCCGGTAAACCACCAACCAAAGATAGCCAGGAAATTGACGTACCAATGATCCTCGATCTCGAACCCTGTGTCAGCAAGGAGCGGGGGCAGTTCAGGCCAATTGTAACGCCGCTGGTGACCGGTAGCCTCGTCGAGCGCGCCCCATACCCATTTCACCGTCGGCACGAGCAAGATCAACCGTCCCCCTTTGGGCAACAAGGCCCGCATATGAATCAGCGAGGCGCGGTCGTCGGCCACGTGCTCCAACACGTGAACACATACAATGGTGTCCAGTCGTTCGTCGGCCAACGCCAGCACATCAGGTTGGGAGATGTCGTACACGCAGGCGTCGAAATTGGCGCGATCCGCAAAACGTTGGCGTACCTCGGCGATCATCTCGGGGGCCACATCAATCCCCACCACGCGCTCGCGGTTGATAAAAAACTGGGTGATATTCCCGATGGCGCAGCCCACATCGAGCACGCGTTGGCCGATGTACGGCTCCAGATTCTGAAACAACCAATAGAGATAGGCGTCGGCCTCGCCCAAACGCCTCTGTTGCTCGAGTTCTTTGTTTACATCCGGCTGATTGAATCCGTTAGTCAAGTGGCTTCCTCGTATATTGATATCAATCGCCCAGGCGATAAACGACAATGCGCTCGCCATCGCCGGTGATCTGATAGAGACGTTGCAACGGGGCCGGCGCCTGGTCGCCCGTCACCAGGTTCTGAAGTTGGGGACGATAGCGCAGCTCACGCTCATCAATTACAAAATAGCGCACACCTTTGTGTTGGGCATAGCGCAAGATTTCGGGCCACGAGGCGTTGGGTGTGGGAACCCAACGCGCGTCGGCGTGAAAAGCGATGGCCGGATAGCGCGCCATAATGACCTCGTCGTGCCCTACGATGCCCGCCAGATACTCGCCCACCAATTTGTGTTCCGGGCGCACCGATCCAACTGATGTAACCTCGCGGATTACTCTCGGTTGGGCCGCCAAAAGCAGCGCGATCACCAGTAGCGCCGGCCCAATATCGAGCGCCGCCTGCCAACGCGCCGAGGCAAACCAGGCGCGGCGCCGCGGCGCGCTCGCTGGAGTCGCAGTCTCAGGCGCACCCATCGCGGCGCATGTGCCGATCAGCCAATCGCTGAACGCGCGCAGACCTAGCGCCGTCCACAAGATAAAGACGGGGATCAGCGGCACGATGTAACGCGCCTGAATGAAAAAGAGCACGAACGCCAGCACCGGTCCCATCGAGATCAGCAAGAACAACTCTTTGAGAGTACGCTCGCGCGTCCACCCGCGCGCAAAGAGGCCCAACACGATCAGCGGCAACAACAGGGCGGGCAGTAACGCACTATCCACTAACACCTGTCCAAAGCGTAACACATTCATCGCTAATACAGTGATAAAGGTCTCGGGATCGGCCAAGATAAGCTGCGCCATGCTCACATTGTAGCTTTCAGAAGAGAAAAAGAACGTCTCCAGGCCAGTGGAATCCAGCCCCCAGGTCGAACGGTCAAAAGCTGCCGTATCGCCGTGAGCCAAGCCAATACCCGTGAGATAGGCCACACCCACTTTTTCGCTCACCATCCACGCGCCCGTGTTGAGACGAGTGTAATAGGCATAAGGGCCGAAAGCCAATCCAAAGGCCAGGACAAAAAGCAGCATCAACAACCAGAAGCGCCCGCTCCACAGCCGCCGCCGCGCCAGGCGCAACACTATGATGAACGCTCCCAGCAACACAAAGTAGCCAATAGCTTCGGGGCGGGCAAGATAGGCCAGACCAATCGCCAACCCTGCCAACGGATAGGCCCACCAGGAATCTTGGGTCTGCGGAGAGGTCGAGTCGCCGAATCGCCACAGGGGCCGCGCCATCAGCGCCCCGGCCCACAGCCCCAGATAGACGCAGAACATATAGATCGGCTCGGTCATCGAACCCCAATGCAAGATGGCCGCCGTTAACGCCGGGAAGACCGCCGTCAGCGCGGCCGCGCCCAACCCCACCCGCCGGTCGTACAATTCGAGGCCGAGCGCATACACTGGCCACACCAAAAGTGAGCCAAAGAGTGTATAGAGAATCTCACTGGCCAACGCCAGATCGCTGGTCGCCAGGTAGAGCAGCCCCGCCAGCCAGGGGAACAACGGGCCGTGATGCACATCGGGGTGGCCAGTAAAAGAATAGCCCTGCCCCGTGACCCAATTGCGACCCAGCCAGAGGTAGAACGGCTCATCACCCCAGACGACGCGATCCATCTGCGAAAGCGCCAGCCGCAGCCCCAGGCCCAGCCCCCAGATGGCCCACAGCAATCCCCAGCGCCGCCAGTAGGCTCCGCGCACAGGCGACTGAAGCGTCGCGGATCTCAATGGTATAACGTTCTGCTTGGACATAGCGTGTTAATCCTTGATGCGATAGACGATGGTCAAGCCCTTGCCATCACGCGACTTGAACACCGGTTCCAATTCGACGGGCGGATGAGCGTCATCGAGCAAGAACGACAAGTGAGGGCGCAATACTAACAACTCGCGCTCGTCCACCAGGAGATAGTCAGCGCCCTTGCGACGCGCATAAGCTAAATAGTCCCCATAATCGGCGCGAGGCGACGCCACAAAGCCCCGCTCGGCATAAAGCGACACGGCCAGATCGCGCGACATGATGGCGGCATCGGTAGGGGTATTTTCCTTGAGCCACAGCCCTGCTGCTTTGTGCGCATAGCTCAAATCGTTCATGCCGGTTCGGACAGTACGCCCGTGGATGATCCCGAAAAAGATGGTGACAACGGCGACCAACGCCAAGGCTCCCAGCGTTTGCGCGCGCCTGGTTGCCGCGTGAGCCGTAGCTTGCTCGGCTTTTTTATCGCCCCGGCGCCACTGCGCCCACGTTTCGGCGATCCAGCGACCCCCATCCCACAGCCCTGCAGCCAACCAGATCAACAACGTCGGAAAGGCTGGTGAGAAAAACCTGATCTCGACGTGAAACGGCAAGAACGCCAACACGGGCAACGCGCCGAACCACAATAGTAGCTCATCTTCCAGGCGGCGACGCGTCCACGGCTGACGGAACCAACCCAACACCACCGGGGCTAACAGCAGGCGCGAAAAGACCATACCTGCAAAGATGAACGCCGTCATACGCTGGAAATTGCGCGCCATTCGCTGCACGAATAGCGCCGGATCGTCTAAAAGGTAATCGAGCACGCCGCGCTCAAAACGCTTAGCCGACCACCAAAGAATCTCACCCGAAGCAGGGTCGAGACTAGCAGTCACTTCGTCATAGCGCACGGGGTCGCGCTCCAGCACTGCCTCGCCGATATCGTAAGTGATGCTGAGCTTGCCGGTAGCCATCCACTTGCCGGTGTAGCGGTGGAGCAACGCCGCATAAGGCAACGCCAGCAAGAGAAACACGGTCACATAGACCGCGAAACACGCCGCCAGCCGCCAACTCCACTTGCGGCGACGAACCCACCACACCACCACAACCAAAGCACCTATCGCCGCCGCCCAGACGATTCCTTCGGGGCGCGCCAGATAGGCCAGGCAAAGCAGGCCGCCCACCAATCCGAACCGCCAAGGGCGCTCGTCCTCCAGCGCCCTGTGCGCCGCCCACAGCGCGCACCAGACCAAAAAGATGAACAGCGGCTCGGTCATCGTGCCCCAATAGAGCACTGCCGAACTGAGCGCCGGAAAGATAGCCGCCAGGCCGGCGGCGGTCAACCCCACGCGCAAGCTATAGATGCGACGCGCCAAGGCATATACCGGCACGACGGTCGCCGCGCCCAGCAGCACATACCAGAACGACGAACCAAGCTCGGGGTTGCCCGTCAGAGCATAGACGCCGCCCGCCAGCAGTGGGAACAGTGGTGTATAGTGCAGTTCGGGCGCGCCGCCAATGGTATAGCCATATCCAGTCAGAAGGCTTTTGCCCAGCCAGAGATAATCCGGCTCGTCCCAGCGGATCACGCGAGGCTGGCTGGCCAAATACAGGCGCACCCCCGCCGCCAATAACGCGAGCAGCAGCAACCAGAGCCGCTCATGGCGATTCGGGCGCGAGGTCTCACGGGCCGACATAAGCATCACCTCACTTGTCACCTGGCTCGCCATGTTGGGCGACGTCATCCTGCGATGCGCCCAAAGCGAGCCGCGCTTCTAGGTCGCGCAGGCGGTGGCGCGTCAGCGCCAAATCTTGGCTGAGCGACTTGATCTGCTCACTGAACTTGGAGATCGTCACCGAGATTTGGAAAAAGATCAGCGCGAAACACACCAGGGCGATGACGATGATCAGCGCGGGTGGGTAATCAATGCCGATGGCGAATGACACGGTATCAATCACATCAATCAACAGCGGCGCCACCACCAGCGTGACTGCCATGAACAGCCACAGCAGAGCATATTCCTCCTTGAGCTTTTTGGTGCGCACCAGGTTGATGACAAAGATCAGCACCGCCAGCCCCAGAGCCACGAAAAACAATCGCGCTTGCCAGACCATAAAAACCCTCCGCAGAGCATCACCGGTCACGCCACAGGATGACCGCTATCGTTCCCCACAAGATCAGCGCCCCGCCCAGGTAATGCGCCTGCACCAAACGGGTGAGTCCTGGGTGGTACAGCGTGTACGCTCGCCCCAAGAGCGCATAGGCGACCGCCAACCCCGCCCAGTATTGCCAGCGAGTATCGAACCGAACAGTGAACCGTGCCAGCAACACCATCAACGGCAGCAACGTCCACACAAACGTATAGACCTGTGAATGCGGCGAGATGAGCAGCAGCGCCACCACCGCCAGTGCGAATTCTAGCGCGAAACGCTGATTCTGCGTTTCATCGCTAGGTCGTCGCCCCCCGTCTTTTTGCCAGGTGAGCCAGGCGCTGCTAACCACAATCGCCAGATCGCAACCCAGCGTCAAGCTCTTGGCCAGGGCAGGCAAGTGTACCCCTTTGAGTGTAGCGGTGAACACGTTGCGCACCAGGTTGCGGCTGAAAAAGCCGTTCAGCGATTGGTTGAGCGGAAAAGCCGCGAACGCCCCGCCGATGCCATACATAACGGTGAAATCCCAATAAGCGGGCCACCGGTCGAATCCTACGATGGCGAACGATCCCACAATCAAGGTCAACGCCGTCCCCGTCGCCCAAGCTGCGGCGCGCCACCGCCGCCGCCAGATGAGCAAAGCGATCAGCGCGCCGGGGAAGAATTTGATCCCCGTCGCCAGGCCCAACGCCAGGCCCGCCCAACGCTCCCGCCCTCGGTTCAGAGCATAGAGTGCAACAGCGCGCACCAGGAACTGCCCGATCTCGAGCTGCCCTAATCGCAGCGCACCGACGGCGGGATCGAAGCGATAGAGCGCCAGCAGCATTAGGGCGGCGACCAGCGGTTTCGTCTGCCCCACGGCGCGCAGGCTCAACCAGCACCCGCTGATCAGCGCGACGATATTCAGGCCCCACCATAAAACGTGTACTATCTCGGCTGGTAGCGCCAGCGCTGGCGTAAACAAAATGGCAATCAGCGGCGCATACGCATAAGGCCAAACTACCGAGGCATCTTTCATGCTGAAAGCGCCCGCCTCGATGGATGCTCGAAAGGCAGCCGCATCAACATAGATATCTTCGCCCGCCAACAAACGGCGCGCCGCCAATAGAAAGACATCTAGGTCTTTGTGGTTGGTCATCCGCCAGACGCGCACGAGATCGCTCATCCACAGCGCCGCCACCAGCCCGACTAACAGCCACGGGCCATAGCGCCGCGCCACATTCCGCCAACGGCTCATGGCCGCGATCCTGTCCGCCGTGCGCCGGAAAGTCCCAATATGTCACGCAAAGGCGCAAACTCGAACCGTTTGAGCAGCGCTTCCAGCTTGCGCAGGGCCGCGCCAGAGTTGTAATACGTGACCCAACGGGTCACCAACGACAGTCCCTTCACTCGGGGCGTGCGCACATCGCCTTCCCAGGGATGAAAATAGATCACAAAGGGCCGCCCCTCGGAATTGACGTGAGCGAGCAGCGGCTTCAAGATGATCTGCGGGATGGTGCGCAGATAGAATCCGCCCGAGACGGGCACATCGAACCCACCGAGGGAGCAACTGGTCATCGGGAATTCGATCAGCGCGCCGTCAGCATGGTCGGTTGTCAGTTCGGCGCGAGTGGGCCGATAAGGCGCACGGGGGCAGCCATCCACGCCATAGAGATAATTGCGCACCGGGAAAATGCTCGAATCGTAGCGATAGCCATGGTCGCGCAGGATATCCACCGCCCAGGCCGTGCGCTCATCCAGCGAAAATGTGGGCGCACGAAAACCGATGATCTCGTTCACCGGGGCGATACCTTGCGCATCACGGTCGAACTCGTCCAGCTCCTCAGCAAAGCGCGCCGGGTCCAGCGACCAAAGCGTGCGATGACTCCAACCGTGACAAGCGATTTCGTGCCCTTCGGCATAGAGCCGCCGCACCAGATCGGGGTGATGGCGCAACACATCGCCCACCACAAAGAAGGTAGCGCGCACATCGTAGCGCTGGAGTAACTCTAAAATCGGCTCCACCGCCCAGGGGACGCGCCGCTCAGGCCGCGCGCCCCGCACGCGCGCGCGGATTAATTCGGCGTGGAACCAATCCTCCAGGTCAATCGAAAGCGCATTGCGCATGGTTTGGCTCACCTACGACCTGTTCGGCGCCTGAGAGCGACGACGAGCATTACTGCGCGTGCTCTGTCGCAACAAAACAATAAAGATCGCAAGAAACATCTTAAAGATGTAATAGATCGCCTTCCAGCTGTCGTGCATCGAAACGCCTGAGATACGACCCCTCATGCACACAGGAACTTCGGTCACACGAAATCCGGCATAGTTCAGCAGTAACAGCGTGTCGGCGTCTGGGTAATCGGAAGGATAGTTGTCACGAGCGAAAAAACACAACACGTCGCGATTCATCGCCTGAAAGCCCGAGGTGGCATCGGTGACGCGGCGTTTGGTGAAATGCGCTACGATAGCGCCGAACACGGCCATCCCCATCCGCTTAATGCCACCCACATGATATTGCACCTGCCCTAAAAAGCGCGACCCGATAGCGATGTCAGCCTCGCCAGCAAGCACAGGGGCCAATAGATCGGGGATACAGGCTGGGTCATGCTGGCCGTCGGCGTCGAGCAACACGCCGTAATCATAGTCATACTCGACGGCATATTTGAACCCCGTTTGCACCGCCCCGCCATAGCCCAGGTTGCAAGGCAAGCTCACCACTCGGCCACCCAGACGCGCCGCCACAGCAGCAGTATCATCCGTCGAATAGTCGTCTATCACAACGATGTCCGTATCAGGCAGGCAGCGACGTAGCTCGGCAAAAACGTGCGGCAGGTTCTCGGCTTCGTTGTGCGCCGGGGTGATAATGAGAATGCGTGGCTCGCTCATGATCGCGTTCCTTATCTCTTGGCTTTACCGTCGCGCCGTCGCGTGCTTGCGTTGCTTGTACGCCTGCAACCAACGTTCCCAAGGCAGCCAGGTAAAACGCAGACGCAAAATCGTATAGACCGATTTATAGATCTCGATCTTGGAAATCTTGGACCTACCCAGTCGCCGGTTGTCAAAGATGATCGGCAATTCGCCCACCGTGTAGCCGCGCCGCTCGCAGCGAGTGACCATCTCGACCAGGAATGAATAACCGCTAGAAAAGATGGTATCCAATTCGATGGTGCGCAATACCTCAGCTTTGTAACAACGAAAACCCGCCGTGCAATCGTGAGCCTTTAGCCCTAACATGAACTTGGCAAAAGCGTTGGCCCCCTTGCTCATAAAGATACGATAAGCGGAACACCCCGTACTGCCGCCCCCTGCGACATAGCGCGAGCCTATACCCACATCATAGCTTGTCATCAATGCGAGCAAGGCTGGCAGATAGCGCGGATTGTGAGAAAAATCGGCGTCCATCGTGATGGCATAACCATAGCCACGTTCTAGCGCATGCTTGAATCCGGCGACGTAGGCTGTACCCAAGCCTAGCTTTCCTGGGCGATGGATCACCGCGACGCGCTCGTTTCGAGCGGCCAGAGCATCGGCCAGAACGCCAGTGCCGTCGGGCGAGTTGTCATCTACCACCACTACATGCAGCGGCGCAGGCTGCGCCAGAATCTCGCTCACTAGGCGCTCGATATTCTCAGCTTCATTGTAAGTGGGCACGATCACCAGCGCCATCTGGCTCACGGAGGTCTCAACCATCGCTCATCACCTCGATCCTATCTCTTCCCCAGGCGCACGCGGATCGCCGTCAGGGTATAGTGATACAACATGCTAAAAAAGCGCGACTTGCTCTGCCCATAAGTGCGCGCGCGGTAAAAAGCGGGCACTTCGAGCATTTTGTAGCCCTGACGCCAGGACTGAAACAGCAGGTGCATGAAATACTCGCCGTAACCCTGGAAAATACGCTCGATATCCATCGCCATCAGCTTGTCGCGGCGCATGGTGAAAAAACCGCACAAGTTATCTTGAATCTGGGTGCGCAGCACCTGACGCACGAGAAAATTGAACACAAAGCTGGCCAGGTAGCGCCACTTTTCCTCCATACCGCCGCCCATAGTAAAGCGCGCGCCGATGATAATATCGTAGTAATCCAAGAATCGGACCATTTGCGGCAACAGCACAGGGTCGTGATTAAAGTCGGTGTCCATCACCGCTATACAATCGCCCTCAGCATGGCGAATACCATAAGCAATAGCGGTAGCCAACCCACGTCCTTCGGTGCGCACGATCAGGCGCACATTCGCCTGGTCGTCAAAGCGTGCGCGCACGGCTTGCGCCGTGCCATCAGGCGAGTTGTCATCTACCACTACCACCTCATAGCTGATGCCAGCGCTAGTCAACTCGCGATCAATGGCCTCGATCAAGGGGACGATATTGTCGCGCTCGTTATAGGTGGGCAAAACAACGGAAACGTCCACACCAACCTCCGCTATACTATCTTGTTCGATTCAGCGATCATCAACAACGAACATCCTGGCGATTCGCGATCCAGATACAGCCCACGCAACCACGTCGCCCAAATGGGCGCGAGGGTCGCTCGGCGCAGCATCGGCAGCGCCACCCAACGACCCGTCAGGCGTTTACAGATAAAGTTAGGCGCGCTCAATGGGAGCGTCAGATCGTGCAAACGGAATACAGCCGCCGAACCGTAGGCGCGATGATACGTCAGGCGCAGTCCACCCGCCGCCAGCAACTCGCGCCACGTCTCCACCGGGTGCACGTTGATCTGCCCAAAAGCGCGATTATAGAAATCGGCGTAACGTTGCGCCCATTGTCGCAAACCCAGGCTCCGTAACAACGCTGCGGCGCTCAACTCTAGTTCATCGGCCATAGTGGGCACCGTCATAATCAGCCGTCCGCCAGGCCGCAACACGCGGGCGATCTCGCGCAATCCTTGCGGCAAATCGTGCACATGCTCCAACACGCCGTTAGAAAAGACGGAAGCAAACGCATTGTCAGGACAAGGGATTGCAGTAATATCACCTTGCACCAGCGCCCGATAGGCGCCCCGGCTGGCCGCGGTTCGTAACTCGTGTCGCGAGTAATCCAACCCCAATTCGGGGCGCTGCGCAAAGAACACCTGTCCGAATAGCCCGTCGCCGCAGCCCAGGTCAAGCATCGGATGCTCAAAGAGTGGGCGTTCGGTCGCCAAATCATTCAGCTCGCGACATTCGATAGCTCGCAACAGCGCCAGCGCCGCCGGCGCATGGGTCAGATATTCCCACAAATAGTCCTTTTGAGCGAGGGTCAGCGTCACGCTAGGCATCCTTCTGTATAGACGTTATCGGCGTCTCAGAGCTACGGTCTGACAAATCGGGCCACAAGATTCGTTGCGGGCGATTGAGCGCGTACCCGCCATACCACGTCCACCAAACGATCAGCCCCAACACGAAAGCGGTGGTAACGCCATAGCCCACGAGCACATACCAGGGCCGCTGATAGTAAAACTCGACGTGGTGTTGTCCCGGTTCGAGCCAGACGCCCATCTGGGCCCAATTCACGCGCAAAATGGGACGCGGCTGGCCATCTACCCGCACCCGCCAGTGAGGATACCAGCTTTCTGACAGGCTCAGGATCCCCTTTGTCGGCGCTTGAAGATCGATCTGGATTGCCTTGAAGGGCAATCGCTCGATGCGGGCTGATACCTGCACCTCGGGAGCCGGATCGAGTGTAGCTACCTCTGTATCTATCACCAACCTACCCGTCGCGTTTTGCAACCTATCGGGCGATACGGTGACGCGCGCAGCGGCGTCATCCACCAGCATGTACTTGAACTCTTTGAGCGTGATGGGATCCTGTTCGTCGAGAGAGGACAAAGACGGCGTCACCATCGCAATATGCCGCCAGACGAAACCGGGCAACGCTACAAAAGGATGGTGGAAATCTTGGGTAAGGTCTAGCGCCGCCTGACTGTAAAAACGGGTATAACCCTCGACTTGTGGATTTTCCCATATTTGCACATTGCCCGAAGCAAAGGTCATCTGATAGCCTGCCTCGCCGATCAATGGAGCGACACGATCCGACTCGGCTTCTCCGACATGAAGCAGCACATAGCGCACCGTATGGAGATGTAGCGCCGTGCGCAGGTCGGTCCAGGTGGTTTGTTGCCAGGTGTAAAGCGGCGCGCCGTTATCATAGTAACCCATATAACGTGGTCGGGAGCACAGACTGAGCGTAAAAGTGCGCAAGTAAAGATCGCGGGGCAGAGTCGAGACCTCCCACAAGCGGCCGGGCTTCTGTTGCCTGCTGAGCCAGGTATAGGCTTCTCGCTCATCGGCGCTGAAATACGCTTCGGTAGTCTGGTAGGCCGAGGCCGAGGGCGCATAGTCGGCGACGACCAGCGCCAGAAGGATTGCCCAGCTAACCCAACTGAGCCAAACGAGCCGTTTGGCGCGTAACAGCCAGCGCACTCCGAACGCCGCCAACGTTGCCGCAAACATCGCTACCAGTAACAGGCCGCGAAACGGTGAAAGCCGCCCGATCACCGGTATATGCGTGAAGAAATTGAGCGGATTGGTCGGCCCAGTAGCGAGCAAAGCAGACAACACAAGGCAAACCGACGCAGCCCGCGCCGCAAAATGGCGTCGCAGGCCGCCGAGACCCAGCGCTGCCAGGGCTGTGGTCACCACGCCAGGATACCAAGCCACACTCCAGAACGATTGCACAATACCAGGAAGCCCCACGCTATCGGTTGGAAGATGCAAGCGACGCGCAATAGCGTACCACACCAGTGCAGGTGTAACGGAATACTCGCGAACAAGATGATCGGTAAAAGTGGTTCCGGCGCCATGCTTGGCATAGATGCCCACATATCGCACTTCAAACAGCGCGGGCAGCACGAAAAAGCAAGCCACGCCCAATGCCACCAGCCCCACCAGAGCATAGCCGCCCAGGGCAGCCCAAAATCTGCGCGCCTTGTGGCGCACATCGCGCCATTCGCTCAAGGTCAGATAGAGCACCACAAAAGGCCCTGCCAGCAAAGCATATTCGCTGCTGAGAACGGGGAAACACCCCAGCGCAACGCCCGTCAGGATCAGATAATGGGCGCGCTGATAGCCTTTAGCACGGGCCAACTCGATGAACCACAAGGAGAGGGGCAGCAACACCCAAAAAGCGGCATGAATCCATGTCTCGACGCCAACATGATTGTGATACGGGAAAGCCTCATAGATGACCGCGCCTACCAACGCCGCGCGCCAGTCATCCAGGATATGATTGAGATAGCCGAACATTGCCAGGCCCGAACCCGCCAGCGCCGCGAAAAAGAACGCGACCATCGCCGCTGCAAGAGGAATATCGCTCCAGGCCGAAACTGCCGCCACCATATAATACAGTGGGTATGCTAAAAAGCGCAGCCAGGGAAAGCCCGAAAACCACAGCGCATTCCATTCGCTGAGCAAACGGCCTTGCAGCAGCTCTTGCTTGAACATCCAGACGATGGTCAACTCGGTGAGCGCCTCGCGGCGCGACGAGGTGGGCAGCCCACCCATCAACCAACCGCGCATCAGAAATGCCGTCAGGCCCAGCAGGGCAACTACGGCCACAAACCAGCCGATGCGCGCCTGGCGGCGTTGGGTTTCGGAAGCTACCATCACTGTCATTGAGGCAGATTCTCCAAATCCAGACGATACCAATTCATCAACCGCCCATACATCGGCCAGGCGCTCACGGCGGCCATGCCACGGCTAAGGTAAAAGCGTTTGGCAGTCTCGTTGGCGTCATCCACAATCAAGCCCATCGCACGCATCCCGCGCTGGCGCGACGCCCGAGCCAAGGCATCGAACAGCGCCGCCCCCACACCCGCGCCGCGCCGAGCGCTACGCACACCGATGTAGAACAGTTCGGCCTCGCCCGGCTCATGGGGTTGCTGCGTGGGGTAGCGCAGCGTCTCGACCACGCGACTCAATAGCGCGAGGTGACGCAGCATAGCCCCCAGCACGGGCAACGCCAGCTTGACGCCCCGGCGCACGATCAACTCCTTGAAAATCGCCGAGGCATCGGTTGCGCCAACAACCACGCCAATCACCTCATCGCTTTCCAGCGCCACAAAACCGTAACAGCGGGGTGAAGCGGCCATCTCGGCATATAGAGCGCGCAGAAAAGGCGGCCCCAAGCTGGTAAGAAACGTGCCCGGCTGCCCCTCGGCATGGATTTCAGCGGCGGCGCGAGCGTGTTGCGCCGTGAAAGGAATGACCTGGTAACCCATCAGTTGACCTAATGTCCCAATTCAGCAATCTGCTGACAGATGTAAGCGATTTGCTCCGCAGTCAATTTGGTCGAGCTGGGCAGATTAATCCCCCGCACGGCCAAATCTTCCGCCACCGGCAGTTTGATGTCGCGCAGGTGGCAGGGCATGGTGTGGATGGCCCAGAAGAACGGGCGCGAATCCACCCCGCGCGCTTTGAGCGCCGCCATCAGTTCCTTGCGCGACAGCGGATAATCCTTATTTACCAGGATCGAATACATCCAATAGACGTTCTTGGCCCACTCGGCTTCTGGCGCGACGGTGATGCCGGGCACATTCGCCAGCCCCTGCGCATAGAGCGCGGCATTGCGGCGTTTGGCGGCGATAAATTCATCTATACGTTCCAACTGCGCCAGGCCCAGCGCCGCTTGAATGTTGGTCAAGCGATAATTGTAGCCGATCTCGGGGTGATAATAACGCTCGGTCGGCGACATGGCGTGATCGCGCAGCAACCTAGCACGCTCATAGAGGGCAGCATCATCGGTGAGGATCATACCGCCCTCGCCAGTGGTGATGACCTTGTTGCCGTAAAAGCTAAAGCATGACATGATCCCCAACGAGCCACACAACCGCCCCTTGTAGGTAGCGCCGTGCGCCTCAGCGGCATCCTCGATAATGTAAAGATTGTGGCGGCGCGCGAACGCTTCGATGGCCTCCATATCCACCGGGTGGCCGTACAGGTCCACCGGAATGATCGCCTTGGTGCGCGGCGTGACCAACTTTTCCAACTGAGTTGGGTCAATCTGCCAATAAGCCGGCTCTGAATCGGCAAAGATAGGTGTGGCGCCGGTATAGCTTACAGCGTTGGCCGTAGCCACAAAGGTCAAAGTCGGGACGATCACCTCATCGCCAGGGCCGATGCCCAACGTGACCAACGCTAGGTGCAGCGCTACCGTGCCGTTGGATACCGAAATTCCATACTTGCGCCCACAAAGCGCAGCCATGCGCTCTTCAAAAGCGCCTACGTACTTGCCCAATGAGGAAACCCACTCCGTCACCACACAATCGGTGACGTATTTCAGCTCATTGCCATGCAAATCGGGTTCAGCGACAGGGATCATGTTCACTCCTCTTCGAATGACTATTGGATCGCATAGACGTGAATCTCATCGTTCAGATAGGTCTGATAAGGGCCACTGATCAACTCAGTCGAGGGCACATCGGCGCTGGGTCGCGCCAGATGCAGCAATCGGTCGCCGCCGTACAGCGGACGATCCTCGAACACCGCCACCAGCTGCACGCCAGGCGCGGCGGCCAGCTGGCGCTCGATCTCGGGCCAGGCGTCGCCATAGCTGTGCGCCCCCACCAGGGCGTATTTGACGCCCCATTCTCGCAATAGCGCCAGCGATTCGGCGCTAGGAAACATCTCCAGGGTCGGTTGGCTCGCGCGGTACGCCTCCGGCGCGAACGTGCCATAGCCATAAGCGATGGGCTGGCCGTGTATCCGCGTCGGGTACAGCATCCAGCCGTACCAGGTCTTGTCTAGCGGATAGTGGATGATGGGCGTACCCTCTGGCTGCTGCGCCAGCCAATCGTCCACCGGCTGCCCCCTGACCTCCGTATAGCCATAGGGATAGGGCAGCGCGGCGAAATCAACCAGCACCAGCAACGCGAGGGCTACTCCGATTATGCTGCGCCCCGCACGCCGCTGCGTCCCGATCCGCGCCAGCAAAGCATCGCCGCCCAAGCCCGCCAATGCGGCCACCATCAGCATCACCAAGATGCCAAAGCGACTCCATACACGCATAGCGTTCATAGTCGGGACGAATAGATAAAGGAGCAGCGTCGGCAACGGCAACACGATGGCCCCCTCGCGGCGTAGAGGGCTGTAATCCACCCGGTGCAACGCCAGTTTGCCCGTCAGTACATACATTGCCCGCGAGAACTGATACTCTATCCCCTGGGGCACGCGAACATAAATCGGTTTGCCCGCCACGTGCAATGTCGTACCTAGCGCCAGGATCAGTGCGATCAGCCCCAAGAGAGCCAGGTTTCGAGGCCAGGGATCACGATGGCGCGCCCACAACCCCAGCGCCGCCAGGACCAGCGCAGCCCAACCCAGATAGACCAGGTTCTCGTTGATATTTTGATAGTAATGCGTCGTCAGAAAGCCGCCCCACCAAGGGTGCATGGCATTCGGATAGCCAAAGTCCAGTGGGCTGGCCGACCACTGATCCACATAACTGAGAGCGTAATTGTATGTAGTCTGCCCTTCGCTGTACAACTTGACGATGGGCCACGCGGCGGGGGCGATCAGCGCCGCTGCGACCAAAGCGGCAACTTCCATCCCCAGCCACAACCGCGCGCAACCCAGCATCACTCGCCAGGGGCGCGCCCGCACGAGCAAGTACAGCCCAGCAAAGGCGCCCACCATCACGGCGTAATACCACGAGGAAAGCGCCGTCAACGCATAACACACGCCCACCAGCGCGCCGCGCCATCCATTTGGCTTATGTATCAACCACTCCAATGCCAACAGCAGAAGCGGAATCCAGCCCGTGCCCATGAGTGGCAGATGTCCCGCGCCTAGATGCGACATCCGGTAAGGGCAAAATGCAAACGCCGCCCCGCCGATGAAGCTTCCCGCCACGCCGCAGCCCATTCCGCGCAAATAGAGATAGAGACCATAGCCGCTGAGTACGAACGAGCACACTATCATGGTGTTATAGGATGCTACCTCGCCCCACAGCACGGTGAGCGGCAACCCGAGCACGGTGTGCGTCACGGTTGTCTCCGAAAGCGCCACCGGATAGCCGAACGGGTAGAACACATCCGGCGCAAAAAACGGCGAGACGCCGAGATCAAGCAATGCGTGCTTGAACCACCACATCTTCCAGACATATTCCAGATTATCGCCCGGCGGCCCCAACACTGCGCGATTGAATCGCGCTGCCAGCGGCCAGGTCATGACCAGCGTGAGCAACCCATAGGCAAGAATCACCGCCAGGTGCGTGGCCCAAACTCGGCGTGTCGGGTTGCTCGCTGCACTCATGTGGGCCTCGCTCACCGCCAACGATAGACCACTAGTTTGACGCCGATAAAAGATGGCGACTCCACAGGCGATAAATTGGGCAAGGTTGCCAAGCGTTGCTCCAGATCAGCGCTATCGGCATGGCTCACCACTAACCACAAGTATCTGCCGCGTTGTTGCTGCTGAATCTCGGCCAACGCACGATCCAACCCAGCATCATCAGCAAAGCGGCTCACCCCGATACGTCGCCCGCCGCTGCCATAGTAATAATCCCAGGGTACGCGACACTCTTCGTCCATCAGCACAATCAAATCATCGGGTGCGGCCCGTGCTGCGATATGGGCCGTCACGCCGCGCCAATCCTCTTTTTGCGGCGTAGTGTACATGGCCCACAGGGCATAGGCGCTTACAAGCGCCGCCAAAAGGAGCGCCAGCATCCTGCTGGCCACTCGCTGCCAGGATGGCGGCGCTCCCTCAGGCGCGAGCGAGACGACGCCTTGCGCTACCAAGATCAGATAGAGCGGCAGGAACAGGATCAGGTAGCGCGTCACCCATACCGAATAGCGTTGCCCCAGAGCAAAGCAGGCAAACAACGGCAGGATCAATGCCAACAGCGTGAACCCCAGCGCCCCGCCCGGCGTTTCGTGACGACGAACACGCCCCAGCGCCCACCATACGCCCCAGGCAGCCAGCCCACCAAAGAGCGCCAATACCGCCCAGCGCACCGATGAGGTCGCGGGAAATAACGTACCTACAGTGTAGGATAGAAACAACGCGATCACATCACGCGGGCCAGGCGCGCCGTAACGTTGCGCTAGCCAGTCCCACTGGTTCAGCGTGACCGCTTTGGTCAGAAACACCGCCGCCGCCGGCGCGGCCAGCGCCGCCACGCCAAGTTGGGCCGCCAGCCAGAAGCGCAGCTTGAGCCATGCGGCGCGACAAAAGGGGTTGCCGTGCTCGCGCCACAGCGCGACCAGCACAAACACGTTCTCGGCCAACACCAGCCAGCCGATGTAGTAATGCAAGTGAAAAGTGAGACCCGTCGCCAGCACATAGACCAGTCGCCAACCCCAGTCGCCCCCCTGCGCCACACGCCAAAAAGCGAGCAATGAGACGGTGACAAACAGCAACGCCCAAGGATACATCCGCACATCTTGGGCATACCATACATGGTAGGGGTTGATCGCCAATAAAAAAGCCGCGATTTCGCCGGTAGTGGGGCCGAACAGTCGCTTGGCCAGATAGTACATCGGCGTGATGCTGGCCGCGCTCGCCAGCGCGCCAAAAGCGCGCACCGCGAACTCGCCCTGGCCGAAAAGCCGCATCCAAATATGGAGCAGCCAGTAATAGAGCGGGAACTCGATCTGCCACTCCCACAGGATGCGCGGCGAGGCGATGTCCATCGCGCTCGACCAAACGCTATAGGCTTCGTCGTACCATAGGCTTTCGGCGGTGAGGCGATAGAAGCGCAAAGCCAGGGCCAAGACAGTCAGCCCGCCAACGACCCACAGATCCCATCTTGGCTTAGTTTGGAGTGACGCGCCGCGCACCATCTTAGGGGTGCCCTTTGCTTGCGGAATTATCGAACACAATCACGCGCCCCACCAGCGGCAAGTCGTGCTCTTCGATTTGGCGGCAGGGTTCGGCTAGGTAGCGATATACCTGCCCGTCGCGGTCGGTGTAATGGTCGGTCTCCCAGATAAACCATACTCTAGGGTGGTTCCGGATGGCCATCGCTACTGCGTCGAGGGCTTGCTGGCCGAACTGATCCACCGGCACAGGCACATCGCCATAGAGTTCCACCGCGCCGCGCGCATAATAATCAAATGGCTTGGCATGCCACCCAGGCACGAACACTACCACATCCCCCGGTTCAGCGCGAGCGGCGATCTGCTGCGCCCAACTGCGCCAATCGGGCTTGTCCATCATCTTGGTTTGAGCCACAATCCCTACGACGAGGGTACCCACCAGCGCCGCCAGCGTCGCTATCCGTCCTACGCGCCAGGGAATGCGCCCCACACCTCGCGCTGTCAATAACACAAAAGGCATCAAGAACGGTAGCATGTAGCGCGCCGAGTACATCGGCTTGAAGAGCTGCGACGACACCCAGGCGATCCCAAGCGGCGCAACCAGGTAGGCCAGGCAAAAACCGACGGTCTCGCGTTCGCTAAACAGGCGCGGCGACTCCTCTCCAGGCTGTGCGACGCTTTTGCGCGGCCACAGCCCCACCAGGAACAAGCCCACGAACAGAGCATAGGCCGCACGGCGAATCAGCGCCGGATAGAGCGCCCGCCCCATGCCCACCATATAGAGCACTGCCGTCTGCGCCAAAACGGCGACTGAAGGCTTACCCATCCCCAGCGCCACCCATCCGCCCCCGCCCACGGTGATGGGCAACAGAAAAGTGGGCAACCACGGCAGAAACAGGGCGAACACCGCCCCCTGCGCCGCCGCCCAACTCCAGAACAGGCGTTTGGTCAAACGGCGGCGGATGAGCAGATAAAGAAAGAACAGGTTAGCGAGCAAGATCCCGAACACGGCGTAATAGTGCGTATAGAGCGCGGCAGTGGTGGCAAGCACGTAACCAACCCAGAGCACCCAGCGTGTAGGCTCAAGCCACGCTTCTATCGCTAGCCACAACGATGTAGTAACCAGCAGCGCGATCCAGGCGTACATGCGCGCCTCTTGCGAATACCAAACGTGTAGCGGCGCCAGCGCCAGCAATAATCCCGCGATCCAACCCGTGCGACGTTCAAACAGCGTCCGACCTAGCGCAGCGATGACCAGCACATTCAGCACCCCGGCCAGCGCCGAGAGGCTGCGTATAGCGGCCTCGCTTTCGCCCAGATAACGCCAAAAGTGCAACAATGTGTAATAGAGCGGGGGATGAATATCGAGCGCCGTCCAGCGAACTAGTTCGGGCACGCTCATACGCGCCAGGATCAGACTAGTGGCCTCGTCGAGCCAGAGCGACTCGGCGCCAATGCCAAACCAACGCGCCGCCGTCGCCAACGCGACGAGGACGAGCGTGGTCAAGGGCGCGGCCCAGCGATTACGAGACGCTAGTGTGAGGCGATCCGAGTTCATGGCAACGCCTCACTTGCTTTCTACTGGGGCGTTGCCCTGAGCGGTAGTCCAAGTGGGGCGCCACCAAGCCCATTCGATACAAGGGCCGCACGAAGGCACATCATCGAGATCGTGATTGAGGTGCTTGAGCCGCAGGCGGGTCATAGCGGGGCCGCGCCAGGCGTTCATGACGCCGTCCTGCACATTGCCCAGGGGGTATTTGGCGTCGAAATCGCGGTCGCAGCAGACCAGCGTGCCATCCCAATAGATGTGTGCGTGATACCAAAGGTTGGGACAATGGTAACGCGGCGGCAAATTTGGCGTCTCGCCGGGGCGCAACGAGCTGATATCGGCGACCTGCTCGCCCCATGAGTCGAATGCCTTGACGTTGATTTGATCCACGCCAGGCACGCTCCAGGTGTGTTTGAACGCCTCGATTTGATCCACCGTGGGCGCCAGTTCGATGATCTGCAATTTGGTGCGGGGGCGTTCATAGCCGCCGCGCGTGCGTAGCTCCAAGAATTTCAGGATGTGCTCGCGGGTCTGCTCAAAGCTGGCCTCGCGACGCACTTTTTCGTAGGTTTCGGCGGTGACGCCATCGAGGCAGAGATAGATGGCCCCCAGCCCAGCGTCGAGGATCGCTTGGCTGATCTCGGGCGTCAACAGCACAGCGTTGGTGGAAATCTCGGCGTGCAGACCGCGGTCACGACAATAAGCGATCATCTCGACGATGCGCGGGTGCAGCAACGGCTCCCCCCAAATGTGCAGCGTGGTCATGCTTACATGCGGGGCCATCTCGTCCACAATCTGGCGGAACAGGTCCCAATCCAAAAAACCCTTTTTACGTTTGGCTAGACCACACCCTGTAGGGCACATGATACAACGCAGGTTGCAGGCGTTGGTAGATTCGAGATACATCCGATCAGGATAAGCCCACGGGCGCACATTGTGCAAGCTATAGTTGATATACCGGCCGGCCATTTTGGCGCTACGCTCGTAACGCTGCAATCGCCGCCCGATCTTGGTGATTAGTTCCATCGCTGGGAGTATTCCTTTTTGGCGTCGTACTCGCCGATCTGGGTCGCGCCGCGCAGGCTGCGCAGCAAGCGGGTATTAAGCAGGCGGTGCGCCGCTCTGCGAATGCCGCGCCACCGCGACAGGTTGTACATGAATTGTCCCACCGCCGAGCCAAAGGCGCGCACGTACTTGCGTCGTCGCTTGGATTCCTGAAAGCGCGTCTGCGCCTCAGCAGCCAACGCGGTCAGGCGTTCGTCGGATACTTGTGACACATTGAAAAAGGGTTTGACGGGATTGTCGTAATTGGCATAGTAGAACGCTTGCGAAAAATCGCGATTGAACACCACATCGGGCTGGCGCGCTACGAGTTCATCCCACAAGCGCGTGCCAGGGAAGGGCGTGGTGAGGCTGAACATGGCCTGATCCAACTCTAGCTCGCTGGCGAACTGGATCGTCTGCTGCATGGTTTCTTCTGTATCGCCAGGTAAGCCGAGCATGAAATAGCCCTTAGCCATAATTCCCGCCTGCGCCGTCCAGGCCACAGCCCGGCGCACCTGATCGTGGGTGATCTCTTTGCCCAACGCCTGCAGGATCTCGGCGTTGCCCGATTCGATGCCGTAATGCACTTCGCGGCAACCGGCCCGATACATAAGTTGCAACAGATCGAGCGTCACGCGATCCACCCTCGCCAGACATTGCCAGCGAATATCGAGCTTTTCCTCGATCATCCGCGTCGTGAGGGCCGTTAGGCGGCGACGGTCGAGGGTAAAGAGGGCATCTATAAACTAGAAATGGCGATAGCCGTAAGTATCCTTGAGGTGATGCAACTCAGCGATGATGCTCTCGGGGCTACGCTGCCGATAGGTGCGCCCCACGATGCCCTTGAAGCAATAGCTGCAATTATAAGGGCAACCGCGACTGGAAAGCAGCGTGACCATGCGCTCGCCGCTGGGGGTATAAAGCGGGTAACGTTCTAGCTCGAACAAGTGCCGTGCGGGCATGGGTAGAGCGTTCATATTGCGGTTGTGGGGACGAGGCTGGTTGAGGGTCGGCTGGCCATGAACCTTGTAGCACAAACCAGCAATGCCCCGAAGCGTCGCTTCATCGGGTTGGGCCTTGCTAGCAATGACGCGAGTCAAATCGCGCAGCGTCTCTTCGCCTTCACCATAGATCACATAATCAATATTCGGATCGGCGATCACGCGGTCGGGGAAAATCGTAGCGTGCGGCCCGCCTAACACGGTCACGCAGCCGATCCGCGCTTTGACCAACGCCAGGATGCGCTCGGCGCTATGATAGTTGTTGGTCATGGCCGTCACTCCCATCAGATCGGGCTGAAAGGAGATCAGGCGTTCGAGGTCTTGCTCCAACGAGGTATCGGGGTGCAGCCCCAAATCCAGAATCGTCACCGTGTGGCCTTCGGCTTCCATCACTGCGGCCAGATAGCCTAGCCCAAGCGGGGGATAGCTGTTAACCATCTGGTTCCATTTGGGCGAGACCAAAGCGATGCGCATGACATTCCCTCAGCGGTTGAATGGTGGGGCGTTCGGTGAGCAAAGACAACAAAGCGGCGATCAGCGCCATGTGGCGCTGCCGTTAAGAACAGCTGAAAGATGGCGGCTGGCGCAGCCCGATCAACGATTAGCGCGCATACTGCTTGTAGGGGCAACGCGCCTCGCGCAGAATCTGGCGGATATACTCGTGGCTGATGCGATCCACGATCTTGCGCTTTTCAGCTTGCTCGGCCAGCTTGTGCAACGTCCAGGCGGTAAAGTTCAGCCCCAGTTCGCGAGGCCGCTTTTGGGCTAGAGCGATGATACGCGCTTTTTGCTCATGACTAAAGCGCGGCTTGGCCCCCCCCGAACGAACTGTTATCAACCCCTGACAGCTCATGGTGTTGAAACGATGAATCCACTTGCGCAGGTTGGCCGAATGAGAGTTGAGCGTTTGCGCGATCTCGGGAATGCGATAGCCCTCCGCTGAAAGGAGCACTACTTGAGCGCGATGCCTGAGTTCCGCGTCATCTGACGATAGCCAGGATACAAGCTCCTCTCTTTCCGCTTGCTCGAGTTCTCGGACGTACAGAACCATATGACCCCCCGCTCGTTCTGTGATCGCTGCGATGCCATAATCGCACACAGAAGCCCTTTTTCATCTGTTCTATCATAAGGAAACGAGATGAAGGCGAGATGAAAGGGGTCATTGGGGGATGTTACAATTTATTCATATACGCCGAGTTTCAACCGGGTCATCATGTACAGCCGTCAAGTAACGAGTATATACATTCTAGGCGCTACGCCAAATGATTATGGCCACGAACGATCTGCTGCGGCTGACGGCCTGGCTTTTCTGTGCTAAACTGGTCACGTTCTCCGATGGTTGGCCATGCGGCGCGCAAGGAGGGAACTGTGGATCTAGGACTAAAAGACAAAGTAGCGCTGGTAGTCGCAGCCAGTCGCGGCCTGGGCAAAGCAACAGCGCTGGAATTGGCGCGCGAGGGCGCCCAGGTAGTCGTCACGGCGCGCGGCGACGCCGATTTGCAAGCTGCTGCGCGCGAAATCCGTCGCCTCACGGGGGCGCAAGCACTGGCTCTACGCGCCGATGTAGGGGCGGAAAAGGATGTAGAGGCCTTGGTGCGCGCCGCTGAAACGGCCTACGGTCGTGTTGATATTCTCGTGAATAACGCTGGCGGTCCTAAATCAGGCCAATTCACCGATGTATCCGACGAGGATTGGCTCAACGCCGTTAACCTTAACCTGATGAGCGCCATCCGGCTTACACGCCTGGTGTTGCCTGGAATGCGCGCCCGGCGCTGGGGGCGGATCATCAACATCACCTCGGTCTCGGTGAAGCAGCCCATGCCTACGCTCATCCTCTCGAACGCGGTGCGTTCAGGCGTCGTGGCGATGGCCAAAACGCTGGCGGGCGAGGTAGCCGCCGAGGGGATCACCGTCAACAACGTTTGCCCGGGCTATACCCTCACCGATCGCGTGCGCGACCTGGCCGCCGTCAACGCAAAGGCTGCTGCGGTCCCCGTGGATCAGGTCATGGCCCAGTGGGAAGCCTCAATCCCGGCCCGCCGCTTGGGCAAACCCGAAGAATTGGCGGCGCTCGTCGCGTTTCTCGCCTCCGAGCGCGCCAGCTATATCACGGGAACGACGATCCAAGTGGATGGGGGCTATATTCAGGGGCTTTTCTGAAGCAAGCTCAAAACCAAACCGCCCGCCCGACGCACCAATTGTACGCTTCGGGCGGGCGGTTTCGCTTACGAGAGCGCCGCTTAACGCAACGTCATTTGGCAATCCTGCTTGACCAGAATCCAGTACCCCTCGCCCGGCGAGAGGCGCGTCAAGTCGTTCGACCAGGGCGAGGCGGAAGGGTCGTAGCGCTTCCAGGGATCGGCGGCATCCTGCGCTCGATAGTGCCAGACCAATTCGACGAACGAAGCGATGCCATCCAACGCCGATTCTAGGCTACGCTCAGTGAGGGCAGGGTAGCCGATAAAGTTCCACCCCTGGCGCAATGGGATTGTCATGCCATAGTAAACGCGGCCATTAACCGTGACCTCGACATCATCCGATACTTCGACCCAATAACCGCGCTCCACCGAGAGTTGCGCCAGATCGTTAGCCTCGCCGCCTGATGGTTCATAGAGCTTCCAGGGATCAGCAGGGTCGGCGGCATCGAACGTCCAGACGCGCACGATTCGGTCGCTAATACCGGCGAACAAGCTCTCAGTCGTAGCGTCGTCGGGCCGCACAGGCAACGATACCATGTTCAGCCCATCGTAAAGGTGCAATGTGAAATCTCGATAGACCGGGCCGGTAGTATATTCGACCACCAACTGCGCGGGTACGCCATATTCTTTGCTGGTGAAATTGATCTCGTTATGGCTAGAGGCATCGTTGCATATTAGCATCAACCCATGATTGGGCGTTCGGCCCGTTATCCAATCTTGCGCTAAACCGGTGACATCCCATTCCCACCAACGGTCGCCGCCCGTAACAGCGGCGATGGCTGCAGAGCTAGGTAGTCTATCGGAAGCAGTGTTATTGGCTCCCGGGCTGGCCCAAGTCTGGCCGGTCTGCGCGATGTTCCACGTCACCTGCGCTTCGTTCCAGGCGCGCAGCACCCCCACCGCCTCGATATTCAGGCTCACCCCCTCGCTGCCGCTGGTCTTGGCGCGGAACACGGCCCGCTGGATAGTGGCGTCGGCGGGCAGACTCGCCAGTGAAAAGCGATAGATAGGACGTTTGTAGCCAAAGGTGCGCACAGTAAGGAAAGCGCTATAACCATAGTTACTGGTGGCCGACCAGCTATTCAGGGCAGCGTCGGCCTCCACTGTTATCACGGTGGAAAGCGGCTTCGGACCGCTAGTAGGCGTGACCGACGGGACGGGCGTGGGCGTAGAGCCGCTATAGCGCACCACCAATCGAGGTCGGGCTGCAGCCTGCGGGTGATCGTTGGACGCCAAGGCATAGCCCACCGACACGCTCGACGCGCCGCCCTTGAGCGCCAGCCCATAGTTTTCACCTGGATGCGCCGCCCAATACTGTACCATGTCGGTGAGATCGAGCGTCACCCAATGACCTACAGCATCCAGCGTGACCGTGCGAGATGGGTCAGCCAGCCGATCTGTACCCGCGCCGTTACAGCCCGCTGTACTCCAAGTTTGATTGGTCAGTGCGCGTTGCCAGGTAGCTTGGAGACCATCCCAATAGCGCAACACGCGATACGCTGATATCGTCAACGTATTGGCGTTGCTGCGCTCGACCACATAGACCTGCAAATGCGCCTGCTGCACGACGGCGTTGCTGGGCAATGTACTGAGGTCAAAACGCAACAGTGAAGCGATGACGTCTCCCTGGCGCACCCAGAGCTGCGCCTCCTGGCCAAACTGGCCATCGGGCAACCAAGAACTGATATAAGTATCGTCAGTCGTGGATAGACTGGCTGAGTTGGGCAATCGAGTGGGTGTGGCCGCCACGGTGGGAGAAGGCGTAGAAGTCGGCACCGAGTAGTTGACCGCCAAAACCGGGCGCAACGCTGCCGTCTCGTGCTCAAAAGAGGCTAGGTTGTACTCGACCGACGTGCTGGCCTCGCCCTTGAGCAGCAAGCCCTTGTTGCTGTCGGGCGAGCTGAGCCATGCTTGGGCCACACTGGTAATATCCAATTCAATCCAAGCGCCCGGATCGGGCAGGCTCACCTGGCCCACAACCGCGCCCTCGCGATCAGAGCCGATGCCATTACAGCCGGCAGCGCCCCAGGTTTGGCCCGCTGTGGCTTGTTGCCAGGTGACACTATCCTCGCTCCAACTTCTGAGCACGCGATAGGCCACCAAGTTCAACTCGCGCCAGTTGCTGCGCTCAGTTACATACAGGCGCAGCTTGGCGCTGGTGATCGTGGCAGAAGGCGGTAGTGTGCTCAGGTCAAAGCGCAACAATGACGACTTGATGTCGCCCTGGCGCACGTGGAGAAAAGCCTCCGCACCCGAGTTCGTCGTCGCCGCCCACGAATCCAGGGTAGCGTCATCGCCGCTTTGGATGATCGCCGTTCCTGGCGCCAATGTGGGAGTAATGCTGGGCGTCAACGATGGCGCGGGCGTGCGTGTTTGCGTAGCGGTCGGCGTGGCAGTCGGCAAGGGCGTGCGCGTCGGCGTCAACGTGATGGTCGGCGTTGGAGTCGGCGTGGCGCTGCTTGCCGTAGTGGGCGTTGGCGTGCGCGTCGGGGTTGCGGTGCGTGTCGAGGTCAACGTTGGGGTTGGCGACGACTGGCTGTGCACCACTTCGATCCAGGGGCGAATTGCCACAGCGGGATGCTCGCTTGAAGCGATCTCGTATTGCACCGAAGTGCTTCCGCTGCCCTTGATAATCAAGCCATGATTCGTGGCGGGATTAGCCACCCAATGCTGCGCCATCGCGGTAATGTCAAAGGCAACCCAAACGCCCTCGGCGTCGAGCGTGACCTCATCGGCTGATTCGCCAGCGCGATCCACGCCGATCTGGTTGCAGCCCGATTCTTGCCATTCGTTGGCGGATGAGGCCAATACCCAGTTCGCCTGCTGCTCGTTCCACTCGCGCAGCACTTGATGGACGGAGGTAAACAATACGCCCGTATTACTACGCCATGTTACATAGAGATGCAGTTTGGCTGCAAGCACTTGTTCGGTAGTTGCGATGCTCGTCATCGGCGCATAGAACAACGGGGCCATGATATCGCCCTGGCGCACGATCACTGCTGGACCCGCGCCATAGTTGGCGTCAATGCTCCATTGATCCACATATGTATCGCTCTGGATGGCGATAACCTCAGCGCCCGATAGCCGTGTGGGCGAGGGCATGAACGTCGGCGTGATGGTAGGCGACGGCCCCTCGGTCGGCGTCAGTGTGGCCGTCGGCGAAGGCAGCGGGGTGCGCGTCCGCGTCGGCGTCGAGCTAGGCCGGGTTGTGGGGGTGGGCGATTGCTGCGTGTACTTGAGCGCAAGCCACGGCTTTTTGAGCTCGTTGGTAGATTCGCGCGACCCCAATTCGTATTGCACAGAAACCCCGCCGCTGCCCCGAATGACCAGGCCATAGTTTGAAGCAGGCATATTTACCCAGCTTTGCGCCAGCGAGGTGATGTCTATGTTGAACCAGGTATCGTCGGCGTTGAACTCGAATGTCGCCACCGGCGTCAGGTCGCGGTCGGCGCTGCCGTTGCAGCCCGCCGCCTCCCAGTTGACCCCTGAACGAGCCTGGTTCCAGTTGGCCTCTAGCTCATTCCAACTCTTGCGCACCGCATAGATCGTGCCGGTCAATTGGCCGCTATTGGTGCGGTGATCCACATAGATATTGAGCATCGCCTGATGCACATACGATCCCACAGGGACGTTGCTCAGATCGAAACGCATCAGCGCAGCGCGGATGTCGCCCTGACGCACAAGCATCAGCGGCGAATCTCCTAGATTCTCCGTCGGCCCCCATTGGTTCAGCGTCGTATCTGCAACGGGATTGTAGCGCGTCGCGCCCGTCGGCAACGTCGGCGTCGCCGCCACGTATTCAGTGGGCGTCGGCGTCAAGCTCGGTTGCAGGGTCGGCGTGTTCGATGGCGTTGGCGTCAGGCTCGGCGTCAACGTTCGTGTGGGCGTTAAGGTGCGAGTCGGGGTCGGCGTCAACGTCGGCACGGGCGTCAGCGTAAAGGTCGCCGTCGGCCCAGGGGTGGGCGTCAACGACGCGGTCGGGCTGGCGGTGGGCGTCGGCGTGATGGAAGGCGTCAACGTGATTGTCGGGGTGGGCGTGGGCGGCAGATCGCCCGAACTGATAACCAGTTGCGGACGAAGCGTTACATCATCCCATTCGGACGACGAGAACTCGTACTGCACGGAAATGCTGCCCTCGCCCTTGAGAATCAGACCGTGGTTCGATGAGGGGTCGAGCACCCATTCGCGCACCATGTCGGTGATGTCAAAACTAAACCAAAAGTTCGCGGCATTGAGCAGAATTGTGTCTGCCGGCTCCGAGTCGCGGTCAGTGCCTGCGCCGTTGCAGCCGGCTTGCGTCCAGCTCACTGCGTTCGACGCGCGATTCCAGGTGACTTCGTCATTATCCCAAGCGCGTCTTACTTTGTATGCCTTGGCGTACAAAGACCCCGTATTGGTGCGATGATAAACAAACAGGTTCAAGGAGGCCGAGTTGATCTCGATATCGGGCGGGATGCTGCTCAGATCGAACTTGAGCAGCGAAGCGACAATATCGCCCTGCCGCACCACAATTAACGGCGCGGTATCATAGTTGGACGCCGTGTACCACTGGCTGATATAAGTATCGTGCACGGCGCCATAGCTGTTGCCGCCGGGCAACAGCGTAGGTGTAGGCGCCAGCGTCGGAGTAGGCGTAGGCGTCGGCCCAGGGGTGCTCGTGGGTGAAGGCGTCAGCGTCAACGTCGGCGTAGCGGTGGGCGTAGGCGGATAATAGCGCACGCTCAACTCGGGCGAATAGGCCCCCTCGCGCGCCGAAAAACCAACGGTAGAGCCAGAGCCGCCCGTTGCGATCAACAAAACACCATAGTTCTCTCTGGTGCGCTTGGACCATCCCAGTACCAGATCGGTAATATCCCATTCGTACCATGTTCCGCCGCTGCTGGCAACAACAGACGCCGTCGCCGCGCCGTCGCGGTCGTAGGACGGATCATCCGCCCCAGCCTCAGCCCAGACTTCGTTGCCGTGGGATAATTGCCAGGTAGCATCCATCTCTCCCCAGGCCCGCTTCAATCCATAAGCATAGACCGTAAGCGGCCCGCTGGTGACGCTGGTGGTGCGCAGGCGCAACTTGGCCTGGGTGATCGTAGAACCGCCAGGCAACTGATCCATATCAAAGCTCAACAGTGCCCGCCCGCTTCCGTCGCCGCTCAGCAACAGGACTGTGTCGAGTCCGTGGTTAGCCGAAGGATCATTGGCGTAGATGGCCACATCATTGCTGACGCTCGGCCCGCCCGAAAGAGGCGTCGCCGTAGCGGTGGGGGTTCTGGTGCGCGTCGGCGTGCGCGTCGCCGTCGGCGTGTATGTGCGGGTGGGCGTAGAGGTCGCCGGCGGCGGCGGCGTGGCTGAAGGCGTGGGCGTGGGCGTGGGCGGTTCGCCCCAGTTACCCTGCACTTCGACCAAGTGCACGATCTCATCGCCATCGCCGTTGCAAGACAGGCGCAAATCACACGTGCCGATGTTGTTATTCAGAAAAGCATCGCGCATGACAAATGTGTATGTGACCCAATTATTGACGGGGCCGAGCGCTGCGCCTTTGGTCAACGTCCGCGATACTTGCTGTCCCTGATAATTCATATATTGCAACGAAAGAGTGTCGCTGCCCGAGTTCATAAAGATCAAACGCACTTGAAAAGAGACGTTGCCTCCCGACTCGGCGACGGGCTTTTGATTCACATACGGATAGGCGTTATCCACGTCAAAATACATATACGGTTGCCCATTGGCCTGGTCCGTGCGCCGGGCCTGACGAGAAAAGATGTGGCCCTGCGAAGCAGAGGGCAAGTCCTCGCGCCAGATGCGCACCGCGCGGCCATCGGTCATGTCCTTACGCACCAACCAGAACGACCAATCGCCCATCTTGCCCGAGACGCCGCCCGATCCCCAGCTCTGCAACGGATATTCGTAATCGCGCAACACCGTCCACACGGAAGGCGTATCTTGAATGGTGACGCCCAAGTGCCGCCCCACCCAGCGCAAAATCTCGGGATTGGTCATGGTCAAGAAATCAGGATGAACGTCAATGGCATCGGGATGATAGTGGAGGCCTGCCAGAAACGCCCAATACTTTAGCTCGCTGCTGCCAAATCCATAGGGCGATTCCAGCCAGATCGGCAACGTCATCGAGTAGGTTTTGACCATGTCCCACGAGCCGGTAAAGTCGCCATATCCCTGATGACTGTCAAGATCCACCCACATGCCCGAGTGTTTGATGCCCACGGGCGGATTGAGCGAGGCGGCGTAATCCGAAGTGCTCTTGCGGATGCCGCTGCCGCCGGGGGCGTTGTTGATAAAGATCTGTTTGTTAGGAAACGCTGCGCGGTAAACATCCATAGATTTAGTCAGATGTTGACCAAACCGATAGCGCACGCCGGCAGGTAGGGTCGTATCGACCAGATATTCCCAGTTACAATAGAAATCTTTGATAAGCTGGGTCTCGCCGTCCAGTCCGGTGTTGATGACTACCGCGGTTACCTGGGGGTGATTGTTGTAGCGTGCGCCGAATGCGCGAATGCAATCGTAATAGGCGTTCTGCCAGGTGAGACTATCGTACATCGGCAGCACGGCGACTTTGCCGCAGCCGGTGAGTTTGTAGCCAACTTTGTGGCCATTGACCACCGGGCGCGGGTTGCTCGGGTTCTCGGCGTCAATGCGGTCATAGACCCATTTGGGCGTGCCATCGTAAAAGTACACATCATCCCAACCAGGATAACTCGAGATATACGGGAAAATTTGGATCACGACGGGCTTGGAGATAACTTGGCCATTCTGTAATGTGACACTGAACTTGCTCTCTTTGGCGAGCAAGTTATCCACTTCGGTCCAATCGTACACGCCCTGCGCCGGATTCACCGTCTCCCACATGGTGAAATGGATCGAGCCGATGGGGCCATATTCGGGGTGCAACGTTTGCCAGTCGTTAGCCCAGTCAAAGAAGCGGTAGATGATCGGCACTACCTGGGGTCTGGAGGGCGGAATGTAGCCTAACGGGGTCGGCGAAACGCTAGGAGCGGCGGCGTCCAGAGGCGGTTGGGATAGCGCAGGCGCGACGGGCGTACGCTGCGGCGTGGTCTCCGGCAACGCGTCCTCTGGGTCGCGTTCGATCCTGGCCTGAATCGCCGATCCCCCCAACGCAAAAGACAGAACGACCAACATAACAATCCAATAAATGCGTTTCACCGTCATCTCCCGAATAGCGCCCGGCGTCAAGCCCCGGACGATGCGCGATTCGTCTATGATCTCTAATGTTGCTCAAGTAGGAGAGCCGTTATATGTGGCTGCGATGATACAGGGAAGCTCTGGGTGCCACAAACACTACCCCTATTGGGATTATAGCAACCCCAGGAGTGATGTCAACGCATTACAGAGCCATGATCCCATCTTGACAGAAAATTCACAACGCGCAAGCATAGCTAACGCGTAAAAGCGAGCGCTTTGCAAGTAGAGACGCAACAACGCCTTTAGAGGTACGCCCGGCGGCGCACTCGCTCAAGGCGCTTACCTTGTTATATCAAAGTGTGCTATAATCGCGCCCATGAACAAAATTCAAGAGTTCTGGAATTCAAGGTCTCAGCGAGATCGCATCTTTTGGTTGGCAGTAGTGGGCCTGTTCCTGGCCTATCTGCTCTTGCAGGGCCGCTGGCAAAGCGGCTCGCCACTCATTTTGGTATCGTTGTTAGTGCTGCTTATCGCCATCACTGTCCACGAATTCTCGCACGCTTGGTCGGCTGACCTGTTGGGCGACCCTACGCCTCGCTATATGGGACGAGTTACGCTGAACCCCTTGGCGCACCTCGACCCTGCAGGCGCCATTATGATGGTACTTACAACCTTGACAGGCTTCGGAATTGGCTGGGGAAAGCCCGTAATGGTTTCGCCGCGTAACTTTCGTTTGGGGGCGCGATTGGGCTGGGGCATCACCGCTCTAGCAGGCCCAGCGTCAAATATGCTGTTGGCGCTGTTCTTTGGTTTGGCATTGCGCCTTACGCCTCACAATATTACCTGGCTGCGCTCCGCCTTGAACGTAGGTGTGATCATTAATCTCTCCCTGGCGTTGTTTAACTTGCTGCCCCTACCGCCGTTAGATGGGTTTACCGTTCTGTTAGGAATACTGAGCCTAATCCGAGGGCGCTGGGCCTGGCAGGCCAGTCAAACGCTCTCGGGGTTGTATCGTTATGGCAATACAATCCTGATCGGCGTGTTGTTAATCTCACAGCTTGTCGGGTTCAACT
>CAZYPJ010000002.1:0-11252 GCA_964649365.1 uncultured Anaerolineales bacterium | reverse complement strand
TTGCTTGGCGTCATCATCACGCCCCCCCTCTTGCTGCTTTACCGATTCATCGTAGGGATGGGCTGACGTGGCATGGAAACAAAACCTATCCCGAAAGCGCGTCGTTGCCGCTGGGTTTATCGGGTTTGGCAATTCGTAACCCGCCTGTGCGTGCGTCGCAGCGCCATAGATTGGGCGCTGGTGCGTAACGTATTGCCTGGACTGGCGCTATCTTGGTTCGACGCGCTTTCGCTGGGAGATCAATTGCATTCGCTCTGCGTGTTGCGCGCGTTACGCCAACAAGGCGATATAACCGCTGATCTGGAGCAGGCGGCCCTATTGCACGATGTAGGCAAGGCGGGCGGAGGTCTGACTCTGGCCCATCGGGCAGTCATCGTGCTATTGCGAGCGCTACATCCGGTTTGGCTAGATATGCTGACGACGAACGATCCGACATCGTGGCGCTACCCATTCTACATTCACCGCCATCACGCCGAGCTGGGCGCGCGTCGTTGCGCCGAGGCGGGATGCTCGTCGCTAACTGTTTGGCTGGTGCGCCATCACGAAGGGCCTCTGCCCGACTCGGTCGAGCCGACCTGGAGCGAGGCGTTAGCAGTCTTGCGGCGCGCGGATGACATTTGCTGACAAGCAAAGGGGGCGCGGGGTGAATCTGACCATCGTAGGCTTGGGAATGATAGGTACCTCCGTAGGGTTGGCGCTCAAAGCTGCAACCGGTGAGATCACAGTGACAGGTCACGACCCTGATGCAGCGCACGTGCAGCGCGCCAAAAAACTGGGCGCCATTGACAAAAGCCACTGGAATCTACCCTCGGCCTGCGAAGACGCCGATCTGATCCTTTTCGATCTATCGGCCGTAGAGCTGGAAAAAACGCTGGCGGCTTTGATTGGAGGGATCAAAGAGCAGGCGGTGTTGCTCGACACAGTTCCGCTCAAACAGCCGATCTTGGAAATGGCGGCGCGTGTGATGCCGCAGACCACGCGCTTTGTAGGCGGACACATCGTGCCGACACATCTGCCATCTGATTACCAACCTTCCGCAGCGCTAATCCAGGGAGCTGTATTCTATCTGGTAGCGCCAGAACGCATCGCGCCACAGGCGCTCGACTTGGCCTCTAATTTTGCGCTGGCCATCGGGGCCGAGCCGCGTTATGTGGATGCGCTAGAGCATGACGGCCTAATGGCAGCCACGGCGCAATTGCCCAATATCCTGACTTTGGCGTTAGTAGAGGCGCTCAGCGGCCCGGCGGGGGCGCGTGATCGCGCTCAAGCTGTTGGCGCGGAACTGGCTTCGTTACGGCAAATGGCGCAAACGATGCCCGAGGGTACGGCAGAGTTGATCGCGGCCAATGCAGCGCAAGTGTTGCGCTGGCTCGATACTTATCTCTCCGCTCTGACCGACTGGCGTAGCATGATCGCCAGCGGCGACGGCGCCGCTTTGGGTGAACGCTTGGCTCAGGCGCTCACTACTGGCGAAGAATGGCTCAAGCCAGAACACGCCGACGCCAACACCAATACGGTTACTGGCGGCTGGCGCCAGATGTTACTGGGCAATTTGGGCGCGCCGCGCTCACGCTCCAAATGACGCCGGGATAGTTGGCTCGGCGAAATGACGTGCACACAGGGAGGGCCGAATGACCAGTTTAACAGTCGCCATGCCTGCCTACAATGAGGCGGCCAACATCGGACCGATGATCGCAATGGCCTTAACCAAAGTGGCCCCGCTGGTAGATGATCTCGAAGTAGTGGTGGTCAACGATGGCAGCAAGGATAATACTGGCGAGATCGTGCGCCAGATCAGCGCCAAAGATCCGCGTGTGCGCCTGGTGGAACATACCGTCAACATGGGATACGGCGCCGCCGTGCGCGATGGCATCTGGGCGGCCACCAAAGAGCTGGTCTTTTTCACCGATTCTGACCTGCAATTCGACCTGACCGAAGTTGAGCATTTTCTGCCTCGCATCCAGCAGGCAGATATGGTCGTCGGATATCGTTACGCGCGCAGCGACCCCTGGCATCGCCGCTTGTTCGGCCATGGCTGGAGCTGGCTGGTGAACCTGCTGTTCGGCTATACTGCCCGCGACATAGACTGCGCCTTCAAGCTATTCAAGCGCCAGGTGATCGATGCCATTCAAGTGAAATCGGGCGGAGCCATGTTCAGCGCCGAGTTTCTAGTCCGCGCCAAGGCGGCTGGCTTTAGTATCGTCGAAGAGCCAGTGAGCCATTACCCACGTAAAGCTGGCAGCCAAACGGGGGCGCGTCTGCACGTGATCGCACGCGCCTTTCGTGAGCTGTTCAAGATGCGCTGGGAAATGTGGATGGGCAGATAGCCATGAGTGAGCGCGAGCTTCGTCGTCGCGCCGCCGAACAGCAGGGCGACGCTGTGGATTTGCCGAGCAATGGGGTAGCCTATCGTATATTGATGATCGCCCCCACCTCTTTTTTTGCCGACTATGGCTGCCATGTGCGCATCTTGGAAGAGGCGCGCACGCTGCAAAAACACGGCTGCCAGGTAGCGATTTGCACCTACCACAATGGCCGCGATCTGGATGATGTGACTATCTGGCGCACCTTGAGCATCCCCTGGCGCAAAGACTATGAGGTCGGCTCCTCGCGCCACAAGCTGGCATTCGACATGTTGCTTTTTGCGCGCAGCGTGACGGCCATGTGGCGGGCTAGGCCGCACATCATCCATGCCCATTTGCACGAGGGAGCCTTGATCGGCGCGATGCTTTCTAGGCTGTGGGGCGTGCCGCTAGTATTCGATTTTCAGGGCAGCCTCACCAGCGAGATGGTAGATCACAAGTTCCTCTCACCCAATGGCCGCTTTTTCGCACCCATGCTCAAGCTCGAGCGATTGATTAACCGACTGTCGCCCCGCATCTTGACCAGTTCGGCGCACGCGGTGGAACTGCTCACCAATGAGTTCGACTGCGATCCTGCCAAGATCACCTTTGTGCCCGATTGCGTGAATACCGATGCGTTTCGCCCCTTGCCCCGCGACGAGGCTTGGCAGAATCTCAAGCGAGCGCGCGGTATCCCGCTGGATAGAAAAGTAGTGGTCTATCTCGGCAAGTTGGCGCAATACCAGGGGATAGATCATCTCCTTGAGGCAGCGCGCCTGTTGTGCAGCCAGCGCGACGACGTTCACTTTTTGATCGCGGGGTATCCCTACGTGGATCATTACGCACGCATGGCCGCCGAGATGGGCATCGCCGACCATGTGACGTTGCCGGGTCGCATACGCTACGAGGACGCGCCTGCTATCCTCTCATTGGGCGATGTCGCTGTGTCGCCCAAGCTCTCCAAGACCGAAGGCGCGGGCAAGTTGCTCAACTATATGGCGATGGCGCTACCCACAGTGGCCTTTGACACCGCTGTGAGCCATGAGTACCTGGGCGACCACGGCGTGTACGCCGCTCGCGGCGATAGCCAGGCTCTAGCGCGCTGCCTGGGCACGCTGCTAGATGACGCCCCCCGCCGCGCTGAATTGGGCCAAACGTTGAGGGCGCGCGCCCAAGAATACTTTGATTGGGAACTGTCAGGCAAGATGATCCTCGATACCTACGCCTCGTTAACGCACATCCAAGCCAGCAGGCGCGCCCCCTATGAGCGCGCAACAAGCTGATCGCCATAGGCAAAAAGAGCTGGTGCGCCTCCTGTGTGCCAAAAGAGCACCGTCTCCTTGTGGGTGATCTCGCCCCGTCGAATCAGATCGAGCAGCCCCGCCATTGCTCGACCCGTGTACACCGGGTCCAACAGCAACCCCTCCGTGCGCGCCAACAGTGCGATGGCCTCGCGCTCCGGTTCGCCCATCACGCCATAACCCGCTCCCAAGTAGCTATCGTTCACCTGCACATCGTCCGGCGCAACGTCGAATCCCAAATCGAGATGGGCTGCGGTGAGCTTGGCCAGATCCAGAATCCTCGTCTTAAAAGTCGTAGCCGGTTGGCTCACGCTGATCCCCGTCATGCGCCCTCCGAAATTAACGACTCTCGCTCCCACCACCAAGCCCGCCTGTGTGCCCCCCGAACCAGAAGCCACGACGATATGGTCAATCCGCAAACTCAACTGCGCCGCCTGTTTGGCCAGTTCCTGCATCGCCGCCACATAGGCCGACGCGCCGATGACGTTCGAACCACCCACCGGGATGATATAAGGCGTGCGGCCAGCGGCCTGTTCCTCCTGAGCTGCCTCATCCATTGCGGTATAGAGGTCTCGATCCCCGGCCCAACGCAGATGCGCGCCGAACAATCTATCGAGCAACAAGTTGCCTGTCAACGTGGGGGGGGCCATGCCCCCAAGCACCAGAATGCAACGCAATCCGTAGCGCGCGGCGGCAGCAGCGGTCTGGCGGGCATGGTTGGATTGCCCCGCGCCGCCTGTGATCACCGTTGTGGCCTTATGCTGTAGTGCGTCGGCGATGAGATATTCCAGCTTGCGCACCTTGTTGCCGCCCAGAGCTAGTCCAGTAAGGTCGTCACGCTTGACCCACATGCGCGGCCCGCGCAATGTCCGGCTCAGACGTTCCAGATCGTGCAAAGGTGTGGGCAAACAGGTCAGAGAGATGCGCGCCAGATCGTTCAACATCCCTTTTCTCCCTGCTCAAACACAGTTCTTATTGGCTCACGCAAGTATATCATGCAAAACGCCAGTTGGAAAAGTCGAATCTTACAAACTGGCCTCGTTTTGATCGAGTTAAGACTTGCGTTTCTAACATATCTATTGTAAACTATATGCGTGGGTAGAGTCAGTCGAAAGGGTGCCATCATGGCAGAAGACGGCAAGCACAAAGCTCTGGAGACGACTGTCGCGCAAATCAAAAGGCGTTACGGCGAGGGCGCTATCATGAAATTGGGCGACTCCTCAAGCCTGAACGTCGAGGCCATCCCTACCGGCTGTATCGCGCTAGATCTGGCTCTTGGTATCGGCGGCATCCCTCGCGGGCGCATCACCGAGATTTTCGGCCCTGAAGCTTCGGGCAAGACCACATTATGCCAGCACGTCATTGCCGAATGTCAAAAACGTGGCGGCGTGGCGGCTTTTGTGGATGTGGAGCACGCTCTCGACCCTTCTTATGCGGCCAAGTGCGGCGTGAATATTGATGATCTCTATATCTCGCAGCCCGACACGGGCGAGCAAGGGCTAGAGATTACGGAAGCCTTGGTGCGCAGTGGAGCGGTGGATGTCGTGGTGGTAGATTCGGTGGCCGCTTTGGTGCCCCAGGCCGAAATTGAGGGCGACATGGGCGAAGCGCACATGGGTTTGCAGGCGCGCCTGATGTCTCAAGCGCTGCGCAAACTCACGGGGGCCATCAAGCGGAGCAACACGGCGGTGATTTTCACCAACCAGCTCCGTATGAAGATCGGGGTTCTGTTCGGCAACCCCGAGACCACCAGCGGCGGCAATGCGCTCAAATACTATGCCGCCGTGCGTCTCGACATGCGCAAGATGGAAGCCATCAAGCAAAAGACCGAAGTCATTGGCAATCGCGTCCGTGTCCGCGTCAAAAAGAACAAAGTGGCTCCCCCCTTCAAGATGGCCGAGTTCGACATCATGTTCGACCACGGCATTTCGAAAGAGGGCAGTTTGTTGGACGTGGGCGTCGAGGCGGGAGTTATCGAAAAGCGGGGCGCGTTTTACTCCTTCAACGATACTCGGCTCGGCCAAGGACGCGAAAACGCCAAGGACTTTTTGCGCGAGCATCCCGAGATCACCGAACAGATCGAGAGCGAAGTGCGCGGCAAAGCCGATTTCGCGCTCAAGGGGATGTACGACGACGAGCGAAAGAGCGGCGCTGGCGAAGAGGATGAGGGAGAGGGAAGCGAAGCCCTCTAGCCTTAACCGTCCGAGATTGTCTCTGCCCTCGCAAAACCACAGCCGGCAGCGTCGGCAAGCGATGTTCCTCGCGCAGGCGGCGACACCTCGCGAGGATTGGGGTTTTGACCTGGCACAGTGCCCATGTTCCGCCGTGTTTCTCGTATCGCTTAACAAGAGAAACGTCACCCGGAACCCTATACCTGGTAGATCCCGTTATTGATTCATCGTTCGACGCTTGCAAGGGGATGCGTGGCATTTGGCGCGCTCTGGGGCTGTGGCTACGGCTACGGCCCCTTTTTGTTCTTGGGCCGCCAACGGATCGCAAGCAGTATGTCCAAAATAACAGCCTTGAAAATCCAGAAAAGGAGGCATGACCGAGTCAACGTATTTATTGACGATCAATATGCCTTTAGCTTACAAAGCACCCTAGCAGCTCGCTTGCGACTAGGTCAAGAGATAGATGAGCAAACGATTCAAGACTTACAAAGCCATGATGACGACGAGAAAGCGTATGAAGACGCACTCAACTATCTGAGCTATCGCCCACGCGCTACCCGCGAGATCGCACGTCATTTGCAAGAAAAGGGCATTGAACCCGACACGATAGAGCACGTATTGGCCCGGCTTACATACGCCAAGTTGATAGATGATCGCGAGTTTGCGCAAACTTGGGTCGAGAATCGGACGACCTTTCGGCCGAGGGGGGCGCGCGCATTGCGTGTAGAGCTGCGACAAAAGGGCATTGATGATGAAATCGTCGAGAACGCTTTGCATGATATTGATGAAGAGAGCAACGCCCAAGCCGCTGGCCGCCTGGCCTTACGGCGTGTGGCGGCTCTCGAAGCGCCGGTATTCCGACGTCGCCTGCGGGGTTTGTTGTTGCGCAGGGGGTTCAGTTATGGCGTTGCTCGCCAGGTAACGGATGATCTCTGGCAAGAAGTACGCGCTCAGCAGGAAACGAATCCTGAATAACGGGTACTGCCCGATGATGAATAGATCGAGAGAAAGGAAATCTATATTATGGGGCCTCAAGGGGCTATTTTTTGGATTTTAGGATTACTCGTTGCTTTAGGAATTGGCTTTTGGGTTGGTTATGCTCTTAAAAATCGTATCGTTGGCACCAAAGTGGCCGCGCTCGAAGAAGAGGCCGAGCGCAAGTTGAGCGAGGCGCGCACCCGCGCCATCGAATCCGAACTGGAGGCCAAAGATAAGGCGCTCAAACTGATCCAAGCGGCGGAGGATGACATCAAGCTTCGCCTCCAAGACCTGAATCGCCAGGAAGCGCGCATGCAACAGCGGCGCGACAACTTGGATCACCGCTTGGATGCGCTCGAATTGCGCGAAAAAAAGATGGAAGAACGCAAGCGCGCCCAGGATCAACGTCAGGCTGAGCTTGATAAAGCTTGGCAAAAGCATCTGGCCGAACTAGAGCGTATCTCAGGCCTATCGCGCGATGAAGCCAAGGCGTTACTGCTCACCCAAGTAGAAGAAGAAGCGCGCATTGACATGGCGCGCATCATCCGCGAGGCCGAGGCCAAAGCGAATGAGGATGCCGAGCGTAAGGCGCGTGAAATCATCACAATGGCCATTCAGCGCGTCGCTGCTGATCAGGTGACTGAAACTACTGTCTCGACCGTGGAGCTGCCCAACGATGAGATGAAGGGCCGTATCATCGGTCGCGGCGGGCGTAACATCCGCACTATCGAGAATATTACCGGTGTGGATTTGGTGATTGACGATACGCCCGATACGGTGATCCTCTCTAGCTTTGATCCAGTGCGCCGCGAAGTGGCGCGCATTGCGCTAAACCGGCTGATCCTCGATGGGCGCATTCACCCTGCCCGCATCGAAAAGATCGTCGAGAACGCGCAAGAAGAGGTTGATGCGACCATCCGTGAAGAAGGTGAGCGTTCGGCGCTCGACCTGGGCATCCACGATCTGCACCCTGAACTCATCAAGTTATTGGGACGGGTGCATTATCGCACCAGCTATGGCCAGAATGTCTTGCAGCATTCGGTTGAGACAGCCCAACTTGCTGCGATGATGGCGGCAGAACTGGGGGCCGATGTAGAATTGGCCAAGAAAGCAGGTTTGTTGCATGATCTCGGCAAAGCCGTAGATCATGAAGTGGACGGGCCTCACGCCGTCATCGGCGCCGAGATTCTGAGACGCTACAATTTTCCCGAAGTGCTGGTCAATGCAGTGGGCGCTCACCATGCCGAGATGGAACAACAATCGCTCGAAGCGGTGCTCGTGCAGGCGGCGGATGCTATCTCGGGCGCCCGACCAGGCGCCAGGCGCGAGTCGCTGGAAAACTATATCCGGCGCATCAAGGCTTTGGAACAAGTAGCAAACTCTTTCGAAGGAGTGGAGACATCGTTCGCCATTCAAGCGGGGCGAGAGATCCGCATCATCGTCAAGCCCGATGAGGTGGACGATCTGGGAGCGATACGCCTTTCCCGCGATATTGCCAAGAAGGTCGAAGAAAGCTTGCAATATCCCGGCCAAATCAAAGTGACCGTGATCCGCGAAACCCGCGCGACCGAATTCGCCAAGTGATTCAGCGATAGCTCATGAATCAATCGATAGGCATGGCTAGTTCGTGGCGTCATTCTACGGAGCATTGTGGTTTGTGCCAGATCTCTGGGTCACACGGGGCAAAAGGAGGCAGTCTCCCAGGGAAGTACTCAATGTATCCGCACGCTCCAGGTCAACCGCAGTCGCAGGCGCCATTGCTGGGGTAATCCGCGAAAACGGTCGGGCCGAAGTCCAGGCAATCGGGGCGGGCGCGGTGAATCAGGCCGCCAAGGCGGTAGCCATCGCACGAGGCTATCTCGCTCTAGACGGCATCGATATCATCTGCATTCCTGCCTTTACCGACGTCAAGATCGCTGACCAAGAAAGGACCGCGTTGAAACTTATCATCGAACCCCGATGACGAGCAACGTTGATTTGCACATTCACAGCGTATTTTCCGATGGCTTGCACACGCCGGCTGAGATTGTTGCTATGTCGCGACAGATCGGGTTGCGCATCATCTCGATCACAGATCACGACACTGTGGACGGGATCGCCGGGGCGCTGCAGGCAGCGGCAAATACCGAATTGACGGTCATTCCAGGGCTAGAGATCAGCGCCGATGCTGGGAAGCTGGAAATCCACATTTTGGGTTACTTGATGGATCACACCAGCCCCGATTTGAGCGCTGCTCTGGCCCGTTTTGGCCAAGCGCGTTTGGCGCGCGGCCAAGAGATGGTAAGCAAACTGCGCGCGATGGGCCTTCGCCTATCGTGGGAACGTGTGTGTGAGTTAGCCGGCGAGGGGGTCGTGGGCCGCCCCCATATCGCATTGGCGCTTCAAGAGGCCGGATATGTCAGGTCATCTCAAGAGGCCTTTGAGCTGTATCTGGGGCGCAACAAGTCAGCTTATGTGCCTCGCCTCAAGATGACGCCCCAAGAAGCGATTGCTTTGATCCTCAATGCACACGGCGTGCCCGTGTTGGCGCACCCAGCGGATATAGCGTTCACGGTACCTGATCTGGCTGCTGCCGGGCTGGCGGGAATTGAAGTCTATTACCCGTTCTACAGCCCCGATACCATCGCTTTCCTGCGCCAGTTGGCCCAACAGCATCACCTGATCTGCACTGGCGGCAGCGACTTTCACGGCCTTGGCCTTTTACCCGATAACCGCTTGGGCGGCGTGTGCGTGCCCGCTTCGTGCGTCACGGCGCTGTGCACGCGCCGGCAACATCTTGGGGCGCGAAACGGGTGACGTTGGCGCAGCTCTTGCCCGCAAAAAAGAACGCCAGTCATCACTGACTGGCGTTTTCATTATTACTTGGCTTGCGCGGCGGACGATTGGATCGTCGCTTCTGACCCTGCCCGCCCTCTGGGCCTCCTGAAACGGCAGCGGGTGGGCGGGAGTCACGTTTCCCTTCCTGCCCTCCTTGTGGGCGCGACGAGCGATTGCGGCGCGAACGTCCTTTTGCTTGCTCGCTTTCGGCAGGCGTCTCACGACCTTTCGGCTCACGGGACTGATCGTTGCGCGTTCTGGCCGGCTGACTTTCTTGCGGTTGCCTGTCTTTAGGGCGCTCCCTGCGGTGCGCACGCTCGCGCTGAGCAGCGTCGTCGTCAGATTTCTCACTATCTGTTTCTGCTCGCTCCGCATCAGCTCCAGGCAAAATTGCCTCCAGAGCGCGGGCGTGCGCACCATTCCAAGTATCGGCTCCTTTGGCTTTTTTTAACTCGATTGGCTCGTGGCCTTCGAGTTGCTCTACCGTCAGTTCATAAATCGTCCCATCTTCTAGGAGCACCCGGGTGGTCTCCTCGAACACGTTGACGCCGATGATTTTGGCGGGGCCTAACGGCGTCTCGGCTGTTTTGCCCACCTTGGGAAATTTGCTCTTGGTTTCATCATAAAAAGCGTTTTCATAGCCAAGGCAACAGAGCAACCGCCCACATAGCCCCGATATTTCCATCGGGCTAAGGGGCAAATCCTGCTGCTTGGCCATACGAATTGAAACCGGGTTGAAATCGGTCAGCCAGGTAGCGCAACACAACGGCCGGCCACACTTGCCAAACCCACCGATGGACTTGGCTTCATCACGAACGCCGATCTGGCGCAACTCGATGCGTGTCTTGAAAGTGCGCGCCAACTCGCGCACTAGCTCGCGGAAATCCACCCGCTGCTCCGAAGTGAAAAAGAAAGTGATACGCGAGCCATCGTAATTATATTCGGCGCTCACCACCTTCATCGGCAAGTCGAATTGAACCACCTGCTCTTTGCACTTTTCTACCGCTTCCGCTTCTTGACGTTGATAGTGCTGAGCTTCGAGTAGGTCGGCGGTAGTGGCGCGGCGCAAGATCGGCTTGAGCTGGCCGACGATTTTGGATTCTTCGACCTCTTGGACGGGCAAGGCAATCTGTCCCATCTCTTTACAGCGTGCAGTTTCGACAATCACATAATCGTTCAGGCGAATATCCAGGTCGCCCGGATCGAAATAATAGGCTTTGCACGTTCCTCTAAACCTAACGCCACACACAATCGGCATAGCTGCCGTCCTCTTTCTGCTAATTCATGCTGAGTTGAGGCCAGCTCAAAAAGAGCACTTCGAGCGCCAGCCTCGGGTTAACGTTGTTGTTCAATTGCTGCAAGGTAACATCAGTGCGGCGCGTCGTTTCCTCAGCGCGGGCTAGGTCGCATTGCCTGGCCTGCTCACTTAGGATATCGCGGTAGTCGAGATTGGTAATCAACTCGGCGCAGCCGCTGCGTATGAGCACCAAATCCCACCACCATGTTTGCCAGAGGCGCAAAATATCAGCCAATTCTTCGCGTTTGCTGAACTGCTCCGCCGCCTGGAGGCGCTCGGCGCGCCCGGCGGGCACGATCTGCCATAGAGCATCCAAACGGCGCTTGCGCTCCGTTAGCAGAGACGA
>CAZYPJ010000001.1:8880-60464 GCA_964649365.1 uncultured Anaerolineales bacterium | reverse complement strand
GGACTGGCAAAGTCGGAAAACTCGTTCCAGCGAGCGTGATTATGGCCAGCGTAGATCGAGAGTGAAGCGGGATAAGTGTCCGTTCCAAAGATAAACTGCTCGCCCGCCGCCGCGTGAACGGCGGTATGAAAGCGCGCGAATTGATCGGCCAGGACGTTAGCCCGAAACTTGAACCACTGGATAATGCCCTCTTTCATCCCCAACAACTGCATATAGTCAAAAGGTCCCATCCCCTCGGCGCAAACCACTGCCAGGCGCTTGCCATCGGCCTCGCGCAGGCGTTTGAGCGCATCCCAAATATCGGCCTTCATCTGCGCCATATCATAGCCCATCGCGGCAGCTGTCTTGGCGCATTCGTCGCAGCCGCAGATGAACATCGCGCGCGGATGGCTGGTCATCGGGTAGCGCGCATGGGTAATATCGAGGCCCTCGACGCCATAGTGGGTCGCAATGTGGGTATAGACCGCCTCGTACCACCGGTTCACTTTTGGGTTGCTGGGGCAATACATCAGTTCGGCCCAATCGCCCGCCGCCCAGGCCTCGCTGAGTAGCCAGACCTCCAGACCCACCCGATGCGCCTCGTCAATCGCGCGGCGCATCAGGCGTTCGTCGGCGGCGCTGTGCCGACCCACGCTCGGCCCGGTCGAACGATATGCGCTGGAGAAATCCTCGCTGCACAGCTTGCCATCAATACGTCGGCAGATCAGCGAACGCACGCAATCGTCCGTCGGCGGCTGGCCATCGTAGGGGTTGAATTTGAGCACCGCCTCGGATAATTGGCCGCAAAAGCTGATGATGACCATGTTCAGACCCAAACGTTCGCGCAATGTTTCCAAGTAGCCTGGGTTCTCCAAGATGTCGCTGGCCCCAAGATAGATGCCCACTCTTCTTTTTGCAACTGTCATGACGCCCTCCTCTGAACGAGTTAGCGATCGCTATGCGCCCAGCTTGGGGCGCAACTGCTCCGAGTCGTACAGGCCATAAGCATTGATGATGTTGCCGCCATCCACAGTGATAGATTGTCCCGTGATGAAACTGGCTTCATCGGAAGCCAGGAAAAGAGCCGCCGAGGCAACCTCTCTCGTCAAACCCACTCTACCCATCAGCGTAGCTTTGGTCGGGCGAGGGGCGGCATCCTCATCTTCGCGCGATTGGATCGGCCCCGGGATGATCGCGTTGACGCGGATGCCATAGGCAGCCAGATCAATGGCCATGCTCAAAGTGAGAAGGTTGACCCCGCCTTTGGCCGAGGCGTAGGCGGCGCAATGAGGCAAGGGCAAAATGCCATTGATAGACGAGACATTCAAGATAGAGCCGCTCTTTTGCCGCGCCATCACGCGCGCCACGACCTGGCCGCACATAAAGCACCCTGTCAGGTTGGTAGCAATGACTTCATCCCAATTCTCTTGTGGCACCTCCAAGAAGTGACCATTGAGGCCGAGCTTGGCGGCGTTGCTCACCAGGATGTCTATGCGCCCGAATAGGCGCACAGCCTCGGCTGCCATATGTTCGACTGAGTCGCGCTGCGAGACATCTGTCGGCGTAAAAGCCGCTACGCCGCCCGCCACCCGCACATCCTGCAAAGTCGCCTCGGCGCTGGCTACATCACGCTGCGCGATGAGCACACTGGCCCCTTCAGCAGCGAATCGCTTGACGATGGCCCGACCGATGCCGCGCCCCCCTCCGGTTACGATTGCAACCCGGTCTTTCAGACGCATATGATCATCCTCCAATGTAATATGATGATGTTGCAGATATCAGTGTGTCGCACACGCGATGCACGGATCGAAAGCGCGCACCACGCGCCCCACAGCGCGCTCGAGTTCGAGGCTGATGCCCTGCGCAGTGATATAGCGCCGCGCCGCCACCAGCAGGGCGCGCTCGATGGCCAGAATGTTGTGCTGCGTGGGGATGATGAACTTGGCGCTGCGCACCAGGCCATCGGCGATGGCGTAATGGTGGATCAGCGGGCCGCGCGGCGCTTCAACCAAGCCGCAGCCCTCGCCATCACGTGGCGTATAAGCCACGCGCAGGTCGTCGCCGTCAAGGTTTTCCTCCAGCAATTCCAGGGCGCGTTCGAGGCAATAGACCAACTCGACGCCGCGCGCCAGATCGAACAGCAGAATGGCGTGCGCAGGGTAGCCGAACTCGCCGCGAAAGCGAGCCATGTAACGGTCGGCCAGAGGGGTTCCCAATACGGGCAGCATATTGAGCCGAGCCAGCGAATTGGCCCGCAGCATCTGGCCTTTGAACAGGGTACCGTTGGAATAGCTGGTCTCGACCGGCGACTCGGTGAGGTAGCGAGTATAGTCGCAGGCCGGAAACGAAGCTTCTTCCACGCCGTCGGGTGCTAACACGCCGATGCGGTTGCCATAATAGGCATGATGCGGCTCGACCGCAGCCAGATAGTAGGTAGGATTATCGTCGCCCAAAGTGCCAATGCGATCTTTGAGGCCCACAAACAGCGTCCAGTAGCGCTCGAACAACTCTTGGGCCAACGGCAACGCCTCTTGTAGCCGAGCGCGCATGGCGCGGGCCGCCTCGGCGGCCACGCCCGAAGTCACCCCACCGACGACCGCCTTGACGGGATGAATGAACTGGCCCCCCGCCAGGGCGATCAACTCGGTGCCAGCGCGGCGCACTTGCAACGCCCTGGGCGCGAGCGCAGCGTCTTCGGCCCCAAAGTGAAACATACTGGGCAACCCCTCGCGGCCCGGCAAGTCAGGCATGGTGAACACAAAGAGCGAGGTGGCCTGGTTTTGGATCAATTGCCCCAGCATCATCAGCTCGCGAATGCGCACCGCTTTCGGAGGCGGGGTCACGCCAAAGGCGTGCTCCAACGCCTTGACGGCGGCGATGTGGTGCGCCGTGGAACACACCCCACAAATGCGCGGCACAATGACGGGCAAATCCTCGGCCCGCGACCCTTGCACGAAATACTCGAACCCGCGCAACTCGGTGGCCTGAAAGTGAGCGGAGAGAACTTCATGGCCGTGAAAGGTGATGGTGACCTGGGCGTGCCCTTCGATGCGGCTGAGCGGAATGGTAAGCGTGGCCATCAAAGCACCTTCTTTACATCGCGGGGGATGGCGGCATAATCAGAGAACTGAAAGATGAACAGCGCCAACTGCGGCGAGCGCAGCGCTTCATCCAGCTCTTCCGAGGGAACAGCGGTCATCCGCTCGAATACCTTGCGGATAGCAGCGAACCACTCTCGCGACGAGCGCGAGATAAACCCCTCGGAAGGGCCGCGACAGCCCACGCATGGGTGGCCTGCGCGGGTGCAAGGCGCGCCGCAGCCGCCGCGCGTAGAAGAGCCAATGCACAGATAGCCTTGGTTAATCAAACACGTCTCGGGATCTACCCGCCCGCTCTGAAAGCCCAACAGGTGCGGGGGGCGGTCGCGCGTCTTTTTACGACCACATTCGATGCACACCGTCTTGGCAGCTTGAAAGTCATCCGGGTTGAACAACGCCGCCATGAATAGATGAGGCGTGGGCGGACAACCGGGAAGGTAGCGCGTCACCGGCACAATGGCGTCCACTGGGTGCAGCTTGGGCAACAGACGGGGCACATGGCGGCGCTCCATATCGGCAAAGAACATAGCGCGCACCTCGTCGCGGTCGCCCAAGTTGGCCACCCCACCCGAGATGGCGCAGGTGCCCACAGCAATCAACTCCCTAGCGCGGCTGGCCGCTTGCCGCAAACGATAGAGATCCTCATCGGTGCGCACGGCGCCGGTGACGAGCAGCGTATCCACTTCGGGAAAATCTTCGCTCGATATCACCAACGGCATATAGCGTAGGCTGCGCCGCCCGATCCAATCCTCGGCGTTGAGCAGCGACACCTCACAACCCGCGCAGCCCGAAAGTTGCAACACTGCAAAACTCGTCGTCGCGTTCACTATTCCTCCTACGTTGACGCTAGGGCGCAAGCCAATCGCTGGCCCCAAAGGTCTCGTTGGCCAGGGCAAGCACACGCTCCTTGTCTGCCGGGTAGGTCTCAATATAACTTTTGATAAAGGCGCGCATTGAAACATCGCCCCTTGCCAAGTAACGTAAGGGCAACACGATCTTGGCCTCAGCGATTTCGTCGGCGTCGTAATTGACGAACCAAAGCATAAAACGCTGCGGATAATAGTCGTCGCTGCGCTGCATTAACCGGTAGAAGAAGGCGGCGGTCACGCCGGGCGTGCATAGCGCTTCATCGGGTGAGCGCAGCGCGGCAGTGGGCTGACCGTCGGCAAAGCGATAGCGATAGCCATTGCTCGGCACGAACCCATACCAAGCCAGGCGGTCGTCCGCCGCTGAATTGCCATCAAATTGTTTGGCGGAGCGCAGCAAATTGGGGTCGCGCGCGGCGCGCATGACCTCGAAAGCGATTTGCAGGCCACGCTCGAACGCCAGGTCGGGCGCAACGACCTCATCCGCAGTCGGCCATATCGCCGTCGCCGATTCGACGCCCATCAACTCCATCGTCAGCGAAGCCATCGCTAAAGCCATATGGTCGCGCGCGGCGACCATATCCATCGTCCCCTCGCGCCCCAAACCCAACGCCAACTCGATGCGCATGGGCGTCCCATCGAAATCGGCGCGCACGTTGCGCAATACGCCCGGCTGGGTGCTATCGAGCACAATCATTGGGCGGTTGGCCACAGTCTGGGGATAGCGCGTGCGGGTGTTGGTAGCTAGGAACGCCTCGGTGGTGTGTTCGAACACCATCAGCAGATGGCGCAAGTATGGGTCGCTCAACACCTCGCGGTCGAACTGTTCGTACAAGGGATCGTCATCGGGCGCGCTGACCAGCTTGTCATCCGCGGTGCGCAGCAGGATGTACTCGTGCTCGGTGTGAACCACAGAGGGCAAACAGCCAGCCAACATCCAGGCTGCCACAAGACAGATCAGCGCCAAATAGAGTGAACGGGTTCGAGCCATAGCGCCTCGATGAATGGTGAGATGATAACACGTTCGCACAGCCGCATTGTACCACACCCTATCCCTAGCCGTGAACCACCAAAGAAGCCAGATTGCCTTTTTCGGGCGCTTAAGCTACCATTGCCTCTGATGACCCGAAAGGTCGCATGTAATGAAGCATAGGAAAACGCAATGAGAATCGGCATCAACGGCGCCTTTTGGGGCCAGGAGACTACCGGCAGCGGGCAGTATTTGCATCATTTGTGGCGCACGCTGCCAAGCGTAGCCTCTCAAGACGAATATATACTGTGCGCGCCATCCTGGGCGCGCGCCGCCTCAGATAACAACGCGGTGTACGGCGTATGTCGTGTTTTATCCACGCCGTTCGACCGCATCAACGAGAACATGGCTAAGGTTTGGTTTGAGCAGGTAGCCTACTCTCGCGCTTGCGCAAAATGGAGTGTGGACGTGGCTCACGCACCATATTTTGCTTCACCGTTATGGCCCTCTGCGCCGACGGTGGTCACCATCCACGATCTGATCCCACTGCTGCTGCCCGATTATCGCGGCTCCAAAATGGTGCAAGGCTATATGCGGCTGGTTTCCGCGGCAGCCCGACGAGCCACACTCGTTCTCACTGACTCGCAAGCGTCGGCGCGCGACATCGAGCGCATTCTGCGCATCCCAGCAGAGCGCGTGCGCGTGATCTATCTTGCCGCCGAGGAACGCTATGCGCCTCTACCGCCCAATCAATATCAATCCACACTCGACCGCTTGGGTGTGCGCGCGCCCTATTTCCTCTATCTGGGCGGGTTCGATTGCCGCAAGAATGTGACCGGCCTGCTGCGTGCCTATGCCCAGGCGCGCCCTCGTTTGGGCGACATCAGGCTGGTGATCGCGGGCAAGTTGCCATCTAGCGACACAACCTTTGCACCCGATCCACGCCCGTTGAGCCACAGCTTGGGTTTGGATGACTCTGTACACTATACCGGCTGGGTAGCCGAGGAAGACAAGCCCGCACTCTACGCCGGCGCATTGGCATTCGTCTTTCCCTCATACTATGAAGGATTCGGGCTGCCCGTGCTCGAAGCGATCTCATGCGGCGCGCCGGCCATTGTTGGCCAGGGCAGTTCGCTGGAAGAGGTAGCCGGGCCGGGCGGGTTAGCCGTCCCCCCCACCGATGTGGGCGCGTTGACCGAGGCGCTGGTTTACCTGGCGCAAGACGGCGCCGCCCGCCGTGAGTTGGCCGCAGCAGGCTTGCGCCACGCGCGACAATTTTCTTGGATCGAGACCGCGCGCCAAACCCACGACGCCTATCGCGAGTCGTTCGATCTGACGGGGAGGCGCCGATGAAAGCCTGGCTTGCGAGCTTGCGTAAGAGCAACACTGCTCAAGGCATGATCCTGGGGCTATACCTCAGCCGCGTGGCCGCCGAGACCTCGGCGGAAGGGCTGCGCTGGCTAATCTTGCTGCCGATTGCGTTGGGCGGCATAGTCGCGGGGTTGGGATTAGCGGCGGCGCTGCGCCGCATCGCGCCGCGCACCTGGCCCATTTTCGCGCTGGCGGCTTATGTCATCTATCCCCAAGCGAATTCGCTCATGGCGCTGGCCATCGGGGGCGCGGCGTTGGTGATGTTGATCGCGCTCAATGCGCATCCTCTGCCGCGCAGTCCCTGGCTGGAAATCGGCGTATTCCTCGCCGCGCTGATGCTTTATGTGGGCACATTGGCCCCCACTATCCTGCCCGCCGATAGCGGCGAGTTTCAACTGGTCAGCGCCGTGCTGGGCATCGCCCACCCGCCCGGCTATCCGCTCTACACCATGCTGGGGCGGTTGTTCACGTTGCTGCCCATCGGGGAGATAGCCTGGCGCGTCAACTTGTACGGCGCGGTGTGCGGGGCGTTGACCTTGGCGGTGATCGCGCGAAGCGTGCGCCGCGCTGTCGGCTCGACCTCAGCGACGCTGATCGCCGTCGGCGCGCTGGGTCTGACCGCCACCTATTGGGCGCAGAGCACCACGGCTAATATTCGCACCCTCACGGCGCTGCTCACCGCGCTGAGCTTGGCTAGATTGCTGCGCTGGGGCGAGACGCGCTCTCGGCGGGATCTGATCGCCTTTGCCGTATGTTTCGGGCTGGGCGTCGGACATCATGCTTCGATTGGCTTGCTGGGATTCCCGTTTCTGGCCTACATCCTGGTCGCCGATCCGCGCATCGTCTTGCAACCCAAACGTTGGGGCGGCGCGGCGCTGGCGTTGATCGCATCGCTGGCTGTGTTGGCTTATTTGCCGCTCCGCAGCCTAATGGGCAGTTCCTTCGACTCCAGCCCCATTCGCACGTGGGACGCCTTTGTCACCCACGTGCTGGCGCTCGGCTTTGGCGGCGATTTCCTGCACTATCGCACCTGGAACACATTGGCGCCGCGCGCCGGCGTGTGGGTCGAGATCATGCGGCTGCAATTCGGCGCTATCCTACCCTGGACTATGCTGCTGGCCGTCTGGCCCACGGCGCGCTCGAACTGGCGGACGTTGCTCTTGTTAGGGGGAACGTGGGCCATCAACACCCTGGCAGCCATCACCTATCGCGCCCCACAGACGGTGGAATACCTCATTCCTTCCTATGTGGCGCTGGCAATGTTGCTGGGCTATGGCCTGGGGCTGGCGCAACGCGCCTGGCCGCGCTGGGCAAATGCCACAGTCGTCGCTGGGTTGGCGCTGCTGGCGGCGTCGAACGGCGTGGCCAATTGGCCCAGCTACCACACCTTGCACCAGGACACTTCGGCGCGCGACTATGCCGAGGCGATCTTGCGCGACGCACCCGCTGATGCGCTGATCCTATCCAGTTGGCACCGCGCCACGCCGTTTTGGTATCTACAGCAGGTCGAAGGGATGCGGCCCGATGTAGAGGTGACATATGTCTATCCCGAGGGAGCTACGCCCAACGAGCAGGTATGGCTGCGGCGCATTGGCGAAGAGATAGATCAACGCCCGGTGATTGTGACCAACTGGTTCTATGCTTACGAGGGTGTGGGCTACCATTGGCTGCCGCTTCACGACGCCTGGCTGGCGAGCCGTGAACCTTTGAATGCGCTGCCCGCCCAGGCGATGGGCAGCGAGGCGTCGTTCGAGGAAGGCATCCGCATATTGGGCTATGAGCTGGCCCAGGATACGCTGACCCCCGGCGACGCCGTCGAGCTGACCGTGTATTGGCAGCCCACCCAGCCTTTAGCGCGCGACTATTCGACCTTTGCACAGCTCATCGGGCCGGGCGGCGTGGTGGGCCAGGGTGACGTCGCTCATCGCTCACGCGAATATCTCGTCGGCGAGGTGCGGGCCGATCACTATCGCTTTGCTTTGCTTTTGCACACGCCGCCGGGAGAGTATCAGCTCATCACAGGATTCTACTACTCTGATGGCAACGGTTGGATGCGGCTCACCTCTCAAGGGCAAGATCACATTGCGCTGACCACGCTTGCCGTGCGTCCCCGACGTGAATCGGCAGCCACGTTGCACCCGCTACGCCTGGATTTCGACGGCGGGCTACGCCTGACCGGTGTGGATTTCGACCGAGGCGTCGCCGGGCAGACGCGGCTTTACTTGCATTGGCGCGGGCGCGCCGACTCGAGCCAGGCAACGGTGCGCCTGCTGACCGCAAAACAGATCATCGCCGAGGCGGCTCTGCCCGCGCTGCGGCCCGGCGAGGCGGCCACTCTGGCGCTCGACATGACTAACAATCTGGCAGAGGTAGAAGTACAAGTCGTGAGAGATGGCGGCGAACCACTTGGCAGATTCGGCCCCTGGCATCGGCGCACGTCGGCGGGAATGCGGCTTGAACTGCCGCGCTCGGTAGCGCGCTATGTGCCCTTGGGCGGCGAGATGGCCTTTGTCGGCTTGGGGCAATCGCCCAGCCAAGCCATCGCCGGCCAAGAAGCGTATTGGTCGCTCAATTTCCTGACGCTGCGCCCGTTGCTGGCCGATTACTCCATGTCGTTCGGCGTGACGCGCCCCGATGTGGGCTGGGAGCAGAAATCGGACGGCACTCCGGCATTAGGGGCTATTCCCACGCTCAAATGGGTGCGCGGTTGGCGTGTGACCGATCCGCGCCGGATCACGCTCCTCGCCGACGCCCCGCGCGGCGAGGCGACGCTGACGTTAACCGTGTACGACGCCTTCACACTGCAACCGCTTTCCGTGCTGGATGAGCGTCTGGTGCGGCAAGGGCAGGGGACAACGCTTCACGTGGGCGCTGTCCCTATCGAGTAGCGAGCGTCTGTTCAGCGCAAGTCCACGCCCTGCGCCATTCCTTCGCCAATAGAGCGCATGGTAGCGCGGTCATAAAGCACTACCCGTAGAGTGTAATCGGCCCGCAGAGTTTCATCTTGGGGTAAGATCAAGATCACACGATCGGCGACCAATTCGCCCGGGCGCCACAAGCTGGTGGGATAGCCCCCCAGCAATGGCGGCAGATCGCGCGAGACGACTACATAGCCATCGGGGTGTTCCAGCCGCAGCGACATCATATAGTTGAGCGGCGCTTGTCGCTCGCTGCGCCACGTCAACGACACGGCCACCGTCCGCTTGCCGGTGCGGTCGGCGCTCAGCGCCAGCAGCGAGATTTCGGGCGGCGCCTGTTCGGGGCCGTAGGCAGCCAGCGCCTGCTCTTGGCCAGTAGCGCGACGAGCGGCCACAACCTGAACGGGCGCTAGCGACAGCCGATCCATCGAGCGCCCCGATGCTGTGCTGGCAAGCTGCTCATCGCCATCCTTTTCGATGACCAGCCGAGGCGCATACAGCCCCGGCGGCAGATCATCGGGCAGCGTTACCTCTAGCGTGGTCTGCGTCGTGGTGATCGCGCCCTTTTTCTTGGCCCAGATCGGCGCTGGCTCCATGTGGTGCGCCGTGAGACCCAAAAGCTGGACGTGCGCCTGATAATCGGGATGCGACGCATCCCAAGACAGCGTCACACGCAGGTGGCCGCCTGGTTCGAGTTCGGTCTCTTCGATAGCATAATCAGTAAGATGCACGTCACCCCAATACACGCCCTCCGGCTCGTGATGCAGATAGGGCGCGCGCGTGGTGTCCATCACCAGCGGCCCGGTGAACGCCCCCGTCGCAGGGAGTGATATGGGGGTCACGACCACCCAGGCCCCGGCGATAATGAGCGCCCACACGACAGCCAGCGCGCCCAATCGGTAGCGCGCCGATTTGAAGGCTGGATAAAGCGCCAGCGCCAACCAAACCATGCCCGCGCCTAGCGAGACCCGTCCCATCGCCTGCCGTGTAGAGGTAGAGCGATAGCGCAGCTCGACGCGATGCTGGCCCGCAGGCAGCCGCAGGCCGATCAGCCCCAGGCCGCCAAGAGATTCGAGCGGTTGCGCGATCCCATCCACGCTCGCTTGCCAATTTGGGAAGGCAACGGTATGAAAAGCCAATAGCGATTCTTCGGCCACCTCGATCTGCCAGCTTTCCGATTCCGGGTTACGCGCCACGAGATTTGCCGCTGTGAGCTTGCCTTCCAGGGCCAGCGGCGCGGGTTTGCGCCCGCCGTTTGCTTGCACCGCCGAAGTATAGGGGCGAGGCAGCATCTCGCGGGGCAGGTATTCGTAGCGAATGGTCGTGCCGATGTTGCCCGAATAGCTCTCAAAGAGCATCAGTCGCTCAGGGGTGATTTCGGATTCGCTGATAGACAGGCGGTCGAGATTCAGACCTACCATCCCACCAATGGCCAGCGCGCTGGCGGCAATAAAGGATACGGTCCAGGCTCGCCAGTTATTCAGCGCTTCGGTCAGAACGATGGTCAACAAGCTCACAGCGACCGCTTGCACCGCAAGGAGCCGCCAGGGGAATTGCACAAATGGCAACAATGGCATGTGCGCCCACAGCCAATTAGAGAGGGGCGTCATCAACACGGTATAGACCACCAGGGCCAGGATAGCCAGCCCTTGCACCCGTGAAATTGGCTGCCGTTTGATGCGGCGTACGACCAGCGCCGCTAGACTGGCCAATGTCAAAAGGACCTGTATCAGGCCCATATTGAAAGGGTCGCGCCTGCCATCAATGGAGTAATTATGCACTGGCCGCCAATTGACCAGGTTTAGGGTGCGAAAGTGTCCCTCATAGTGAAAGTAGCCAGTGGTCTGTTCCTGAAGCTGCACCAGATTCTGCTCGCTCAGGGCTGGCCACCAAAACCAGGCGCTGAGCGCCAGCCCCAACGCCAGCGCCAGCCCGCCCCACAACAGCGTGCGCCAAGCGCGGCGGGGTCGTGAGCCGAGTGCCTCGACCAATAGCCACACACCCACCAAAGGGCTAAAGATCAGAACCGAGATGTTGTGCGTCAGCGCCAAAGCTGCATAACTCGCCGCTAGCGCCGCGATGCGCGCGGGCGTGGCCTTTTCGCAAAGGGCGATCAGCGCCCAGATAATGAGTGGATAGAGCGCATAAGCATAGAACTCGGAGAGCGCATCGCCGCGCACATAGACGTTGGCCAAGTGGAACGGCGCATAGGTGTAGGCCGCCGAGGCTAATACTGCGCCTGGCGCGTTGGCCCCTGACGCGCGAGCTAACCGATACATCGCCCAGCCTGCCAGCAAAAAACCCAATGCCTGCGTCAGTTTGGTTCCCCACAACACCCCCGCCCCGGCGATGTCGAGCGCGGCGGCAAGGTAATAGGGCAGCGCCGCGTAATAGCGGAACATGGGGTAGCCCAGCCCATAGGCGGCGTCGGGCATCCATTGGGCGGGCGCGATCCCGGCGCGCAGATTTTGGGCGAGCTGATGCACCCGCTGGATGAGGAACGGCGAATCACCGCCCGCGCGCGTGAGCACGATGCCGGGACCGATCAGCAAGGGCAGCGCCGCCAGGGCAGCCAAACACAACGCCAGGGCGAGGCCATAGGGCCGCTCCCTGGCGCTATACTCGGTTGAGCGCGCTAGATCATGGCAAGGCATAGCGCCCGTTATTCCCTGGCTCGCATGAACCACACGGCCACCAATAAGAGCACCGCCAGCGCCGCTACCAGCAAGCCGCTCATGGTGGTCGCCCCTCGGCCAGCAGCCTTGACGGGTACCGGTGTGGCTGTCGCCGGGGCTTCGGTGGGCGGAAGCGGCGTAGCGCTCGGCTCGGCGGTGAGCGTCGGCGACACCGGGATAGCGCGGTCGCCAAAAGTCAACTCCTTTTGCGCTCCGGCGAGAACGGTGACGGCCCACTCGTTGGGCGAAGTGGATTCGTACCCATCCGGATCTCGCTCGGTAAGAATATAGTCACCCGGCGCCAGCGACGCAAAAGTCACTTGCTCCGAGCCGCCCTGAGTCGTGTGGCTCGCCACCGGCGCGCGTTGCATATTGAGCAGAGTGATGCGAGCGTTGGGCAACAGCGGCTCATCGGCGTCGCGCAAACCATTTCCGTTCTTGTCCTCAAAGACGACCACGCGAAGCGCTCCCGTAGCAGGCGTGTCGGTGGGCGCGGGCGCAGTAGGCGCTTCAGCCGCCTCAGTCGGCGCCTCGGTCGGCTCGGTTTCGGGCGTAGCCGAAGGCTTGGGCGCAGGCGGGTTGGTGGGCTGAGGTTTGCTGGTAGGTTTGGCCGTAGGTTGCGGGGCCGAGACCGTAAGGCACACATCATCGAAATAGGCGTCATTGTGCTTTACGGGCCACTCGGCGTCGCCGCGCAGATAGATGGTCACAGCATCGCCTTGAGCTTGCGCCGCCAGCGTAAACTCAACCCAGGTATTCAGCGCGCCATTGCGTTCCGACCAAATGATATTGGACGAAGTCCAATCGGCGCCGCCGGTTGGATCCAGGCCGATGGAGAGGCCATACGCCCCATCCGACACGGACTTGGGATCATCCTTTTCCGAACTCCAGGCCTGCGCCCAGACATGAACGCTCACCTGGCTGCCCGCCGGGACGCCGACCCGTTGATAGACGCCCCCATGATGAGTGGCATAGTTGTTGCCCCTTTTTTGGGCGTAATTGCCTTCCTTGACGCGCTGCCGGCCGTAGCGATTGGCGTCCTCCGCCTTGTATTCAGGGCGACGATTCATACCTTTGTCCTGGTCGGGGCCGTCCTGCCAATAGGGCGTCCACTGGTTGGCCACCGTCACCTCGCCCGATCCGCGCTCCGAAAAGCCGGCCTCGAAGTCGCCGTTGGGCAAGGCGTTCCCCGCGCAGCCTGCCTGTACGCCGGGCAAAGCGCCTATCACCAGGGCGAGCAGCAACAACAGCAGAACAGCAATGATTGATACTCGGCGCATTCGATTTCCTCCTGGCCATAAGCAATCTATTTGAGCGTCAGACTCGTTTCTGATGTAGGCGCGCCCGCCGCATCGAGCACGGCTAGGCGTTGCATCGTCTCTAAGCGATAAAGACCCACGATGACTTGGCAGCTTGGATCGTAAGGCGATGACAGCGCAACCTTATGGCGATCCTCGACGATGTCACCCGGTCGCCATTCCATAGTGGCGTAATAGCCACCCGCGGGCGAACTGTCATGTTGGCCGATCAACCCGCCGCCACTCACGATGTGGCAGAACACAGTATAGTTCTCAGCGACGGATTGCATCGCCTGCCAATAAAGGCTCACAGTCAGCGTTTGCTCATCGGCGCTGGGCTGGATACGGTAACCTAACAGGCGAATACCCTGCTCGAAGTTGCGCTCGACGTTGCGCGGCGCATTATCGGGTGGCTCGCTGCGCCACAACACGTAAAGCAGGCGGCTTTCTTTCTCCAAGTCGCCTCGCTCACGCGCCCCCTCACGCACTGAGATCATGCGGTTGGACGGCAAAAGGGCCAACGCCTCATCGCGCGGCTCAAAGGGCCACAGCGCCAACATCACATCGGGTGCGTTCGGTTTAGGCGCAACTCCTCGTTCGGGCAAAACGACCAGCGCATCGCTCGCAGCGCACAGAAATCGCACCGAGGGCCAATCGCGCCACAATCGGGACGCCAGATAGACCTGCCGATCCTGGCGGGGCGTACTATTGGCGGCGCTCAGCCCCTGGCCCTGCCAGCCGCTGCCGAGATAACGGTTGATCTCGACAGCTAGTTCAGTGGCGCCAGCCTCAAAATTGTAATAGACAGCCTCGCTGTGCAGATGACGAGCATAAGCCGCCACGCTCTGCCCCGCGCTGAAAGCCAGTACCGCGCCGATGAGCGCATAGGCCAGCATCGCCCGCCCCTTACGCTCCATCCAATAGACAAACTCGGCCAGGCCCAGCGCCGGCAGGATGAACAAGGTTGGCAGAACGCCCGAGCCGCGCAGCATGTGTGGTGCATCTTCGGCCAATATCGTGGGCAACAGCATCACGCCAAACCAGATCAGCGTCAAACCATACGCCGCATCGCGCCGCGCCCGATAGAGCGCCAGCCCGATCCCCGCCAAGAATGCCAAACCGATTAGCGGGTCGAACACGGGCCGCAGCGGCACATTGTGCCGGGGGATGAAATCGCCCCGATAGAAGAACCCTCGCGCGACGCGACCCACGTGGCGCAGCAACGTGCCCCGCAGATCGCCATGGTTGATGGCCTCGCTGAACACCGAGACCTGCCCGGCGCGCGCCATCATCACATCCCAGTGCGCCAAAAAATACACACCCAATGGAGCAGCGATGACCAGCGCCGCCGCCGCAAAGCAAAACCATCCACGTAACCAAAATCGCTCGCGACGCCAAATCGCACAATAGACGATAAATACCGCTAGCGCCACAATGCTGAATCGCGCCGCCAAGTAGGTGTAAAAGGTCAGGCCATAGACTGCGCCTGCCAACACCATGCACCCCGGTCGGCGCTGCGCCAGCCCGCGCCACAACAGCGCCAACGCGACCGCCGCTATCGGCGGCAGCGTCACCGCGCGAAAGGCAACGCGGCTCAGGTTCAGCGTCCACACAGTGGTGAGCGCCAAGATAGCGGTATAGGTAGCTACACGTCGTCCGAACAGCTCGCGTGTAAGCCAATAAAACACTGGGATGGTGAGCGCGCCCACCATTGCCGAGACGATACGTAAGGCCCCAGGCGAGCGTCCCAGAAGCGCCACACCCAGCGCCTCCAAATAGATGAACAATGGCTCACGACCGTTATTGGCCTCGAAAAAGAGCGGCGTCTGCCCGCGCAGCACATCCAGCGCATCGAGGCCGTTGTACGCCTCGTCACGATAGAGACCCGGCGGCAGCGTATCGAGTGCCACAAAACGCAAAAAGGCGGCGACGACCACCATCGCTGCCAGCAAAACCCATTCTCGACTTGGCCTGCTCCACGTCCTGTGTTTGATAGGCTCTACGACCATCGTGAATTCGCGGGGATTATATCGCACTTGGGCCGACGGCGCAATCGCTACGACGACGCCGAATGGCGTTAACGTAATACGCGCCTTGCCTTCAGGCCAGAGTGTGGTACAATGCTGCTGTGAGATGATATAGTGGTTCATCTGGCGCTGCATGGCGTCGGGGCAAAATCCAGAAAGTAGGATGCATGACGGCATCAGTCTCTGCGAGACCCAAGCGCGTCGTCTTTTTCCAAAAGAGCCTGGCGATCTATCGCGCCATACAGTGGTTCTTTGGGTTTGTGATGAATCTGTTATATCGCTATCAAGTAAGCGGCGCGGCCAATTTCCCGGCGCAGGGACCGACGATCATTGTCGTCAATCACCTTCACCTGCTCGATCCGTTGGCCGTCGCGCCGGTGGTGCAGCGACAGATCGTCACTCTGGCCGCCGAAAAATGGCAAAACAATGCTTTTATCGGCACGTTGCTGCGTTTGGCCGGAGTGATCTTTGTACAGCGCGGCGAGGTGGATCGGGTGGCGCTCAAAGCGTGCCAGGATGTACTCAATGCCGGCGGCGTACTGGCCATCGCCCCCGAGGGCACTCGCAGCCGCACCGGCGGGATGCAGCGCGCCAAGGCGGGCGTCGCTTATTTGGCGACGCGCACCAACGCTGCTATCGTGCCCATTACCTTTTGGGGCGTCGAGCGGCTGCGTGATTGGCTGCACTTCAAGCGCCCCACACTCCAGGTGATTGTGGGCAAACCTTTTCGTCTGCCCGCATTCGACCACAAGCCCTCCGTTGACGAGCTGCAAGAACTGGCGGATTTGATTATGATGCGTATTGGCCTGCTATTGCCCGCTCCATATCGCGGCGTCTATGCTGAACGCATAGCCGCCGTCGAAGAAGGACGCAGCGACGAACTAGCAAATCTGATTGACCTCTAGCAGAAAGCACCCTCTATGCCATCCTACGAAATTGACGTTCAGATCGCGCCCGCCTATGCCGAGCTTGTCAGCGCCGAGCAAATCGTTCATGTGGTTCAGGCTGTGCTCGAACGAGAGGCGCAGCCCGCCGAATCCGCTGTGACGGTGGTCATCACCGACGATGACGAAATCCAGCGGCTCAATCGCGACTATCTCGACGAAGATCGCCCCACCGATGTGCTCTCTTTTGCAGCCAATGAGGGCAATGACGAGGGAGATTTTGTTATCCCCGACGAATTAGAGTCATATCTGGGCGATGTAATCGTTTCATACCCTACGGCGCTGGCCCAAGCTACTGAACGAAGCGAAAGCGTAGAGCAGGAGTTGGCATTGCTGATTGTCCACGGCTGTTTGCACCTGATAGGCTACGATCACGCCGACGACCAAGAGCGTGAAGCCATGTGGGCGCTCCAGGACGAGATTCTGCGCTCGCTCTGAGCAGTCTCATCTCTGTACATCATCCCTTCCAGGAGGCAACGGTTTGAAGCGACTACTCTCCGGCGACGAAGCTTTGGCGCGCGGCGCGTGGGAGGCGGGCGTAGTAGTGGCCGCCGGCTACCCGGGCACGCCCAGCACCGAGATCCTCGAGACCCTGGCCCCTATGCCCGGCATATACGCCGAATGGTGCCCCAATGAAAAAGTGGCTACCGACGTGGCCATCGGCGCTGCTTACGCCGGTGCGCGTTCGATGACGGTGATGAAGCACGTGGGCCTCAACGTGGCCGCCGACGCCTTGTTTTATGCTGCGATCACCGGCCTGGAAGCCGGTATGGTGTTGGTAGTAGCCGACGACCCCGGTATGCACAGTTCTCAGGGCGAGCAGGACAGCCGCCGCTATGCCAAGTTCGCGCGCACGCCCTGCATCGAGCCGAGCGACAGCCAGGAAGCCAAAGATATGGTCGCCGCTGCGTTCGAGCTGAGCGAACGGTTTGATACGCCCGTATTATTGCGCCTCACGACGCGGATCGCCCACTCTGATAGCATCGTCGAGCTGGGGCCGGATCGCGACCTCGCAATGCAGCGCGGCAAGCCCTCTTATCGCATTGACGCGAGCAAATACGTCATGGTTCCCGCCAATGCGCGCAAGCGCCATGTGGTGATGGAAGAGCGGGTGCAACGCATCGCCGCGTTCGCCAACGATTTCACTTACAACCGGATGGAATTGGGCGACCGAAGCCTGGGCATCGTCACTTGCGGAGTGGCTTACCAATACGCCAAAGAGGTGTTCCCCAACGCCTCCTTTTTGCGCCTGGGGATGACCTACCCTGCGCCCGCACAACAGATTGCGACATTCGCTCGCCAAGTAGAGCGGCTGATCGTTATCGAAGAGGGCGATCCTGTGATCGAGGAAGAGATCAAACTGTTGGGCATCGCCTGCGAGGGCAAGAGTATCTTCCCACTGTGTGACGAGTTTTCGCCCCAAGTAGTGCGCCAGAGCGCCAGCGCGGCGGGCCTGCTCGATAGCGCCGCGCGCCTCGAACGCCCCAAGCTTGAATTGCCCGCGTTGCCGCCGCGCCCGCCGGTGCTTTGCCCGGGCTGCCCTCATCGCGGCGTATTCACGATCACCCGCAAGCTCAAGATGGTGGTCAACGGCGATATCGGCTGCTACACTTTGGGCTTTTTGCCGCCGCTAGGCGCGTTGCACAGTTGCGGCTGTATGGGGGCCAGCATCGGCGTGGCCCACGGCGTTAACCTAGCGGGCATCGAGCAAAAGAATGTAGCCGTCATCGGTGACTCTACTTTCTTTCACACCGGCATCCCGGCGTTGCTCAACGTGGCCTACAATCGCAGCAATACCATTACGATCATCCTCGACAATCGCACCACCGCCATGACAGGCCACCAGCAACACCCAGGCACAGGCTACACCCTGCAAGGGAAATCCGCCAATCAAACCGACTTGGAAGCGCTGGTGCGGGCTATCGGCATCCAGCAGGTGCGTGTGGTGGACCCCTACGATCTGGCCCAGGTCGAAACGACGTTGCAAGAATGCGCCGCCCTGGATGAGCCATCGGTGGTCATCTCGCGACGCGAGTGCGCTCTACTGCCCGCCGCTCGCAAGCGTTATGCGGCGTTGCGCGTGGATTTGGACAAGTGCATCGCCTGTGGCACGTGCCGCAGAGTGGGTTGCCCGGCGCTCAAAAAGAGCGAGCAGTTGTACCCCAAAAACAACCGCCCCAAAACCGAGATTGATCCCCTGCTTTGCACCGGCTGCGAGATTTGCGCGCAGGTCTGCCCGGTAAACGCCATTCTGTTCCGCGAGCAGGTGCAAGCCACGCCGGAGGGCAAAGCCTCATGACAGAGCAACCAATGACGCAAACAACCAACTTTTTACTAGCGGGCGTGGGCGGTCAGGGCATCTTGCTGGCGGCGGATGTGATCGCCCTGGTGGGCATGGAGATGGGTCTCGATGTGAAAAAGTCCGAGGTGCACGGCATGGCCCAGCGCGGCGGCAGCGTCACCAGCCACGTTCGCTGGGGGCGGCGAGTATATGCGCCGCTGATCACGCCGGGCGAGGTAGATTACTTTGTCGCCTTTGAGCGGCTAGAAGCGCTGCGCTATGCCGAACAGGTGCGCCCTAGCGGCGTGATTCTGATCAACGATTACCGCATCGTCCCGATCTCAGTCGGATCGGGCAATGATGTCTATCCCAGTCAGGCCGATGAAGATGCGGCCTATGCCGACGCGGTGCGGCGGCGCATCTATGCGCCAGCCATGCAGTTGGCCCAGGAGCTGGGCGATGTCCGTGTGAACAACGTGGTTATGCTGGGGGCGCTATCAGCCTTTCTGGATACGCCCGAAAACATCTGGCTGGAAGTGATCCGTCAGCGCGTGCCTGAACGCTTTGTGGCGCTGAACCAGCGAGCCTTTGCCGCCGGGCGCGCCGAGATGGCCGCGCACCTGTAGGAGCAACTATGCGCATAGATGGTCGGGCGAACGATGCCCTGCGTGAGGTAACGATCACGCCCAATCCACTCGAGTTCGCTGACGGCTCAGCGCTGATTACCTTTGGCAAAACGCGCGTGCTGTGCGCCGCTACCATCGAGGCCAACGTGCCCCCCTGGATGGCCGGGCGCGGCACGGGGTGGGTAACGGGCGAGTACGCCATGTTGCCGCGCTCGACCCTGACGCGCACCCCCCGCGAGACCAAAGGCGTCTCGGGGCGCACCCAGGAGATCCAGCGACTGATCGGGCGGGCGTTGCGCGCTGCGGTAAACATGAGCGCGCTAGGCGAGCGGATGGTGATTGTAGATTGCGATGTGCTCCAAGCCGATGGCGGCACGCGCACTGCATCCGTCACCGGCGGCTATGTGGCGCTGGTGTTGGCGCTTAACAAGCTGATAAAGCAAGGGCTGATCGGGCCTGAAGCGCTGTTAATGCCAGTAGCGGCGGTGAGCGTCGGCGTTATCAGCGGCGAGGCGATGCTCGACTTGTGCTACGCTGAGGACTCGCACGCCGAGGTGGATTTCAATGTGGTCATGAACGCCGCCGGCGAGTTTATCGAAGTACAAGGCACAGCAGAGGGGCAGCCTTTTGCGCGCCGCCGCCTGGACGAATTGCTCGATCTGGCGCATCAGGGGATTGATCGCCTGATCGCGCTGCAGCGCCAGGCGATTGAAGCATCTCATCTTTCATCGAAGGAGATCGTGTGAAACCAACCCGCGACGACGCTTGGAAGCTATTGAACGAATACACCCAATCGGCCAGCCTCATCAAGCACGCCCTAGCGGTCGAGGCCGCCATGCGGGCTTATGCTCGCAAATACGGCGAGGACGAGGAGTTGTGGGCTGTAACGGGGCTGATCCACGATTTCGACTATGAGCAGCATCCCACTCTCGACGAGCATCCTATGGCGGGAATCGCCATCTTGCGTCAATTGAGCTGGCCAGAAGAGATTATCGTCGCCATCCAGGGGCACGCGCCTTACTTGGGCGTGCCTCGCACAACGCTGATGGACAAAGCGCTCTGGGCAGTGGATGAACTGACCGGCTTTGTCGCCGCATGCGCGTTGGTGCGGCCCGACAAGAGCATCGCCAATCTCACGGTCAAATCGGTCAAAAACAAGTGGAAGGATAAGGCCTTTGCGCGGGCGGTCAACCGCCAGGATATCGAGCAGGGCGCCGCCGAATTGGGCATACTGCTCGAAGACCACATCGGCTTTGTCATCGAGGCGCTGAAACCAGCGGCGGCGGAACTAGGCCTGGCCGGCGACCTCGCGTAATCCCAATAGGTGTAGCCAATCGTCATGTTTGATTTTTTGCAAGGAAAACTGCGTTGTCCCCATTGCAGCGGCAGGGTGCGCCCCAACGCTACCCTGTGTCCCGCTTGCGGACAAACGCTGATAGCGCGCAAACGCTCGGAGCAGTGCCCCTCGTGTGGCGCACGTATGACAGCCCATCAAGCCGTATGCCCAATCTGTGGGGCCGAGCGACAAGCGCCCGAGGGGCATTCATCGGGCAATGCTTGGAAAGTGCTGCTCAGCCTAGCCGTGCTAGCGGCGGCGGGAGGCGCAGGGTTGTTGCTCAAGCCTTGGGCGGCACTAATGCTGATGCCCGCCACACCAACGCCTATCCTCGGTGTGAACACGCCTCTTCCGTTGCCGTTGCCTAGCGAAGAAGCCACAGAGTTGGCTATGTTGATCGTCACGCCCTCTTTGACGCCGCCGACGCCGACACTCCGACCCACGGCTACGTTTACTCCATCGCCAACAGCGACGCCGTCGCCGCTGCCCTCGGCTACGTCCACAGTAACGCCAACGCCCGAGCCGATAGGCACCCGTATCCATACAGTAGCATCGGGCGACAATCTGGGGTCCATTGCAGTAGAATACGATGTGGCCGCTGCATCCATCGCCAGCGCCAACAACATCAAACTGACCACCATGTTACGGGTGGGCCAAGAGCTGATTATTCCCGCTCCTACGGCAGGGCCAACAAACCCGGCGCCGACCGAGGCCACAACGGCCCCTGCGACATCACCCGCAACAACAGCCCCCACCGCAGCAGCAATCACAACCCCCACTACAGCAGCGACAAACGCGCCTACTGCCGTCCCCACGGTAGGGCCGGTGATCCACCCCGTGCAATCGGGCGATCTTTTGGGATCGCTGGCGGTGAAATATGGAGTGGATGGGGAAGAAATCGCCAAAGCAAACAACATCCGCATGACGACCACGTTGCGCGTAGGGCAAGAGCTAATCATCCCCGGAGTGACAGCAGCGCCAACGCCGCTCCCGCCCCTTAAGACGCCCACCACTGCTAATACGGATATCGCAGTCGCCGCGATCACCGGAACGAAAGCGATCACCGGATCGCTGGTGATCGAGATGACGCCAACTCCACGGCCCACCTATGAGTTCGACTATCTGGCGCCGCCTTTGCTCGCGCCGGTAGATCGCAGCGTAATGCTGGGAACCGAAGCCAATATCGTGCTTAACTGGGCTTCGGTGGGCATTCTATCAACCAATCAATGGTACATGGTTACAATTTGGCCATCTGCATATCCCGCAAATGTGCATAAAGAATGGACGAAAGCAACCTCATGGCGCGTTCCACTCGACCTATACCCCAAAGAGGGCGATCCTATTGAATACACTTGGCAAGTGAAGGTGGTGCAACGATTTTCGGAGACAGAAGATGGCGTGCCGCTCAGCCCGCCGAGTGTAACGTATCATTTCACCTGGAAAGAGTAGCTTTCTACCCCGACCGACGAATGTCGGTCGGGGTAGAGGCATCTACCGGGAAAGCGAGAAATTCGTTACCGTTCCAGGCGCGTCAGCAGTGCGTCCCATTCGGGCGCGCCATGCAGGCTGGCAAGGTGCTCTGAATCTCGAATTCCCGCCAACCAGGCAAAGCCCCGATCCACCGCCTGGTTCAGGTAATCTAGCGCCATCTCAGGTTGGCTCAAGCGAGCGGCAGCGCACCCCGCTCGCCAATAGGCCCATCCTTTAGCGCGACCAGTCGCCAGTGATTGCTCCAGCCAATGCAATGCCTCGGCGTATTGCCCCTCACCGAGGGCAATATCGCCGTGAACAGCCAGGTTCTCGGCCTCGTCGTAATAGGCGAACAAGACCGAGTGATCGGCCACTTTTGCGAAACCCGCTTTTCGCGCCGTGGCCGACGACGCCACATTGTTGGCCCAACAATCCCAGCCGATCCGCCGGATGCCCCACGCTAACGCCTGCTCGATGAACGCCCAGGTCATCGCTGTAGCTAGGCCACGCCGCCGATAAGCTTCGTCGGTGGCGATGCCGATTTCGCAACGATCATCCGTGTTATATTCCGACAGACACCAGCCGATGATCGCGTCCTGATGCACCAGGCACACGCCAAAGCTTTGGGCGAGGAAATCGTCCACCGAGGCGCGCTCGGAGCACATCTCCTCGCGCAGGTCGTCCAGGTGCGCCAGGCCCTCTTCAGCCAGTAGTTCGCGATCCACCTGGCGCAACACGATGCCATCCGGCAGCAGAGTGCGCCAATCGCCGGGCGGCGCCGCGTGTTGCGCCAGATCTAGCGAATACACCTGATAACGGCCCACCATCGGCTGTTTATCGCTCAGCGCCTCGCTGAGCGTCTGTTCCCAGCATTCAGGGGCGTAATGCAAAACGTACATCGCATCACCCGACGCCAAGGCTTGGGGATAAATCGTCTCGCGAAACAATGCGCCGAGCGCAGCGTTAAAGGCGGCGTTATCATTGACTCCCGTCAGGTAAAAGCGGCTCTTGCTGCGGGTAAGCGTGATGCGCGGGCAAGCGAGATCATCTACCCAAATGTTTGTCGCAATCGCGCCATTGAGGATGGCGCTCACAGCCAGGTGCTCGTCCATTCTCTGAAACAACGGCCTGACCCGCCCGTAAGCCTCGCGCGGCAGTTCATAAATCACATTGTCCTCCGATTTATCATATTGCCCCACTAATTGTATCCGAATCGGCTATCAATCGCATATTAGCAGAAGAACAATGGGATGTCATCTTGCATTAGCGTTTGACGCCCCACCGCCCTCATCGTACACTGAGCGCGTCAGATCACGCCCACTCGGAGGAACGCCATGAACCGACTTGCTCTTGATCCCGCTTTGCAAACCTTACGCGCCAAGTTGCAAGTCGAGGAAACGTTGATGCGACGCGGCGTCTTTCGCGACTCGGACACGGGCCGTGACTATTTCACCGGCTATGCCTACAAAACACTGTACGATTGGGATCAATACTTTGAATCTATCGTGCAGATGTACATGGGCTGGCCCAGCGATTACATCCGCAACGGCGTGACCATTTTCCTCGACCACCAGCAACCGTCGGGGTTGATCTCACGGTCGGTGCCCAGCAACCCATGCCACGATCCCGAGCACGTCAAACCGTTTCTCTCGCAGATCGCGCTGCTCGTCATCAATCATTACGATGAAAGAGAGTGGATTCTCAACGACCACTACATGCCGAGGCTAAGACGCTATTTGGATTACTGGCTGACCGAGATGGATGCCACCAGCAACGGCCTGAGCGAGTGGATGAGCGCGCCGCACACCGGCATGGATAACCAGCACGAGCGCGTGGGTTACTGGCTCGATCGCTTTTGCGAGGGCGTGGATTTGAACAGCTATCTAGTGCGCGAGCTGCGCGCCTTTTCCCAGCTGGCCGCGCTCTATGACTGGGGAGATGTAGCAGCGGAATATGCCGCCAAGGCTGAGGCGTTGGCCGAGCGCATTCGAGCCATGCTCTGGGACGAGACGGACGGTTTTTTCTATGACGGCAACGCCCGCGCTGGCGAGGAGCTAAAGAGCCGCCATTGCGGTTGGGCCTCGGCGATGAACACGGGCAACGAGGCGTTGATCCGGGTCAAGTCAATATCGTCGTTCGCGGCGCTGTGGGCGCGGGTGGCCACGCCCGACCAAGCGCATCGCATGGTCACCGAGCACTTGTTCAATCCCCGCGAGTTCTGGACGCCTTATCCCCTGGCGGCCCTAGCCAAGAGCGAACGCTGGTATAGCCGTGATTGGTTCCCCGCTGATCTGGGCTGCAACTGGCGCGCCAAGGTATGGATTCCTACCAACTATATCGCTTATCAAGGGCTGCGCGCTTACGGCTATGGGCAACTAGCCTCATTATTGGCGCACTATACCACCGAGGTGGTCCAGAAAGCTGGCAACTGCGAGTATTACGACGCCGAGACGGGCGAAGGTTGCGGCTTGAACCCCTTCTGGGGTTGGAGCCTGTTGGGCCATTTTATGCCCTATGAAGAAACGTGCACTATCTCGCCGACTGAATCGTGGTGGTAATCACCCCAGCTCTCTCCCGATAAAAAGGCAAATTAGGGCACAAGGCCCAAACAAACAAGCCCGCTCTCGTTCATTCGAGAGCGGGCTTGTTTGTAGGCGCCCACTATTTCATCAGCGCGGGCAACCACACGGTGGCATAGTCATACAACGTGAAATCCTGCCGCGGCTGCGCGCGCAACTCGGCTATCGTCAGGGTGCGGGTGAGCGTGCGATAGCCCTCGGCGCTCACTTCCAACGTCAGCGTCTCACACCCCTGCAATGCGCTGGCGGGGATGACCAGCTCGTACCGCCCCTCATCGTCGGTCCCGGTGACGAAATCATCCCCACAGACGATGGCCCGCACCGTGGCCCCCGCCAAGGGCGGGTCTTTCATACCGGCGCCCAACTCCATGTCTCTCTCATAGACCACACCGCTAATCACCAGGTCGGCGGGCGTCGCCGTCGGCGTGGGGGTAAGCGTGGGCGTGGCTGTGCGCGTCGGGGTCGCCGTGCGTGTGGATGTGGGCGTAGGCTCCGTGGGCGGCGCAACGATGGTGGTCACGTCGTTCGCCGTCGCTGGCAAGCCGCCATCGCAAGTGAGGTTGGCGACATTGGTGATAACGCCGCGCGCCGTGGACATGGTACGCACCCACACATTGTAGGTTCGCGATTCGCCAACCGCCAGCGTTCCCATGCTCCAGGTAAGACTGCCATCGGCGTTCTGCGTCGCGCCTGGCGGAGCGCTCACCAACGTCAGGCCGGCGGGCAGCACATCGGTCAACCACGCCCCCGTAACGGGAGTCGCGTTGGTGTTGGTCACGATCAACGTATAGTTCCAGTTCCAGCCGGCGTACCAGGTCGTGCGGGCGTCGGTCTTGGTCAAGCCGAGGCGCATCTGGCCCACGGTGTGCGTCACGTTATCGCTCGACGGTTGGAAGCAGCCATCGCCGCTATAGGTCGCTGTAAGAGTGTGCGCGCCCACGCTGAGATTCGAGACCGATAGCGTAGCCACGCCAGCCACCACCGGCGCACTGCCAAGCGTGACCGCCCCTTCGCGGAAGGTGACAGAGCCGCTCGGCGCGCCCGCACCCGGAGCGGCGGCGGCCACTGTCGCCGCCAGCAGCACCTCGGCGCCGTAAGCCGAGGGATTGGGCGCCGAGGTCAACGCGACCACCGAAGCAGCCTTGCCGACGGTTTGGATGATTGTGTTGTTCGCGCCATTGAAGCTGCTGTTGCCGGCATACTCGGCCACGATGGTATGCGCGCCCACCGCCAGGTTCGAGATCGCCAGATGGGCCGCACCGCCTACCAGATTTGCGCTGCCGAGCGTGACAGCCCCTTCGCGGAAGGTCACGACGCCGCTGGCCACGCCCGCGCCCGGCGCTGCCGCCGAGACCGTGGCCGTGAGGGTGATCCCCTGGCCACAGACCGGCGAGTTGGCCGAAGAGGCGAGCGCCAGCGTTGTGCCCGCCTTTTGCACTGTATACGCGATGGCATCGGAAGAGGCGTTGTATGGGGTCTCGCCTGCATAGATCGCCGTGACCGTATGCACACCCACCGCGAGGAGTGATGTAGTACAGGTAGCCACGCCGCCGACTAGAGCAGCGATGCATAAGGTAGCAGCGCCATCGCGGAGCACCACTTCGCCCGTGGGTGTACCCACGGGCGAAGTGACCGCCGCTGTAAAAGTAATAGCCTGGCCATAGACCGACGACGCCGATGACGAGAGCAAAACCGTGGTGGTATCGGCGCTGAGCAGCGTGACGGTTACGACATCGGTGTCGCTCAGCGCGCCGCCTGTCCCGGTATGACCCAGGTCATTGGAGGTCAGTGTGATGACATCAGCGCCACTGTAATCGGCGTCGCCGCGATAGATGACGCCGTTCAGCGCGGCGTTGGTAGCGGTCAGCGTGCCGGTGCAGATCATGGCGTGCGTCCCATTCGCACCCGCCGCAAACGTCAAGCCCGAAGTAGTCGCCAACGTCAAGCCGCCGTGGCTGGCCGAGAGGGTGAACTGGATCGCACTGGCCCCCGCGTCTTCATCGGCGATGCTGAACACCAAACCGGCGTGATTTGTATCCTCGATCTCGGTAAAACTGCCAGGTACGGTGTTCACCGGCGCATCGTTGGCGGCGCCCACCGCGATACTGGCTGTATCGGTGACCACGCTATAGGCCGTGGCGCCGCCATTGGTGGTGGTATCGGCTGCGCCGCCACTTAGTCCGGTAGTGCGATCCCAGGCGCGGAAACTCAGCGTCGCTGAGCCGCTATAGTCACTCACCGGTATAAAGCGCAACATAGCGTCCGGCGACAGCAATCGCGCCGCACTTTGGGTGGGCGTCCCCAACGCCAGCCAGCTCGATCCACTATCGGTAGAGTACTGCCATACGCCATTGGCGTTATCTGCGCCGATGACAGCGATGGCCTCGACCGGCGAGCCATCCACATCGGCAATCGAACCATCGGCCACAATAGCGGCCACAGTGTCGCCCGCCGGATCCGTCGCATCCTCGTTGATGGCCGTCAATGCCGGCGAATAGCTTACATCCAACGTAGGCGCATCATTGATGGCGCTGACCGTGACCGTTATGACATCGGCGTCGGTCAAAGCGCCGGGCGCGCCGGTGTGTCCAGCATCGTCAGCGGTCAGCGTAATGGTATCCAGACCGTTATAGTTGGCGTCGAGGCGATACGAGACGCTGGCCAACGCCGTGTTAATGTCGGTCAATGTACCAGTGTAGGTCATAGCGTGCGTGCCACTCGCTCCGCTGACCAGCGCCAGACCCGAGGTAGTGGCCAGTGTCAACACACCGTGATTGGCCAACAGGCTAAAGCGGAAATCGGTAGCCCCGCGCTCATCGGCGTCGGCGATGCTAAAGGCCAATCCGTTCTGCGTGGCGTCTTCGTCCACGCTGAACGGCCCAGGCACAGTGTTCACCGGCGGATCGTTTAGCTCCATAGCCAGAGTAGTACAAGCAGCGCTGTTGTTGGTCATATTGGGATCGTGTTGATCGCCAGTAGTCTGTGCGGTATTGGTGAGCACGCCCGTCTGCGTGGACGCAACGGTCACGCGAATCACACCCGTGGCCGCGACGCTGGCCGTCAGAATGCCCACTGTCCAGATAACTGTATCGCCATTCTGAACAAACGATCCCTGACTGCTCAAAGTCTCTGTCACGCTCACGCCAGTGGGTAGGACATCGGTAACGACCACGCCCGTAGCCGTCGAGGGGCCTGTGTTGGTGACGGCAAGGGTATAAGTCAACACATCGCCGGCAATAACCGGGTCGGGCGCGTCAAGTTTGTCCAGAGCAAGGTCGGCTTGCGGCACATCGGTCAACGTAGCGTCATTGGCTGCGCCCGTGTCAGGGTCGTCGGTAAACACAGTGGTGAAATTGCTGCCGCCCACTCGCCCCTGGTTCGAGATTTGCGATGCGCTGGCCGGGAACGAGGCGTCAATGACGACATCAAAAGTGACGGTAATGGCTTTGCCCGCCGGCAACACGCCAATGCCAATGTTCACGGTCTCGCCGCTGAGCAGGCCCGCGTCCGCTGTCGCAGCAACCACGCTCGGTTCATCCGTGATAATAGCTTCCTGAGTCGAAAGCGGCGCCTCGGCCAATGGCGCCAACGCGGTTCGCTCTGGCATCTCACGCTCCAATCGAGGCGCGACGCCCTCTGGCGCAAGGTCAATCATCGGCTCCTCGCTGGCCAACTCGACGACTACAGAATCCATCGCCGTAGGCCGCGCCGCCAGCATCATGGCCAAAGGCTGAGAGCAAACTACGCCGCTCTCGGCGATCCCCGCGCCCACGCTTACCGTGCCAGTATTACGCGAAGCAACGGTAGCTAGGTTGTACACTGTAAAAGTGCTGCCCGAGTATTCGGTCAGAGTAAAAGAACCGTCGCCGCCCACCGCGGTGTTGCCATCGAGGTTCAGGCACATGTTGCATCCCGCTTGTTCGGTGTCGGCGGTCATAACAAGGCCGCCCCCGGCTAGGTTCTGAAGCGTGTTGCCGGCAACCATAGCATTGAGCACGCCGCCATCCTCGCAATCGAGGTCAAGGGTCTGGTCAGAGGCAGCGTTATTGACCACTTGGTTGTTCTGGATCACGATATCGAGCTGCGAGGGGCCACTGTAGCCACTCACATCGCCCGAGCGCACCTCGATGCCTTCGCGGGCGGTGGCGCCCACCGGCGCTACTGCCGTGCCGATGGTGTTGTTGGTGACCCATACGTCCATGTCGGTGGTGTTGTCAAAGCAATAGACATACACGCCCTCGCGTCCGATGCTGGTGAGGGTGTTGTGATCAATGGTTACGTTGTGCGGGCCGGCAGTCATGGTCGAGTTGACGCGAATGCCAATATAGCCCGTCACGTTCGAGATGGCGTTGTAGTCCACCGTGCCGTTGAGCTTGCCTGAATCCATCGCTTGGATATTGATGACGCCCACAGCCCCCAGCGGAATGCCGATGTTATCGAGCGCGTTGTTCGAAATATCGAAATTGACTGCGCCGCTCTGCAAGGCCATCATCTCGATATTGCCCAGACCGTTGGCGGCGGCGTTGATGAAATCCGAATCGGCGATGCTCAGGTTGATGACGGCCGTCGAGTTACTATTGTTGCCGGCGTTGGCGATGATGGCGCTGCCATAGAGGCCGGTAAACTGGCAATTGTTCTCTACGTTCAACGTCATGACCGCCGTACCCATGCCGGAAAGGACGACATAACCCTGGCCATTGGCGCTGGACTGGTTGGAAAAGGTGCTGTTATTGAACGTGAGACTGCCCAGGATGACGTCGGTGTTGGCTACGTACACCGCTGATGTATTCGCGCCGTTGATTTGCGTTAGCAGGCTGTTGTTATCAATGCGGTTGCTGCTGCCCGTTAGGTTCGTGGCCAGCCAACCGTTGCGGGTGGGATTCTGGACCGTAACCGCTGACAAGGCGATGTTGGCGCTGCTGCTCGATTCGATAGCGTCTCCGCCGTTATTTACCAAGTTCATTGCGCGCAGCGTCACATTCTGCGCGCTGGTGAGCGAGACGCCGTCGCCAGTGGTGTTCTGGATTACGCCGCCCGACCCGTTGCGCGCCAACGACCCATCGCCAGTGATGGTGAACGCATTGCTGCCCGTGTTGTTCAGCACGATACCGTTCGCCGCGCCATTGGCCGAGACGCTGCTCAGCGTGACGCCGCCGGCCCCGATGGTGGTGTTGGCGATGTTGACGCTCGTTCCTGTGGTCGTATTGATCGTGTTGTTTTCGCCGCTGATGACCAGCGTGCCGCCGCCGGTGGCGTTGATTCCTGCGCCCGAGGTGGTGTCTATATCTAGCCCGCCGTTGGTGAACGAGATCGTGGCGCCGGTATTGCTGGTCAACGAAACGGCGGTGTTAGCGCCGGTATTGATCGTCTTGGTTGCGCCGGAGAAAGTGATGGTTCCGCCCGAGTTGTTCATCGCCGAGATGCCCTGGGCTGTGTCGCTGAGGGCGCCGCTGAGCGTCACTGCGCCGCCCGTGCGGTTGCCGATTTCGACCGCGCGTCCCGCGGTGGCTGTGACGCTCCCCGCGTAGGTGATGGCGCCCGACCCGCCTGAAACATAGACGCCCTGGAGCGATGCGCCGCTGATCGCGCCGCCGTTCATCGTCAAAGTACCTGTATGATACGTCAGGCTCAGGCCGCAGTTGCCTCCCGATGACGACACTGACGAGAACACGCCGTTGATGGTTGAGTTGTTGGCTTCGATAGCCGCGCCGCCGACGGCGTTAATAGTGCTGGACAATCCGCCGACCGAAATGCTGAGGCCGTTGCCCGCCGCGATGCCCCGCCCCGAGGTCGTAGTGATGGCCAAGCTGGCGCAAATGAGCGACGCGCCCGATACGTCGGTCACAGCCTCGATGCCGTCGCCGGCGCCGTCGAGCGAAATGGAAACTGCGCCCAAGTTGAGCGTCGCCCCCGCCGAATCTTGGAGTATAATGCCGTCGCCAGCGACGCCCGAGAGGGTCGTGCTGTTGCTGGTCAAGGTGGAAGTATTGGTCAGATCGTTCAGGTTGATGGCCGGGCCGGAGGCTGAGCTGGTCGCCAGGCTATCGAAAGTCATCGCGAGCGTCCCTCCGCTGATGGCCAGGATTTTTCCCGTTCCGTTGATGACTACGTTGCTCACCGTGGCCGTGCCTACTGAGCTGCCCCAGATGCCCGCGTCGTTGGTGTTGCCCACCGTCAGTCCGCGCACCGTGTTTCCGGTGGCCAGCACAATGCCGTCGCCCCCGTTAGCCGTCGTGGTGTTGGTAATGATGGGGTCGCCCGCTGCCGTTACGATGGTTTGGCCGTTGACTACCAGGTTCTCGCCCTGGCCGATGAGCTGTTGGTTCGGCTTGAGCGTGATGCCATTGGTGTAGGCGCCGCTGCCTTGATAGATAAAGATGATATCGCCGGCTTCGGGGTCGTTGGCCGCCGAGCGCGTTTGCGCCGTGCTAAACGCCGCCAGGCTGTTGAACGGCGTGGCATAGCGCCCATCGCCGCCTGCGCCGGCGGTGTTGTTGATATACCATACCATTTCTGTAACGGTGAGCGTCACTGTGGTCGTATCGGTGTTGCCATCCACATCCCGGATCGTGTAGGAGAATGAATCGGTCCCCTCATAGCCCACCGGCGGGTTGTAGGTGAACGCGCCGGTAGTGGTGTTCACTGCGACCTGCCCGCCCTGGGCGCTGGCGGCGTCATAGGCGCTGATGATCAGCGCGCCGCTGCCGTCGGGGTCGGCGTCGTTGGATAGCAAGCCCGAAGCGGCATCCACCGTCAGGGTGGTGTTGCCGGTGGCCGAGTAAGCGTCGGGACGAGCCAACGAGGTCGTTTTGACGACGCCTGAAAGGGTGGTGTTGGCGTCAATCGTATCGGTCAACGTGACGCCTTCGGCTGCGTCGCCGCCTTGGTTGCGGATGACAATAGTATAGCGCACCGTGTCGCCTGGGTCGGCCACGCCGTCGGCGTCTACGTCAGTCTGCAAAGCGTCGCGCTTGGTGGCCACGATCTCTACCGCCTGCAGGCCGGGCGCAGTGTCCGGGGCTGGCTTGGCGGTAGGCTGGGGCGCGGGCGCATACGCGCTCGACGGCCCTACTGCTCGACGCGGCGCCGGCCGCTCAGCCAGGGGCGCGCCGCCTGCCGCTTGCGCTGGCATTGGCGCCAGGCTCAATATCAACGCCGCGACGAGCGCACCGCGCACGAACTTGTGGGTACGGGCTACGTTGAGCATACAGAATCTCCTTGTGGGCCGCGCTAGGTCGCCAAACGCCTCGATGCCCGCTTGGCGCATAGGAGAGCGGCTAGCCAAAAATCGCTTCGTAGCGCATCCCCGCTTGGTCGGGACCGATGGGCACGATAAAAATATCGAGTGCGCCCATGCGTTCGTGTTCGATATGATAGATCCGTTGCGGCAAGATCGGCCGCATCGGCCCGCGTAAAATGATCGAGAACGGCGCGCGTTGGGGCGCGCCCTCGCGCGTTGGGGCTGGCCCTAACTCGGTCACTGTGGTCAATTCGGCCCGCAGTGGCTCGGCGGCGCCGTAATGGATGGCGAATACCTGATGGAGATAGGGGGCAAAATCAGTGCTCTTGAGTTGATCTAGCGCCATACGGCCTCCACTCCATCAATAGGTAGACCCCATGCTCGGCGATTTGCTCAAATCCTAACCGCCGGTATAGCTTTAGCGCTGGGTTGAATAGCTCAACGTGGATCGTCACCCGGCGGCCTGTGCGCTGGCCCTCGGCCATAACCGCGTGGAGCAGCGCCGAGCCATAGCCGTGGCGGTGGTGTTCGGGCAACAGGGCGATATCCATGATGCGGATCTCGTCGGGTCGGCGATGCAGATAGAACCTGCCGATGGGCTGTTCGCCCAGCATAATCACCTGGAACTCGGCCCCGGGATAGTTTTCCACATAATAGCGATGTTGCGTGGCCGCCTGCCACAGTAGGAAGGCTTCTTTTTGCTCGGCGCTCCACGTTACGTGGGCTAGCTCTTCGTCGCGGGTGCTGGCGTATACCCGAAACAAGAACGCCTCATCCTCGGGAGAGGCGGGCCGCAACGTGGGCGTCGCATCCATGAACCCTACTCCTACTCCCGCGGCGGGAATACGCCCTGCAAGGCGATACAAAAGTGCAACGTCAGGTAGGGCTGCATGTTATTGTGCGGTTGATCGCCGCCTGCCGGGGCCAGGGTCTCGATCGCCATCGTGTTCAGGTTCTGAGCGGCGGCGTATAGGTTCGTGCCTCGCGCCAAGTAACGCGCTGTTGGGGTGGGTCGGTCACCATCTTCCGATGTGGCGCGCAGCGTGTGGCTGTGCGCGGGCATCTCGGATTCGAGCAATGTTACCGTCTCTGCCCCGCCGGTCTCGCCTAGGTCATGGAGTGAGAGGCCCGGCCCTTGCCCGGGGTGCATCGGAGCGCGCCCTTGCAAGTTGGGCAGGGCAAAGTTGCTTTTGCCATTGCCGCCATAGGTAGTGCCCAACAACGAAAACAGCGCCGTGTGTTGCGAAATTGGCAAAAGCTGCCCATCGCACCAGGCCCAGCCCGTGGGCGCAAAGTTGAACGGGAAAATGCGAATTTCGGCCACAAATGGATCTGCCATGGGTTACCTCATCACGTGGGCGAGGGGAAGATACCGTACAATGAAATGATGAAATTCACGCACAGGTAAGGCTGAAAATTAGTGTGCGGCTGCGACCCGCCTACCGATGACACCGCCTGCGGATTCAGGTTTGCCGCCGAGAATTGATCGGTGTACAGGTCGCCTGGTGCGCGCGCGGGGAGCTTGTTCGCCGGGGCGCGGCTTTCGGCCGCGCTGGCCGCCAGTAATGGGTGGCTGTGAGCGGGAATCTGGTTCACCGTCAGGGTGATTTCCTCGGCCCCGCCGGTTTCGGCCAGGACAAAGCCGTCACCCTGGTGGATGGGAATGCGTCCGCGCAGATCGGGCAAAGCAAAAGTTTCCTGGCCGTCGCCGCCATAGGTGGTGCCGAGCAATTGGAACAATGTCTCGTTTTCCGCAATCGGCAGCAATTGGCCCTCGCAGAACATCCATCCAGCGGGGGCAAAGTTGCCGGCAAACATGCGAATCTCGCCGACGTAGGGTTGCGCCATAGCTGCCTCCTCAGGTGGGTGAGGGAAAGATCCCTTGCAACGCGATGCAAAAACTGAGCGTCAGGAACGGCTGCATATTCAGGTGCGCCTGGCTGCCGCCCGTGTTGGTTACTGCGCTCGCGCCCATCGCCGTCAGGCCGGTAGCTGCGCCATAGGCGTTCAAGCCGGCGACGGCCGGCAAATTGCTAGTGGGATCGTCGGTCGCGGCGGCAACGTTAGCGGCGTTGACCACGTGCGTGTGCTGGGGCAGTTCGGCGATAGAGAGTGTGTGCGCTTGCTCGCCGCTGCGCTCACCTAGGGTGTGGCCGCTGCCCACGTGAATGGGAACGCGCCCGCGCAGATCGGGCAGAGCAAAGTTTACGGAGCCATCGCCGCCAAAGGTCGTACCCAGCAAAGAGAATAGCGCTTGGTTCTGGTTGATGGGCAGCAGTTGACCGTTGCACAACGCCCAGCCCTTGGGGGCAAACACAAAACTCATGATGCGAATCTCGGACAGGAACGGTTCAGCCATGAAGCACCTCTCTACGTTCCCCGCTTGCAGAATGACGTGCTATTCGTTGCCGTCGCGGCGGCGTAACGCCTCGCGTGTGTTGCCCTACGGATCAGGCGCACAAATAGGTATTCAGCCAGCCCGAGAGCGGGCTAGAGCGAGCCGCTTTCAAGCGGGCATCCAAATCGGTAGGCAGCTCCAATTCAGCGATAGTCACATTGCGCAGGGCGCCGCCTACCCAGCGCGCCTCGCGCACATAGAGCGGCGCGCGCGTTTGACGTGTGGCGGTATCCACTGTCAAATGGCCCCGTGGGCCGGCGAACGCGACGTGAGCAAGCGTATCCGCCCCACGGCCGGTAGTTTGTGCGATCAACCGCCCCGTGTCATAGCCCAACGCTGCGAATAAATCGGCCCCTCGCCCCATGCGTGCGCGATAGACCTCCTCGAACGCGGCATATGCTGCGTTGCCCGCGTCGTTGGCCCAGGGCGAGCAACTGATCGCGCCAAGCGCGGCCTCGCCATGAATGGGTAGCAGATCATCAGCCGCCATGAACGCCGAGCCGGCCAGCGGAATTTTGCCCGCCAGCCCTGCCCGGCCATAGGCGGCCACGAAATCCGCCGCCGCCTGGCCGCAATAGAGCCCATAAGAGAAATCGGGGCGCGGGCGCACAAAATCGGTCATAGCGGCGGCGAAGGCATAGTATCGAGCATCGCCGAGGGTAGCCCAGGTCTGCACGATCTCACCGCCCGCCGCCTCAAAGCCCAACCGGAAGACATAGAGCGCGTCATAGCCGCTGTCATACAACGAAACGGCGACGGCGGCCTTTTTTCCCAAATTGCGGGCTGCCCAATCGCCTAGCAGCCATTGCGCCTGCCAATAGTGCAGCGTGTGGTAGATGATCCACGGACTAACCGTGTTTACAGCGCTGGCGCCCGCTTCGCACACCCACAGCGGGATGCGCTTTTCGGCCAGGAGCGGAGCCAGGCGAGAGGCGATCTCGGGGTGAATAACCCCTAATAGGGCATCCACACGCTCTTTCTCGGCCAGCCGACGCGCAGCGCTGAGCGCCATGCCCGGCTCGACGCCAAGATCCTCACGCGCCAGTTCAATGGCGCGCCCCTCGCGCCCAGCCCCCAAGATCAGGCCAGCCAGCAGATTATCGCCCAATTGAGGATAGACTCGCGACGAGGGTAACATCACACCCAAGCGTAGTGGCTTTGACGCTGAACGATTTGCCGCGACCAGTTCCATGCGAGGCGCCCACGCCGTCACCAACGGCGCCGCTAGGGTTAATCCCATCCCCTGCATAAAACGGCGCCGGCTCAAGCCTGATTGGGGAGAGGATAGGCGTTTTCGCTCGCTCATGCGCGCTCCTTGGCTCGATTCAACCATCCATGTCAGAGACAAAGCTCACCCTTCCGACGTGGATTGGCTGTTCCCCGATTATAACATGCGGTTAATGGTCTTACAATAATTATGAAAATATTGTAATCTTGCCGCCGCGCCCGGAAATGGATGCAGTCTGTCATTCGGCGAGCAGAAAATTGACAGGCGATAGGTGTGCTCCGGTTGCTAACGCACATCTATCGCCTGTCCCAATACCTATCTAGAGATTTTGATTACGATCGAGATCGTTTTCCCTGGGCCAATTGCGCCGCTAGACGGATGGATTCAACCATACTCTCAGCGCTAGCGACACCCTTCCACGCGATGTCGAACGCCGTGCCGTGATCTACCGAGGTGCGAATGATCGGCAACCCCAGCGTCACGGTGATTGACCGCTCAAAGCCGTGGGTCTTGATGGGGATGTGTCCCTGATCGTGGAACATGGCCACCACTACATCGAACTCGCCGCGAATAGCGCGGAAAAAGACCGAATCCGCCGGGATTGGCCCAGTAGCGGCGATTCCTTCGGCGCAGGCGGCCTCCACCGCCGGGCCAATGGCCTCGATCTCTTCGCGACCCATCAAACCGTCATCGCCGCCGTGGGGGTTGAGCGCGGCGACGGCGATTCTGGGCGCGGCAAAGCCCATCTGTCGCAAGCCCTCATCGGTCAGGCGGATTGTGCCCAATACGTTCTCTCGCGTAATGAGCGCCGCCACCTGGGCCAGCGACACGTGGCGCGTCACATGCACCACGCGCAGCCCCTCGGTGGCCAGCATGGTCGTCACCTCGCCCGAATGCAGCAGTTCAGCGATCATCTCGGTGTGTCCGATAAACGGAATATGCGCTGCCTTGAGCGCCGCCTTGTTGATCGGGCCAGTCGAGATGGCGTCGGCCAGTCCGTCGCGAGCCAATTCCACCGCCCGCGTGATATAGGCTGCCGCCGCGACGCCCGCCTCCGCCGCCACCTTGCCCGGTTGCAGCGTCGCCAGATTCACATTGTGCAAGTCGAGCACATCCGGCGCAGCGGCGTCGTAATGGGCATCTTTTGCATCGGCGATGGCGCGAAACGCCAGCTTGCCGCTGGACAATGCTGCCGCTTTGCGCATCACGCCGGCGTCGCCCACCACCAACGGGCGAGAACAAGCCCACACCTCGGCGTTCTCCAGGGCTTTGGCCGTGACCTCCGGCCCGATGCCGGCGGGATCGCCGATGGTGATGGCAACAATCGGTTTGTCGTTCGCTATCATGGTCGCTCCTATATCTGGCAATGTGGACAGAAATACGACGCGCCGCCCAAGAATTGGATCTTTTCAATCGCTACGCCGCACGTGGGGCAGGGTTGGCCAGCCATGCTGCTATCCAGAACGCGCCGATAGCCGCCGACGCGATTAAAGAGATCGTGTTCGTCGTCGCGCCCACCCAACTCGGTAGCGCGACGTATGACGCTCATGAGAGCGTCATAGAGCGCAACGCGCTCGCTGGCGGTCACATCCACTGCTCGCCGCCGAGGGTGCAGCTTGGCGAGGTAGAGAATATCGTGCAAGTAGCCGTTGCCCACGCCCCAAACGCCGGGCTTGCTGATGATAAAATACTTGATAGCGCGAGCGTCGTTCTCCTCCAGCTCATCGAACAGGCCGAGGAAATAGTCGCGCGTAAAGCCCTCGTCCAACGGCGAGATGCGCACCGGCCCCAGGTGCGGATGATCGGTCAATTCCTCGGGGCGCAACAAGTGCAGCGACCCCCACATCTGCACCGAGACAGTGAGATAAGCGTTGTCTTCAAAGCGCCATAGATATTGGTGCTTCTTGGGCAACGTCTTGACGTCGGTGTGATAGAGGATGCGCTCGCCGCCCCCGCCCAACACCTGGACATAGCCGGGATCGAGATCCACCAGGATGTTGTTGCCGTGGTGGCGCGCCGCGCCCACCACCTTGCCGGGCAAAATCGCGGCATATTCCTCTGGTGTGTGGTTGTAAAAGGCGAATTTGTGAGGCGTGTTGCCGCGCACTGCTTCAGCAATGCGTTTGCCCCGCAGCGTCTCGTTGATCTGCCGGGCGAGGGTGACGGCTTCGGGGAGTTCGATCATGGGGATGTGCCTCCTAGCTGCTGCTTGGCAGTGGTCTCGATGCGAAAAACTCGATGGCTATTGCCATACCAGGGGATAACGATCAGGCGCCATCAGTGCGTCTAATTCGACATCTATATCCAGCGCCTCCCATCGCACCTGGCCCGGGGCGATCCATTCGACCGCAAAAATCTGATCCAGCAGCGCGGTCTGAAAGTGTGGATATTCGGCAAAAGGAACAAAATACTCTTCATCACCGACAAGTAACCACAACCCGATCTCTGTCACTGCCGTGATCTGGCAGTTCGGCTTTTCATCGGAGGAAATGCTTATCCCAGGCGTCCCGGAAAGTGTGTTCATATTCTCTCACCAATTCATCCATTCGATTCAGATCTTGTGGGTTGACGCGATAATAACTTGCCAACGCAATGACTGGCTCTAGCCAGAATTTGGCGACCCCGTCGCTAGTGGCTATATGAATATGCCGCCGTGTCTCTTCTCGGCTGTTGAAAAAGAAACGATAAGGACCGACCTTGAGCACGGTGGGGGACATTGCTCCTCCAGTACAACAGACAATTTCCGCTCTCAGTATATCATACCCCCACACGGAAAGCGCAGCCACAAGCATCTTCATTTGCCATTCCACCGGATCGGCAAGATTTTGCCTTGTACCTTGTTGCGAAAGGGTACCGCAGCTTTCGTTACAGACCTTGACACACGCGCCGCAGCCAATGCAGCGGTTGGGGGAGATGGTAATCATCACGTTCTCCACAAGATGACCGCATTCATTATAGCAATCGCCCGACGGGGAGCAAACGTCTATTGACAGTGTACATAGATTGCTACTCATCATCTGTCTGGTGATCGGGCCGCTAGGGATGAATGCAGAGCAGCCCACGGTAAAGCCCCCAACGGTGGCGCCGCCTACAGCCACCCCCACCTCTACGCCGCAGGCAATGCCGCCCAAATAGGAAGTAATCGGCCAGATAGGCGGGCAGTAACTATCAGTGGCGGTACATGGGCGTTATGCCTATGCCGGCTATGGCCAGCGCGTGGCGGTGATTGACATATCCAACCCCACCGCCCCCACACTCGTGGGCCAGACGCCGCTTCTGGGCGATTTGGTGCAAGGCGTAGCTATAGCGGGCGATTATGTCTATGCCGCTGCGGGAAGTGTCGGATTACTGGTCATTGATGTGGGCGCTCCCGCGCATCCTCGGCGGGTGGGAATATGCAATACGCCCGGCAATTCTATGGCTGTCAAACTGACCGAAGAATATGCCTACGTGGCGTCCGAGTCTGGTGGGGTGCGCATCATTGACATTCGCAACCCATTGGTTCCATATGAAGTAGGGAGCTATCAACCTCCCTCACAAGGCCGGATCACTGATGTGGCGCTGGCAGATGGCTATCTCTACGCGACAGGATCCTACGAAGGCTTGCACGTGGTAGACATCAGCAACCCTGTCGTCCCTCAAGAGCTGGGATTCTGTGAGACGTCCGGCGGCGCCAGAGGCGTAGCCGCGGCTGGCGGCTATGCTTACGTGGCTGACGGGCAATATGGCCTGGTGGTAGTAGATGCGCGTCGGCCCGATGAGCCTCAGATAGTGGGTGCATCCGAGTTTGACCGTGACCAGGGATTTTGTCGCGTAGCGCTGCAAGGGCAGTACATCTATGCAGCCGACGAATACTATGGATTGTGGGTCATTGATGTGACCAACCCCGCTGCACCCCAGATTGTAGGCCGTCGTTCGGGTGATGCCCTCGGTGTGGCAGTCGTGGGAAATTACGCCTACCTGGCCGCCGGCGAAGGCGGCTTCATGGTGGTAGATGTGAGCCATCCAGGGATGCCGTTTGAGGTAGGTGCATATCTCGACCCTGGTTCGTGGGTTTCACGTGTTGCGATAACGGATAGCTATGCCTATCTGGCCTCCGGCGATGACGGCATGGAGATTCTTGATGTGAGCGACCCCACTACTCCACAACTGATCAGCGAATTCCGGGCGGCAGGGAACGCCGGGGATGTCGCTTTGATGGGCGACTATGCTCTAGTTCCCTTTTCCTACTCCGGGTTACGCATCATAGATGTAAGCGCTCCAGCCAACCCTCAAGAGATAGCTTTCTGTGATGATCCCAAGATGGTCTGGGCAGTGGCCGTCAGAGATAGCTATGCCTACGTAGGCGAAAACACCGGTCTATGGGTGTTTGATGTACATGACCCCACAGCCCCTCAGAAGGTTGGATTCTGCGCGCTCTCCCAAGGAGGCATCAGCATCACTCTGGCAGGCAACTATGCTTACGTAGCAGGCCTTGAGGCTGGCCTGTGGATCGTTGATGTGCGCGATCCCACTATGCCCCAAGTAGTGGCTTCCTTCGACACGCAGGGATCGGTCAGCGATGTAGAAGTGGTGGGAGAGGTGGCCTATGTGACCGACTATGATATGGGGCTGTATGTGCTTGATACACGTGATCCCACAGATCCTCAACTCCTAGGGAGTTATGATACATCTCATACGCTAGGCCTCACAGTATCAGGCGGTCTGGTCTTTCTCGCAAGAGAAGGATATGGGTTACACATCATTGACGTGAATGATCTCACCAACCCGCACTGGGTAGCTGCACAGAGCACAGGCAACGCTGGGGATGCAATCGTGGTTGACGATTACGCTTATGTAGCCTGTGGACATCTGGGAATGAAAGTCATTGACGTGCACAATCCCGTGATGCCGCCAGTGATGGGCACTATTCACACCATCAGCAGCCCGGAGGCGCTAGCGGTAGAGGGAGACTATGTGTATCTCGCAGACGACGACTATGGCGTCAAGATCATCGATGTGAGCAACCTCAACTTCATACGAGTGGTGGGACATGTCCCCATGGGTGACGCGGAATGTGTGGCGGTAGAGGGGAGTATCGCCTATATCGGATGCGATGGAGGGGCTGTTCATGTCGTTGACGCGCGGACTCCATCTTCTCTCAAGAAAGCCAAATTACTGCTACCTTCGGACTCGTACGGAATCCGCCATGTGACTGTTGTCGGAGGGTACGTCTACACCTCTGGTAGTAGCGGAAATTTGCACATCATTGACGCGAGTGACCCGTCGGCGCCTCGTTCGGCAGTTCCGCCCACTCAAATGTGGTTTCGCGACTTGGCTGTGGAGGGAGACTATGCCTATGCTGCGCGCAACGGTCTTGAGATATGTGGTCTCGCCGTGCTCGATGTGCATAACCCCACGGCTCCTCAGCAATTGGGGTTTTATGATATGCCTCCATTGGCGCTAGAAGTGGCTACCAGTGGCGGCTATGCTTATGTGGCCAACAAGCGAAACGGCCTATCAATCGTTGACGCTCGCGATCCCGCCCAGCCCTACGAGGTAGGTTTCCACGAGACAGATGATGATGCCTATCGTATATCGCTGGACGGGCATTATGCCTTCTTAGCCAGTTACCAGGTGGGTCTGCGCGTCATTGACGTGAGCGACCCCACCGCCCCGCAGGAAATCGAATTCCTCCCAATGGGATCCATCGTGGATGTCGCAACGGCGAACGGTTATCTTTATGTGGCCGATGCCGCAACTATATACATCATGCGCTTGGCCTCGCCCTCACCGCCGAGCTACATTTACCTACCGATGATGGTGAGGTCATAGTCAACAAAACACCCGATGGGCGTCACAAGCCCCTCGGGTGTTGATTTCGGGAGCGCCGCGCCCCAGCGCAGCCATTGCGCCACCAAGCTTGTTGGGTTGCTACGATGCTGCCGCCACCGGTTCTGCGTCCTTCGGCTGCCAAGCGGCAAACTGGCGGCGATAAAGATGGGCGTAAGAGCCACCCAGCGCCAAGAGTTCCTGGTGTGTGCCGCGCTCGACGATGCGGCCATCCTCGATCACCATGATGCAATCGGCTTTTTGGATGGTGCTGAGGCGGTGGGCGATGATGAACGCGGTGCGTCCCTCCAGCAGGCGGTGCATGGCCGCCTGGATCATGCTCTCGGTCTGGGTGTCCACGCTCGACGTAGCCTCGTCCAGAATCAAGATCTTCGGGTCGGCCAGAAGCGCGCGCGCAAAGCTGATGAGCTGCCGTTGCCCTACCGATAGGCGCGTGCCGCGCTCGTTCACTTGGTGTTCGTACTTGTCGGCAAAGTTCTGCACAAAGTGATCCACCTGCACGGCCTGGGCCACACGCTCGACATCCTCCATCGTGGCGTCGAGCTTGCCGTAGCGGATGTTGTCGGCAATCGAGCCGGAGAAGAGGAACGAATCTTGCAGCACCAGCGCCATCTGGCTGCGGAGGCTGGCCAGGCTCACAGAGCGCAAGTCGCGGCCATCCACCAACACGCGGCCCTCTTGCGGGTCATAAAAGCGCATCAGTAGGTTGATGATGCTCGTCTTGCCGGCGCCGGTAGGGCCGACCAGCGCCACGGTTTGGCCTGGCGCGATAGTAAAATTGATGCCGCACAATACATTTTCTTTGCCATCCTCATAGCGAAAAGTCACGTTCTCAAAACACACCTCGCCGCGAATCTCTCCCAACGCCGAGGCGTCGGCAGCGTCGAAAATCTCGGGTTTGGTATCGAGATACTCAAAGATGCGCTCAGCTGAGGCCATGGCGCTCAGCACGCGGCTATAGACGCGGCTGATGGCCGAGATCGGCTCCCAAAAGCGCCACAAGTAATCGGTAAAGGCCATAATATAGCCCACGGTCAGCTCGCCGCGAATGAGCAGCCACGCACCCAGCATCAGCACCAGGCAGGAACCGATCTGGCCGAATACATCCACCAGGGGCCAGACGATGATCTCGGCTTTGATAGCTTTCATGAACAGGTCGTAGTAGCTGTTGTTTAATTCGTCGAACTTGGCGATATTCTTCGGCTCGCGGGCAAAGGCTTGGCTGACACGGATGCCGGTGAGCGATTCGTTGAGATAGGCGTTGATGTTCGAGTTGGCGCGTTGCACGTTGCGCCAGCCCGTCTCCATCCGCGGGCGCAGGCGCGCTACGATCCACACCAAACCAGGGATGACGGCAAAGGCCATCAGCGCCAGCCGCCAGTTGAGCACGAACATGATGATAACAATGCCCACCAAGCTCACGCTCTGCGAGACAATAGTGACCAAGCCGCCGTTGATGAGGTTATTGATTGTTTCGACATCGTTGGTGACGCGCGCCATGATGCGCCCTACGGGCCGGCCATCATAAAAGCGCAGCGAGAGCCATTGGATGTGGTTGAACAGCTCCTGGCGCAGATCGAACAGAATGTGCTGGCCGGTGTGGTTCAGGATTTTGATGCGAACATATTCGGCCCAAGCGCCGATCAATTGAAAAGCCATCCACAGCCCAGCCACGATGTTGAGCACGCGCTCGTTCTTGCCAGTGATGCCTTCGTCCACGGCGATGCGCAACAGATAAGGCTCCATCAGCCGCAACACGCTGCCAATGACCATCACCCCGATGACCGCGATGAATTGCTTGCGGTAGGGCAGTGTATAAGCGAGCATCCGCTTTAGATAGGCATAATTAAAGGGTTTTTGTTGTACTTCTTCGATCTCTTCGTATTGGTCAGCCACTTATGCCCTCCTTGATCGGGCGGTTAGCGGTTAATTCGCCGAAAGCTGATCGCTGAAAGCTTCTTCCTGCGGGCGCAATTGCAGGTTATAGATCTCTTTGTACTCGATGCCGCGCTCTAACAATTCCTCGTGAGTGCCCTCTTCAACGACAACGCCGTCCTTGAGCACGATCACTTTGTCGGCGTTCTTGACCGTGCTGAGGCGCTGGGCGATGATGATGCTGGTGCGCCCGCGCATCACACGGTCGAGCGCCATTTGCAGGGCGTGCTCAGTTTCGGCGTCCACCGACGAGGTGGCCTCGTCAAGAATCAGGATATGTGGGTCGGGCAACAAGGCGCGGGCGATAGCGATACGCTGCTTTTGCCCGCCCGAAAGGCCGATGCCGCGCTCGCCCACACGCGTTTCGTATTGCTTGGGCAGCTTACTGATGAACTCGGCAGCCTGGCCGGCTTCGGCGGCGGCCTGTACTTCCTCCAACGCGGCATCGGGCCGACCAAAAGCGATGTTGTTACGCACCGTATCGGAGAACAAGAAAGTCTCTTGCGGCACGATGCCGATCTGCCGCCGTAAACTGGGCAACTTGACCGAGCGAATATCTATGCCATCAATCGTGATACGCCCCTCTTGCGGGTCGTAAAAGCGCGGGATCAGGTTGATGACCGACGATTTGCCGCTTCCCGTCCGCCCCAAGATGGCGATCACCTGGCCAGGTTCTACTTCCATATTGAGACCATTGAGCACCGGCGCGCCATCGCCATCTTCGAACTTGAAATGAACATTCTCAAAGCGGATGCGCCCTTCGATGGGGGGCATTTCGGGGGCATTCTCGGCCTCGGGGATTTCCTGCTTGGCGTCAAGGATGGCAAACACGCGCGGCCCGGCGGCGGTGGCGCGCCGCGCCAGCGAGATCAACCACCCCACAAAACGCACCGGCCAGATCAGCCCCCACATATACGAGTTGAAGGCAAAGAGCGTACCCAAAGTCAAGGTGCCAGCGATGACCCGCCGCCCGCCGTAGGCATAGAGCAGCAGAAAGCAAAAGCCTGTGATGAACGTCAGCAAGGGGAAGGTATGGCTCTCGATATCGGCGCGGTTCAGGTTGGCGCTGAGGGTAGCAGTATTGCGAATGTCGAATTTGCCGATCTCGTGCGTCTCGCGCGAGAACGATTTGACCAGGCGCACCCCGCTAATGTTTTCTTGCAATGTGGTAGTGAGCTTGCCCATCTCCTCGCGGATCTTTTCCCAGGCTGGGCCAACGATGCCGCTAAAGCGAAAGGCAAAGAACATCAGCACGGGGATAGGTGACATCACTGCCAGGGCCAGCTTCCAATCGGTAAGCAACAGCATCACCGTAGTGCCCGTGAAAACCAGAGCCGACGAAATCATCTCGGCCAGGCCAAAGCCGAAAAAGTCCATGATCGAATAGAGGTCGCTCGTCAGACGCGACATCTGATCGCCAGTGGAATTGATGGTGTGATAGGTGAATGAGAGGCGTTGCAAACGTACATAGAGTTCATGGCGCAACTTACGAATGACCTCTTGCCCCAGGCGTTCCTGCGCATATCCTTGACACCAGTGAGCGGCGGCGCGCCCAAAAGAAACGGCCAAGAGCAAGCCGGTGTAAACGAGCACCATTTGCATGTTCTTGAGGCCGATGCCCCGATCAATGACAACGCTCAACAAGCGCGGCAAAATCATTTGGGCAGCCAGACCAGTCAACATGCTGGCGGCCAGCAGCGCGATCAACCACGGATACGGGCGGAGATAACTGGCCAAGCGGCGCATTGTTCCCATGACAATGATCCTTTGCGGCACATCTGGGCGGCGCGCCGAAACCAGGCGCGCGCGAAAGGTGAGTAGGGCAAGGGATGCTGCCCCGAATCGCATAGATTCGGAGCAGCAGTGAACGATAAGTGAAACGGGGCTAGGCGCGACGGAGGCTATTCATGGGCATTTTACCCCCTTGGCTGAGGTGACAAATGGCCATGATAGCACAAATGTGCGAACCAGGCAAATCGCTCGGGGAAACTAGAGGATCAGCGCGTGCTCCACAGCAGCGGCCAGTTGCTCGATAGTGAAAGGTTTTTCCAGCACCGTACAACCGGTACCCTCAGCCCATCCTTTGGTCTCGGTGTTGACTACGTCGCCGGTGGTCAGCAACACACGCCCGATCAGATGAGGATATCCTTGACAGATATGGTCGTACACACTGCGACCATCTATGCCAGGCATTTTGATATCAAGCACCACCAGGTCGCAATCGTCCAATTGCGACAAAGCCTCCTCGCCGCTGACGGCATGGAGCGTCTGGTAGCCTAAAGAAGCCAACACACGGCTCGTCAATTCGGCCAGGTCAACCTCGTCATCAACCACCAAAATGCGAGTCTTGGAATCGCAAGTCGCACGCATTCGGGGTATATCCGAGTCGCGGGTGCGTCCCGATGTGTCTATCGGCAACTCTAACAGGAAACGCGCCCCGCCCGTATAGGTCGTGTCTAGCACTAATTGTCCGCCCATTTCTTGTACGATCTGGCGCGAAATGGTCAACCCCAGACCAGTGCCCTTTCCCTCCTGTTTAGTAGTGAAAAAAGGATCAAAAATGTGCTCTCGCACACCAGGAGGGACGCCCGGGCCATCGTCGGTTACGCTCACACACACTTTTTGGGTCGCTTTGCCCGTCACTACTCGGCAACCAATGGTAAGCATACCCCGACCGTGTGCCTGCGCCATCGCATCGTGCGCATTGTTCACCAAATTAAGCAGGACCTGCTGTAAGCGGTAAGGATTGCCCAACACTGGCGGAGTTGCTTCCGTTTCTAGCGTCACACGGATATTATCAGCGCGCAACCCATATGCTTTAAGTTCCAGTGTACGCTGGATCATTTCATCCAGCGCCACCGGTCCTAACTCGACTTTTTTCTGACGCGCCAAATTGAGCAGATTTTGCACGATCCGATGGCAGCGCTCCGCTTCGTGGCTGATGATGTCTAGATCGGCGCGCATCTCATCAGAAGTGCCCGAAGCTTGGAGCAACTGAGCATAGCCGATCACAGTGGTGAGGGGGTTGTTTAGCTCATGGGCCACGCCGCTAACAAGTTCGCCAATCGAAGCCAGACCCTCACAAAGCACCGTCCGCTCGCGCATCCTTGCCAGCTCGGCGTTGGTGCGCTCTAGCTGAAGACGCAACTCGTCACGTTCAGCTTGAACTAACGCCAGAGATAGATTGGTCCAATCGCGGCGCTCAAGGCTATCGGTTTCAGGAACGTCGCAAAGCTCGAACTCGCGGGCGCTCAAGTTGTGAGCATATAGTGTTTTCATCATCAGCAGCCTCTATCTATAAAGGTTCGCTCTTGCAAATCCATCGGCGTCATTGCCGAGCGTGTGCGCAAGCAAAAGGCAGCTTGCTCACTTTATAGCCCAGTATATCATGACATTCTCACGAAATACTCACGGAAAAGGGGCTAATCTGCTGATGAATCCTGTATTTCAGATATAAGGCGCAGAACCTGTTGCTTTGCAAGATCGTTGCCCTGCTCCGCAGGGCCAATACACGAGGGACAGCCCGCCGCGCAAGGACAATCGCGCACCAATTCGGCGGACTTGGCCAGCAGTTCGAGGAACAAATCGGGCGTTTGCTCACTGAGGCCCGCGCCGCCGGGCACGTTGTCGTACAGATACATCGTCGGCAGGCCAGTTTGCGCCGCTTTCACTTCGGTGAGGATGCCTACATCGTGCGGGTCGCACATCAAGTAGAGTGGCAACAAGTGGCCTAACACGCGGCCCAAACTCGATAGGGTGCTTTGCGCGGCCACCGATTGCTCGGCGCGACGATGACAGGTGGAGCAAAGGGTGATGAGATTGTCAATCTGGTTCGCTTGGCGATAGTTCTCATTTTTGCCAGCGATCCAACCGAATTCACGAAAGGGGACGAGATGATGCACGTCATGTTGACGCTCCGGGCGCTCGGCGGCGCCGCACCAACGGCAGCGAAAATGGTCGCGTCGCCGCGCCAGGTCGCGCTGTTGGGGCCAGTTGGGACCGCGCGAGCCAACCTGCTCGCCCATCCACCAACCTTCCGCCAATAGTTGATCCACCAGCTTTTGCGGCAACATTACCCAGCAGGCGGTAGTGAGCATCTGTTGTTCGGGCAAGTTCACCTCGCCCCAACCAAGATGCTCAGCGCTACCCAGGCGCATCCGCCGATAGCCGGTGACGCGCGAAGTAAAGGTCACCTCGCCACAGGCTAATTGCGCTGCGCCGCGCCGATAGGTCTCGATCACCCGCTCAATGTGAATGCTGCTACTGCGAGTAGCCTCGGTGTAGTAATCCACCGACACGGGGCGCACCTGGGCCAAGCCGCCCTCCCAATCCAACGTTTCGACCAGATACTGCTGGCCATCATGCCAGTAGATCGCGCCCTCGTACAAAAGCGCGGGCGCGCTGGCACGGTCGAGTTGGCCGATAGACAGCCGCGCCGGGGCGCGCCCATCTTCTTCGCCTTCTACAATGGTCACGCGATTGGGGTCGGCGGTGCGCAACGACACTTCCTGGGATGGGTCTCCCGGGCCAGACCAATACCACATCCCCTTGGTCTGGCGCACCTGACCCGCTCCAGCCAGATAGCGCAGGATCTCTTGTACATCCTCTCCACCATAACGCTCATCACAAGTAAAGGGCAGCTCATAGACGGCGCATTTCACATGGCTGAGCAGTACATGCAGGTTATCGGGATTGATCAGCGCACGTTCGGGCGATTGGCCAAAAAAGTAATCGGGATGGGTCACAATGTACTGATCCAAGGGCGACGACGATGCCATCAGAATAGCAGCGCTCTCGTCGCAGCCGCGCCCAGCGCGGCCAGCTTGCTGCCATGTGCTGGCAATCGCGCCGGGATAGCCCGCCATCACACAGGCTGCCAGCCCGCCGATATCCACACCCAATTCCAGCGCGTTGGTGGCCGCCACACCACTAACCTCGCCATCACGCAAGCCGGCTTCGATGCGCCGCCGTTCGGCGGGGAGATAGCCGCCGCGATAGCCCTTCAGTCGCGCCGGGGCGCGCCCGGCCAAGCGAGCGTCGTCACGCAGAGCAACCAGCAACAGCTCGACAGCCAGCCGCGAGCGAGCAAAGATGATCGTTTGCACGTCACGGTCGAGGAAATGGTTAGCCAGAAGCCGCGCTTCGCCGAGGGTGGGGCGGCGCAGTCCCATTTGTTGATTGATGACCGGCGGATTGTAAAAGGCAAATGTCTTGGCGCCCGAGGGCGCGCCGTTATCGGCGACGACGGTTACAGCTTGGCCGGTGAGCTTCTCGGCGAGTTCGGCGGGGTTAGCGATAGTGGCCGAACAACCAATGAACTGGGGATGTCCACCATAGAAGCGGCAAACGCGATCCAGGCGGCGCAGCACGTTGGCCACGTGGCTGCCAAAGATGCCACGATAGTGATGCATCTCGTCAAGCACCACGTAGCGCAGATTACGAAAGAAACGCTGCCAGCGCGCATGATAGGGCAACAGGCCCACATGCAGCATATCGGGGTTGGTCAACACCACGCGCGCTGCACGACGGATTTCGGCGCGGCGGCCCGACGGCGTATCGCCATCATAGGCTTCGATGGAGACAGAGAGCCCCAGCACATCACGGCTGGCGTGTAGCGCGTGCAATTGATCGTGGGCCAGCGCCTTGGTGGGAAAAAGATAGAGCGCGCAGGCGTTAGGGTCGTTGAGCAATGTCTGGAGCACAGGCAGATTGTAGCATAGTGTTTTGCCCGAGGCTGTAGGCGTCACCACTACTACACTATCGCCCGCCAGCGCTGCGCGCACAGCCTCGGCCTGGTGGGTATAAAGCTGCTCAATTCCCTGGGCGTGCAACATGGCCAACAAGCGCGGATCGAGCGCCCCTGGCGGATCGGCATAGCGCGCCGGGCGTGGCGCGATGGCGCGCCAAGACGTAATATAAGACGCCATATCAGAACGTTGCAATGCTTCCAGCGCGAGGCGCACATCAGCCACGGCGCGACCTCACAAGCCTAGCTTGAGCTGGCCCGTCGGGGCAGCGTCTGCATCGGGCGCGGCCGGCGAACCCGGCGTGAGCGTCGCTCCGACGCCGGCTTGGCCGATCAGCCGCAACAGCCCCGCTTCATCGAGCAGAGACACGCCCAAGCTCTGCGCCTTGGTGTATTTGGCGGCGCCCGGATTATCGCCCACTAGCAGATAAGTGGTGTTTTTGGAGACGCTGCCCGTCACTTTGCCGCCGTGTTCCTGGATCAACGCCGCCGCCGCTTCGCGGCTCATCGAAGGCAACGTGCCCGTAATGACAAAAGTCATTCCTGCCAACGGCGCGGGACCAAGTTCAGTCACGGCCTGGTCGCGCAGACGCACGCCGCGCTCGGCGAGTCGGGCGATCAATTCTCTGTGCCGGGGGCGACCAAAGTAATCCATGATCCCGGCGGCGCTCTCAGGGCCGATTCCCTCAATCACTTGTAGCTCTTCCATCGTCGTAGCCATCAGAGCCTCGATGGATAGATAGTGCGCCGCCAGGCTCTGCGCCGCTTTGACGCCGACGCCCTGGATGCCTAGCCCCGCCAATACACGATACAATGGGCGGTCGCGGCTGTCGGCGATAGCTGCCAACAGGTTATCGGCCCGTTTGTCGGCAAAGCCATCCAACGCCAACAACTGCGCTTTTGTCAGCGCGTAAAGATCGGCCACATCGCGCACCAATCCGGCCAGATAGAGCTGTTCGGCGACTTTGGTGCCGCAACCTTCGATATCCATCGCATCGCGCGAGACCCAATGTTCGATGCGGCGCACCACCTGCGCCGGGCAAGCGGCATTGACGCAATAGAGCGCCACCACGCCCTCTTCACGCGCCACCGGCTCGCCACAAACAGGACAAGTTGTAGGCATGGCAAAGGCTCGCTCGTGGCCATCGCGCAAACCCACCACCGGCCCTAGCACCTGGGGAATCACATCGCCCGCACGTTGCACCACCACCACATCGCCCACGCGGATGTCTTTGCGCGCCAGATCATCAAAGTTGTGCAGACTGGCCTGGCGGATGGTAACGCCGCTGAGTTGCACCGGTTCGAGGATCGCATAGGGGGTGAGCACGCCTGTACGCCCTACATTGACGCCGATGTCGAGCAGACGGGTAGTCGCCTCGCGCGCCGGGAACTTGTAGGCCACTGCCCAGCGTGGCGCGTTGCCCACAATGCCCAGGCGTTGCTGGATGTTATAATCGTTGATCTTGATGACCACGCCATCGGCTTCATAATTGAGCGCGTCGCGTTGATCCATCCATTCCTGGCAATAGGCCAACACACGCTCAAAATCAGTGAACAAGCGCACATCGGGGTTTACCGCCAGGCCTAACGCCTTGAGATAATTCAACCCATCCCACTGGCTTTTGATCTCGACCCCTTCGACATAGCCGATGCCATAGCCAAACAGCCGCAATGGGCGCGATGCGGTGATGCGTGGATCGAGCTGACGCACAGAGCCGGCTGCGGCGTTGCGCGGGTTGGCAAAGGGGGTCTCTCCGCGCTCCAAGCGTTGGCGGTTTAGCTCGGCAAAGCGGTCGCGTGGCATATAAATCTCGCCGCGTATCTCGATCCGCCGGGGCGGCGCCAGCTTGGGTTCGACGGGGATGCGCAGCGGGATATTGCGGATGGTACGCACATTAGCGGTGATGTCCTCGCCCACCACACCATCGCCGCGCGTCGCCCCGCGCACCAGCAAGCCGTCTTCATAGGTCAACGCCACGGCCAGGCCGTCAATTTTGGGTTCAACCACAAACTCTAGCGGCGCGCCCTCGGGCAACAAACGTTGGGCGCGGGTCAACCAGTCGCTCACCTCCTGCGCTGAAAACGCATCAGTGAGGCTCGTCATAGGATAGGGATGTTCGACCTTGACAAACTCGGGCAGCGGCTCGGCCCCCACGCGTTGCGTGGGTGAGGTAGGCGTGATGAGTTCGGGGTGCTGTGTTTCGATGGCGCGCAGTTCGTGCAGCAACGCATCGTATTCGGCGTCGGTGATCTCGGGCTGGTCGAGGGTGTGATAGCGATAGCTATGATAGGCGATCAGCGCGCGCAGTTTTTCCACGCGGGTCAGCAATTCGTTCGGCGCCATTGTTTCCTCCTTACTCGCACGCCAGATTCATAGAGCGTAACCCCAATCCGGGCGAAATCCCTCTGCCGTGCAACAACAACCCGGCCAAGAGCGCGCCGCGCCCTTGGCCGGGAAAGATACACATCGAGGCGAGCGCTAGGGCTATTGCGTCAGATACTTGGACGCCACCCAGCCCGTCGTGCCCGTTTCATCCCGCACCTGCCACCAAGTAAAGCCATTGGCTTCTTTAGGCCCACCGATGATCTCGACCACGGTGTTATCCCCCAACGTCTTGACGCGAGCGTGGCCGGTGCCAGCGCCGGCGCGCATGTTCAGCCCCGATCCGCCCGTGCCGGTCACTTTGGCTTTGACGCCAACGCCCAGGCCCGAGGCATCGCCTGTAGATGCCTCAGCAGTGGGAGTCGTTACCCCCTCCACAGTAGG
>CAZYPJ010000001.1:0-8870 GCA_964649365.1 uncultured Anaerolineales bacterium | reverse complement strand
AGGCGTAAACGTGGGGATAATCAATGTGGGCAACGCTACAGTCTCAGTGGGTGTGAGCACCAATGTCTTTTGCACCGTCGGCATCTGTGTGGGCGGCGAATAAATGGCCTTCATCGTAGGCGTGGGCGTAGCAGTAGGAGTGGCTGGGCCAGAATCGGAAAAGATGGCCCACCACAAGCCCGCCACCACCACAATCACCAACACAGGCACTGCAATCCACATCCATTTGGGCCAGAGGTCCTGGCCACCGCTACGGGTTGGGCGCGTACCAGAGTCGAGGGGCATCAGAGGGCCTCCTTTGTTATTTTACGAGAATAGTATAACGATTCCATTATAAGCACACTTTTTGAGGATGTCAATGTTTGGTTTTCTTGCTCCGCAACATCACGCTTGAATGAGGTGTTCGCCCCGTTAAGGATTCATCAACAGGCCCAATCAGCAATTGACAATCCATTGCCGAGGCGTTATGCTACGAGCGTTTACCCTCGTGGATTAGAACCATCGAAAGACCCAGACCCACAGGAGCTTGGCTGCATGAGCCTGCGCAAAATCACCCTCGACGCTATCGCTCAGCGGATCGTTCAGCCTTTTGCGCTAGAGCCAATCGCCCAAATTGACCATATGGTAGCTTATCTCTACCTGTGCCATGGCGCGGTAGCACGGCATCGTCACATCAACCAAGATGAGTTGTTTTATGTCCACAGCGGCATCCTTAGCCTAGACACCGACTGGGGACGGCTGAACTTGATGGAACACGAATTAGCCGTGATCCCACGCGGGTTGGGTCACGTATCTGCGGCCGCTACCCGCACCATTGTGATGCTGTTCCAAACGCCAGGCGACGCTGACCGCAAGAACGGCCATGGACGCACACTGACGGGCAAATCCTCCGCAGGCGTGCCCAAGTGGTCGGCCAGCCATGACGCACAACGACTGCGCGGGCCTTATGCGCCGCTGCCTCTGGCGCAAGTGGACGAAATGTCCATGCGCTTAGTGTGGTGCCAGGGCGAGACGAGCTGGCACGTCCACCCCGACCACGACGAGTTGCTGTTCGTCGAAGAGGGGCGCTTACAAATCGGCAGCGAGATTGGCCCTGTGACCATTGGATCGGGAGAGATGTTGGTCATCCCCCGCAACCGCATTCACCGCCTAACCTCGAACGAGCACACATTGGCGCTGTCGCTTATCCACAATATCGTCACACCAGCGGCGCAGATGGGATTCGAATAGACTAGAACTCGAAATCCTTCAGGATCGAGCCGCCGATGAACTCGCGCAAGAGCGAGTTGTCGGGTACCAGATCGGGCGGGCAGGGACGAACCCACTGCAAAAAGGCCAACAGTCGCCGCGCCTCTACCGCTTCCATCGAGCCGCGCGGCACACGCAGTAACAGCGGTTCGGCGTAAGGTTTCAGCACCGCCAACTCGTAAGCCAGCGCCGAGTTGAACATGATGTCGGCGTTTTCCTGGTAAGGAAAGATGTTTTTCTCCTCGCCGCGTCGCACGCTTTCCCAACGCTCGATGGTATCTTGGGCGGAATAGCCGCGAGAACTGGCATCGCGCACGATGCGCCGCAGCAAGCGTGTATCGGTAGTAGGCACGCGGTTGTGGTGATCGATATTGAGCTGGGTGAGCGCCGAGACATAGATGCGATAGACGCACTCGGGCGGCACGCTGGGCACCAAGCGCGGGTTGAGGCCGTGAATGCCCTCGATGATCAAGATCGCCTCGCGCGAGAGGCGCACTTCCTCGCCCACCTCGCTGCGGCCCGTTTTAAAATCGTAATGCGGCAGCCGCACTCGCTCGCCCGCCATCAGCGCCAGCAACTGCTCGTTAAACAATGGCAGCTTAATCGCCTCCAGCGCCTCAAAATCGTAATTGCCCCACTGGTCGCGCGGCGTGGCGCTGCGATCCACGAAATAATCATCCAATCCCAAAGCATAAGGCTGCAAACCGTTGGCCATTAGTTGGATTGCTAAACGCCGGGCAAACGTGGTCTTTCCGGAGGAAGAAGGGCCAGCAATCAGCGCCAGCCGCACCGGCCCGCTTGGTTGTGCAGCCCTGGCGGCGATCTCGGCAGCGATGCGCGCTATATTTCGCTCGTGCAGCGCCTCTTCGACGAGGATCGCCCGGCGGATATTGCCGCGTTCCACGGTTTCGTTCAGCGACCCCACATCTTCGATGCCCAGCAACCTCATCCATTGCCCATATTCGCGAAACACTCGCATCAATTTGGGGTAGTCTTTGGGCGAGTACAATGTTGTCGGCGCATGTCGGCTAGGAACACGCAAGATGATCCCCGGCGGGTAGGGCTGCAAAGCATACCAGCGTAGCACGCCGGTAGAAGGCGTCATGTGCCCATAAAAGTAATCGTGCACGCCGCGCAAGCGGTAGATTGGTACGTCGGGCTGTTCGCGGTAAGCCAACAGGCGCACCTTGTCATCGTACCCCTGTAAGGCGAAATGCTCGCGCGCATCGGTCACTGGTATGCGTTCTCTCACAATTGGCTCATCGGCCCGCACGATCTCGCCCATGCGCCGCTCGATAGCGGTCAATTCTTCGGCTGTGAACGGCTCGCGCCCGGCGATTTGGCAAAAGAACCCACCCATCGTCACCGAATGATCCACCGTCAATCGCACATCAGGGAACAATTCACGGATTGCCACGATCAGCACGAAAATGAGCGAGCGCTGATAGATGCGCATCCCATCGTTGGTGGTGGTGTCAATAGGGGTTACATCGGCGTCGTGCGTCAGACAATGAGTCAGCTCGCGCAGCTCACCATCCACCAGCGCCGCCACGATGGGATAACGCGCTTCGGGGTAGGCTGCCGCCACAAACTGCGTTAGAGGGGTGTTCACTGGCCCCTCATAAATGCCGCCATCGGCAAAGTGGGCCTGCACCGTGTCCCGGGCGCCAGCCGGCCTGACAGGGTTCTCGTTCATCATCCTATCACCTCGAAATCATCCGCTCTATCGTTGCCCGTAATGATCCCTATATTGGCGGTGGCCGCGCTCAACTTCGTCGGGAGGGATTTCTTCAGGCTGGCCAAGTTGCAAAGCATAATAGACCGTGCGAGCCACGTCCTCGGTCATCACCGCCGCTTTGACGGCAGCCATCGCCGACGGCCCAATGGTGAATACGCCGTGGTTCTTCATCAAGATAGCGACGCTTTTGCCGATAGAGCGCACAATCTCTTCGCCGATGGCCTCGCCGCCGATTTGAGCATACGCCCCCACTGGGATCGGGCCGCCGAACTCGTCGGCCATCGCCGTTAGGTAGACGGGGATGGGCTTGCCCACCGCCGCAAACGCAGTGGCGTAAGGAGAATGGGTATGCACCACACCGAACACATCGGGCCGATGGCGATAAACCACCAGATGGGTGGCTGCATCTACTGAGGGCTTCAAATGCCCCTCGATGACGACGCCATCCAGATCGAGCACCACCATGTCCTCGACTCGCAGACTCTCATAACGCACACCGCTGGGCTTGATGACCACATAGCCGGTATCGGGGTCGCGCCCGCTGACATTGCCGCTTGTCCAGGTGACCAGGCCCGACTTGGGCAGCATCATGTTGCCTTCGTACACTTCACGTCGCAATTTCTCTAACAAAGGTCGTCCCTCCTCGCATCTGGCCACTATACGAGCCAGAGCGCCCTTATGTTGCACGACAGAATTATGGCATTGGGAGGCGGGGCTGTCAATTCATGGGCTTGCCCGCCTTCGCTGGACTCGTGACATTCTGATCCGCTATAATCCTCGCAACTCTACATCGGGTTGTCATTCATGACGCTCATCTATCTCACTATCGCCTGGATCGGCGGCATCGTCGCAGCGCGCGAATGGGGGCGCGCGCCTGGAATGACGTTGTTGATTGCGGCAGTCTTGACGAGTGCAGCCTGGCTATTGCGCCCCAAGCGACCACTGGCGGTGGCCCTGGCAGCGGCGACTCTTTTGGGCGCGGGGCGCTACATCCTCGCGCAACCACGGATAGACGAGCGCTCGTTGGCCGCCGCTAACGACCATGGCTGGGCCACAGTATGGGGCTATGTCTCCGCTGAGCCAAGCGAGCGCGGCGATTACACCCAACTCGAAATCGCCGCCCATGAGGTGGAAGCGGCTGGCGAGCGCAGATCCGCGCGCGGCAAACTGGTGTGCAATGCGCCGCTCTATCCCCGTTACGAATATGGCGATGCAGTGTGCGTACAAGGGGTACTCGAAACGCCGCCGGTGCTGGATGATTTCGATTACCGCGAATACCTCGCCGCGCGCGGCGTGTTGACAGTCGCACGGCGAGCGCGCGTGACCGCGCTGGGCGAGCGCGAGGGCAGCATCGTTCTGCGCTATATCTTGCGAGCCAAAGCAATGCTGCGAGACGTTATTGAGCGCATTTTACCGTACCCCGATGCAGGGTTGTTGACTGGCGTGCTGCTGGGCAGCAACCACGCTCTATCCGATGATCTGAGCGAGGCTTTTCGCGCCGCCGGATTGACACATCTGGTCGTTGTTTCGGGCTACAACGTCGGCTTTGTGGCGCAATGGGTGACGTTGCTGGCGGGTTTGGCTTTTCGGCGACGATTGGCGCTTTGGGCCAGTTTGGGCGGCATTCTGTTCTATGCGGCGCTGGTAGGGCCGTCGGCGCCGGTAATGCGCGCCGCTTTGATGGGCGGGATTGTAGTGTTCGGTCAGATCGTGGGGCGGCGCAGCCATACGCCTACAGCATTGGCTGCCGCCACGTTAGCGATGACAGCCATCAATCCCCTTCAGGTGTGGAGCGTCAGCTTTCAGCTTTCCTTTGCGGCCACTTGGGCGCTGATCGCGTTGGCGCCCCGCTTGGAAAGCGCTGCGCAAGCATTGGTGGCAGGTGTGGGCGCCAATAGCCAGGCGCAAGGCTGGCGCTTGGCCCGAGAATTCCTGTTCGTGACGCTGGCTGCGCAGATCGCTACACTGCCGCTGATCTGGTACCATTTCGGTGAGATCTCGTTGGTGGCGCTATTGGCTAATGCGCTGGTGTTGCCTGCGCAACCGCCGATCATGGCGCTAGGGGCGTTGGCCGTGGCAGCGGGTTGTTTATGGACGCCCGCCGGCCAGGCAATGGGATGGTTGGCCTGGCCTCTCTTGCGCTATACGATCTTGGTGGTGCGCTGGTTGGGCGCGCTGCCCTGGGCCTCAATATCCACGCCCCAGACCGGCTCGATCTGGGTTTGGGCCTTTTACGGCACGCTGGTTTTGGTCCTATGGGGCGGGTTCAAGCGTCTATGGCAAACGCTGCGTCGCTGGGTCACTAGCGCGCGAGCACAGAGAGCGTTGTTGCCCGGCCTAGCGCTGGTCGCAGCGCTTGTCTGGGCGGCAGCGTTATCTGCGCCCGACGGCAAGCTGCACGCTTATTTCCTGGATGTTGGCCAGGGTGATGCGATCCTGATTCGCACACCGGGCGGGCGCACGGCATTGATTGACGGCGGCGCCGATCCCACGTTGCTTGCTTCGCGCTTGGGGCAAATCTTGCCCTTTTGGCAACGCCGTATTGACCTGGTGGCGGCCACTCATGCCGACGCCGATCACCTGACGGGTTTGATCCCTCTGGTCGAACGCTACCGCGTGGGCCAGGTACTCGAATCGCCCGCGATGGGCGACGGGGCGCTGGCCCGCGAATGGCATGCACAACTGGCCGCCCATCAGATCGTGCCCCTCCCGGCCAGCGCAGGATTGCGCGTCGAATTCGGGCCAGCAATCTGTTTAGAAGTGCTTCATCCTCTTGCCGAGGCTGGCCCGGCTAACAACGGTGATGACAATGCCAACTCGCTGGCGATGCGGCTGACGATGGATCGTTGTCAGGTATTGCTCACCGGCGATATAGACGCTGAGGCCGAACGAGCGCTCTTGCGGCGTAATGCGCCGCTGGCGGCGACGATCCTCAAAGTGGCGCACCACGGATCGGGCGATTCCAGCTCTCCAGCTTTCTTGGAGGCCGTTGCCCCACAAACTGCCATCATTAGTGTGGGAAATGACAACCGCTTCGGCCATCCAGCGCCAGAAGTGATCGAGCGCATAGAGGCGTTGGATTGCCGTGTCTGGCGCACTGATGAACACGGTACGGTCGAGATCGTCACCGACGGCCAGATGTATTGGGTCAAACCTCAGCGCCCCTGAAAGAGGTCTATCGTGCCCGAATCCAACACCCCTCTACAATGCTTGATTCCACTCCTCCAGGTGGGCGATATGAGCGACACACTCACCTATTATCGTGAGGCGCTGGGCTTTCAGCCCGATTTTACCTGGCCCGACGCCGAATCGCCCAAATGGGCGCGGGTCTCGCGCGACGGCGTCAGTTTGATGTTCACCGTGGACTTGGGCACCAGTTCAGGCCTGTTCATCGCCGAAAAGGGGAATGGCGTCGTATTCTATTTGATCGTGGCCGATGTCGAGGCTGCCTACGAGGAATTGGTTGCGCGCGGAGCAATCATCGTCCAGGATGTACACGATTTCGGGGGGCGTAAGCAATTCAGTGTGGCCGATAACAATGGTTATGTGCTGGCGATCAGCGAGGCGTTTGCCCCCTAGTTGCTAACGCCTCAACCCATCGCCGCCATTGAGTTGAGCGGCAGGTAGCGTGATATAGAATGTGGCGCCCTGGCCTTCAACGCTTTCGGCCCAGATGCGACCGCCATGGCTCTCGATGATCGAACGAGCGATGGCCAGGCCCAGGCCGCTGCCGCCATCTTGCCGCCGGCGCGATTTATCGGTGCGATAGAAACGTTCAAAGATCCGAGACAGATCCTCAGGCGCGATACCTAAACCGCTGTCCTGGACTGCCAAACGCACTTGGGCGCCATCTCTCTCCGCCCGCAGGACAATGCACCCGCCCGCTGAAATATGGTGCAAAGCATTATTGATCAAGTTATCCAACACTTGGATCAAGCGGTCGGGATCAATTTCAATCTCGGGCAAGTCGGGCGCAACTTCAACAGTTAGTTCGACCTTTTGGGCCTGAGCTGCGAGTTTCTGACGCGCCGCCGCCGCGGTGAGCAACTCACCGGGCGCCACGATTTGTCGGTTCAACACCAGTTCCCCGGCATCCGAAAGAGATAGGGTGCGCAGATCATCTACCAGACGCGTGAGCCGCCGCGCCTCATCATAGATAATATCGAACGTCTCGCGCGAGGCGGGCAATATCCCATCGGCCAAGCCCTCAGCGTGTCCCAGAATCAAGCTCAACGGCGTGCGCAACTCATGAGCAATATCGGCGGTCATCTGGCGGCGCAAGTCTTGCGCCTTGACCAAATCAGTGCTGAGTTGATTAAAGGATTGCGCTAACGCCCCTAGTTCATCTCGTGATTGTATGGTAATCCGCTGTTTCAGGTCGCCTCGTGACATGGCCTGTGTAGCCCGCGTGAGTTGCCTGAGCGGCGAAGTGAGTGATTTGGCCAACACCGCGCCGAGCAACAATGCGATTAAAGTTCCTCCAAGCGCCCCCAGACCAAGTGCAAGGTAAAATTGCATGAAAAAACGCTCAAAAGGCCTGTTTTTTCCAGAATCCTTCGAGTCCAACAACAGTCGCCCCACTTCACGTCCATCTACTACGATGGGGACTCCTCTTTCGTATTCAGAAGAGAGCACGGTATCGCCTTCGCGATACCCACGGCCGCCCTGAATCACTTGCAAATCGGTATCAACCACAACTGCTTGAGTACGCGGGTAGGGCATGTATCTCGCAGGATCGCCAGGCGCTGGGCCGTTCGAGCCGGGCGCAGCCCCTCCCAGAGCGGGGGGAGCAAATGGATCCACGTTCAATTGGCCGACCAACCCTTCCCAACTTCCCTGCGCCCTATACACTTCCGCCAAGCGGTCCACGATATCAGCTTGGTTCTGGTGAACGACAAATACCCCGAACTCATTAGTGGTCATCCGCCAAATGTAGGCGGCCGCCAACGTGATCCCTAATAGGCTTACTATTAAAAAGCCAAGAACCAACTTGGTATTCAGTGAATGCACAAAATTCACTCCATCGCGAAACGATAGCCGACGCCGTACACAGTTTCGATATAACGTGGATGGCGAGTATCCTCTTCGATCTTGCTGCGCAAGTTGCGAATATGGACATCAATCGTCCGCTCATAGCCTTCGTAAGCTACGCCCTGCACACGATCCAGCAACTCAGCGCGCGTCAAGACGCGCCCTGGCGCTTCCATCAGAGCGGTAAGCAGATCGAACTCGGAGGGCGTCAGATCTACCGGGCGGGTGTTCACCGCCACCTGGCGTGTGCCTCGATCCAGAACAATATCGGCCACGCGCAACACAGCCGCCGGGGGGGCTTCCATGCCCGCCCGGCGTAACACGGCCCGCACGCGAGCCACCAACACCCGCGGGCTGAATGGCTTGGTTACATAGTCATCTGCGCCGAGTTCAAGGCCAAGCACAGCGTCGGCCTCCTCGACCCGCGCCGTCAGCATAATCACAGCGCCTTGGTGATCCTCGGCTCGGTAGAGCTTCATGAACTCGTATCCGTCCATGTTGGGCATCATCACGTCAAGGATAACCAGGTCTGGCTTTTCCCTTCTGGCGAGTGTGATGGCTTCGCAACCGTCAGCAGCGGTGATAATTCGATAACCTTCCGCCGCCAGATAGGTTCGCAGCAACGAGCGCATCCGCTCTTCGTCATCCACAATCAAAATCGTCTTGGGCATTCGTTTCGTCCTTACTAGTACTCGGGCGGGGGCGAGCACAACTCGCTTCGCCCCCACACACAACCCCATATCATTATATGTCAAACTCAGGAAGACGCCACTTTGGTTTCCAGCAGCTAGCTCACAGCCTCGATCAGCGCCCTCGAACCTTGACAGCCATAGTTGGTCACTGACGCACTCTC